>NZ_JAURXB010000268.1 GCF_030654605.1 Bradyrhizobium sp.
AACCCACCGGCAATCTCGACGAGGCGACCGCGGATGACGTGCTGGCGCTGACCCGCGATCTGGTGACGCGCACCGGCTGCGGCTTCCTGATGGTGACGCACAGCACCCGGCTCGCCGCCACGCTCGATCGCCGGATCCATCTCCATGCAGGACTAATCGCGTGAGCCGCGCCCTCTGGATTTTCGCGGTTCTGCTCAGCCACTGGCGGCGGCATCCGATGCAACTGGCGACCCTGTTGATCGGGCTGGTCTCCGCGACCGCGTTGTGGAGCGGCGTGCAGGCGCTGAACGCGCAGGCACGCATCAGTTACGACCGCGCGGCCGCGACCTTCGGCGGGGCGCGAACTGCCATGCTTGTCGGCCGCGACGATACGACCTTCCCGCAGGCCCTGTTCGTCGAGCTGCGCCGCGCCGGCTGGCCGGTGTCGCCGGTGCTCGAAGGCCGCATCCAGATCGGCGGACGCTCGTTCCGGCTGCTGGGCATCGAGCCGGTCACGCTGCCAAGCGAGGTCGGCAACGCGCCGACGGTCGGTCGATCCGGCCTGCAATCCTTCGTCACACCGCCCGGCGAAATGCTGGTGGCGCCCGAGGCGTTTGCCGATCTCAATTTGCCGGAAGGCACGCGGCCTTCGACCAGCGGCGGCACCTTGCTGCCGCCGCTGCGGATGCAGCCGCAACTGGCGCCCGGCGTGCTGGTGGTCGATATCGGCATCGCCCAGCAACTCCTGAACATGCCGGACCAGCTCTCGCGCCTCTTGATCGGCAAGGCCAAAGGCCCGCGCGCGGCGCTGGAAACCATCGTCGGCGACAGGCTGCGCCTGGTCGAGCCAGACGCGGAAAGCGATCTCGAACGGCTCACCGACAGCTTTCACCTCAACCTGACGGCATTTGGCCTGCTGTCCTTCGTGGTCGGACTGTTCATCGTCAATTCGGCGATCGGATTGGCGTTCGAGCAGCGGCGGCCGATGCTGCGAACGCTACGCGCCTGCGGGGCGTCGGCGCGGATGCTGAACGCGGTACTGGTGATCGAGCTGGTGGCGCTGGCGCTGATCGCCGGCGTCACGGGCCTGGTCTGCGGCTATTTCATCGCGGCATCCCTGCTGCCCGATGTCGCCGCAAGCTTGCGCGGACTCTATGGCGCGCAGATCCCCGGGCAATTGACGCTGCGCAGCGAATGGTGGATCGCCGGCCTCGCCATCTCCGTAACAGGCGCGCTGGCGGCGGCGGCGGCAAGCCTGACCAAGGCCGCGCGCCTTCCGGTGCTGGTGGCGGCGCAACCGCAGGCCTGGCAACAGGCGCAGCAGCGCTGGCTGACGGTTCAGAGCGCGATCGCGCTCGCCGTGTTCGCGTCCGCCTGTTTGCTGCTGTGGCACGGCGACTCGCTGCTGTCAGGATTTGCCGTGCTCGCCGCCTTGCTGCTGGCCGCCGCCCTGCTGCTGCCGGCGATCCTGGAGCGCGTGCTCTCGCTGGGCCAGCGCAGCGCGCGCCGCCCGCTCGCAGTCTGGTTCTGGGCCGACAGCCGCCAGCAACTCTCCGGGCTCTCGCTGGCGCTGATGGCACTGCTGCTCGCGCTCGCGGTCAATGTCGGTGTCGGCACCATGGTGGAAAGCTTCAGCCGGACCTTTGTCGGCTGGCTCGACGGACGGCTGGCGGCGGACGTCTATGTCAGCGCCAAAGACGATGCGCAGGCGACCGCGATCAAGACCTGGCTGCGCGGCCGTGCGGAAGTCGAGGCGATCCTTCCCGGCGGCCGGGCCGACGTGCAATTCCGCGGCGCGCCGATCGAGGTGTTGGGCCTGCCTGATCACACCACCTATAGTGAGAACTGGCCCTTGCTTGAATCCAGCGCCAACCCCTGGGTTCGCCTGCGGCCGGGCGATGCCACGCTGATCAGCGAACAACTGTCCCGGCGGTTGAAACTTGCGGTCGGCGACCGCATCGAAGTGCCCGCGCCCGGCGGCAACTGGCCGCTCGAGATCGTCGGTATCTATGCCGATTACGGCAACCCGAAGGGCCAGGTCGCCGTCAACTACGCGGCGCTGACCCGGCGCTTTCCTGCCCTCCCCGCCACACGGTTTGGCCTGCGGGTCGCACCAGCCGAAATCCCGGCGCTGCTATCGGCCCTGCGCGAAAAATTCGATCTCGGCGACCGCAGTCTCGCCGATCAGGCCACCATGAAGGCGGAGTCGAAACGCATTTTCAATCGAACCTTTGCGGTGACCGCGGCGCTCAACACCTTCACTCTCGGGGTCGCCGGCATCGCACTGCTGACCAGCTTGCTGACCCTGAGCAATTCGCGGCTGCCGCAACTGGCGCCGCTATGGGCGATCGGCATCACGCGACGGCGGCTGGCCGCGATCGAGCTGATCAAGACCATGTCAGTGGCGCTGATCACCGCGCTGCTGGCGCTGCCGCTTGGTCTGGCGGTGGCGTGGTGCCTGATTGCGGTGGTGAATGTGAAGGCCTTTGGTTGGCGGCTGCCGTTTCACGTGTTCCCGCTGCAACTGCTCGAGCTGCTAGGCGTTGTTATGGCGGCTTCGCTGCTGGCCGCCCTGCTTCCGGTGATGAAACTGGCGCGGATGCAGCCGGCCAGCCTGATCAAGATTTTCGCCGATGAACGCTAGCCGCAAACTATCGCGCCGCGCCTTCGTTGGCGGACTTGCCCTGCTCGGGTTCGGCGGTGGCGCGGCACGCGCGCAGGGCTTTGCCGGGCTCGGCGAGAACGCGGAAGGGTTCGCGGCCGTCGTGCCCGGCAGGACCTTCGCGTTTCCCGGCGACCACGGCCCGCATCCGGAGTTTCGCATCGAGTGGTGGTACGTGACGGCGAATCTGAGGGATGCCAGCGGAGCGGCCTATGGCGCGCAGTGGACGCTGTTCCGCCAGGCCACCCGGCCGGGAGCGCAAGCGCAGGGCTGGGCCAACCAGCAGATCTGGATGGGCCATGCCGCGGTGACTTCAGCGGATACGCATCGCCATGGCGAAGCCTTTGCGCGCGGCGGCGTCGGCCAGGCCGGCGTCGACACAAAGCCGTTTCTCGCCTGGATCGATGCCTGGGAAATGCGCGGCGGCAATCCGATGCGCGAGGCCATGCTTGCGCCGCTCGACCTCAAGGCGTCGGGCGCCGATTTTTCCTACACGCTGCGGCTCGACGCCGACCGGCCGCTGGTGCTGCAGGGCAACGCCGGCTACTCCAGGAAATCGGAACGCGGACAGGCGTCGTATTATTACAGCCAGCCGTTTTTCAAGGCGAGCGGCCGCATCGGCATCGGCGACAAGCCCGTCGAGGTCACCGGCCTTGCCTGGATGGACCGCGAATGGAGCAGCCAGCCGCTTGGCCCGGACCAGACCGGATGGGACTGGTTCTCGCTGCACCTGAACTCGGGCGAAAAGCTGATGCTGTACCGGCTGCGCCAGCAGGACGGCCGTAACGATCTGCTCGGCAACTGGATCGCACCCGACGGCCGCTCGGCCGAAATTGCGTCAGCCGGCAACAGCATCACGCCTGTTGTCGTGACCGACGTCGCCGGCCGCAAGGTGCCGACCGCCTGGCGCGTCGCCATTCCCGCCCGCGGGTTTGCGATCGAAACCTCGGCGTTGAACCCGAAAAGCTGGATGGGCACCAGCTTTCCCTATTGGGAGGGCCCGATCAGTTTTACAGGCAGCCACGCCGGATTAGGATATCTGGAAATGACCGGGTACTGAAGCCAGCACCGTCATTCCGGGATGGTCCGCAGGACCAGACCCGGAATCTCGAGATTCCGGGTTCGCTCACTTCGTTCGCGTCCCGGAATGACGACGATAAACCTCCAAAGGGATTTCGATGTACCACTTCACCGCACTCGTCACCTGTCTCGCCATCCTGTTCTACTTCTTCACCGGCATCCAGGTGTCACGAGCGCGGGTGGCGTTCGGCATCAAGGTGCCGGCGACCTCGGGTAATCCCGATTTCGAGCGGGTGTTTCGCGTACAGATGAACACGCTGGAATGGATGCCGATTTTCCTGCCCTCGCTCTGGCTGTTTGCGATCTATATCGGCGATTCCTACGCCGCCATGCTCGGCCTGGTCTGGATTGCCGGCCGCGTGCTCTATTTGACCGGTTACTCGCAAGCTGCCGCCAAGCGCGGCCCGGGTTTTGCCCTTCAGGCGCTGGCCGGCACCCTGCTCTGGGCCGGCGCGCTGGGTGCGATCGTGTGGCGGATCGTGCAGGGGTGAGCGCGGCCGCTCTCACACGTCGCGATCACTAATCCGAGATTGTGAAGCAGTTCACATTTTCCGGTCGCGGCGGGGGCTATCGGTCTGCAATCCCTTTTTCGGGAGGCAGCGATGCCATCCATCGATCAAGCGTGCGTCCCGGCTCCGCTGTCCGTCGATCGAGCCTCACGGGGTAAAGGTCGTTCGCGATATCACGCTGCTCGCGCTGTCCCGGGCGATGACACCGGCCGATCGATCTCCGCTCCCGCCTCACCCGCGCCGCTGCCCGCTTGCGGATTGCAGAAATATGACAACCGCATCGTCCATTTCCATCGCGGCGAGCGGCCCCCGGCGCACGCGTCAAGGTTAACGGCAGGTTACCGCCGCCGGGCCGCACCACTACTTCTAGGAACATTGACTCCAAGGTTCGCGCAAAATAAGAGTGAAATCGACGGACTTGGTTGCCACCGAGTTAATTTTGCTTCCGCTTTTTTTTCGCTTGAACATTTATTGATCCGTCCGGGGGTGCACACGAGTAATCGGGGCGTCGCGCGAAGATGACGGATCTCACGATCATTGGGGATCTTCGTGGACGGGCTTGCTCCAGAGCCGCCGTTCTCCTGGCAGAACCGGACCGCCCCGCAAACCACGCGCACTCCGCCATTCAGTTGCTCGACGAGTTCACGCCGCACGTTGCGCGGACGTAAGGAGTAGAAATGCCCAATACGGCTCCCCCGTATACGGTCGGCGGTATCACCCGGCCGGCGCTGATTTTCGACAATGCGGGGAATATCATTCTTACCCCTGAGGCGGCGGCATTTCAGGCGGCCTACGGGACCAAGGCGCTTTACGCGGGCCTGCCGGCCAACACGCCCTTTCCGCCGGTTGCACCGACATTGTCGGCGCCGGCTGACAACAATGGGGGCGTCAACAGCGTTCTGGAAAATGCCGCGATCGGCACGCAGGTCGGGATAGCCGCCCAGGCCAACAATCCAAGCGGTCTGCCGCTGACCTATTCGCTGAGCGACAGTGCCGGCGGCCGCTTCCAGATCGATGCCGCCACCGGCGTGGTCACGGTCGCCGCGGCGCTCGACTACGAGACTGCTCCCGGTTTCGCCTACGACATTACCGTGCAGGCGACCGACGGCATCCTCACCACATCGCAGACGTTCACGATCGGCGTCGGCAATGTCAACGAAGCGCCTGCAGGCACCAATGGCGCGGTTGCCGCGAGCGAGGACACCAATTATGTCTTCAGCGCCGCGGATTTTGGCTTTACCGATCCCTCCGACAGTTCCGCACCGAACGCGCTGACCGCGGTGCGGATCGCAACCCTGCCCGCGACGGGTACGTTGCTCAACAACGGTGTAGCAGTCGTTGCCGGCGATTCCGTTTCCGCCGCCGCCATCGCGGCGGGTCAACTGGTATTCGTCCCGGTGGCCAACACCAGCGGCGCAGGCTATGCCAGCTTCACCTTTCAGGTCCGCGACAATGGCGGCACCGCCAATGGCGGCGTCGATCTCGATGCAACGCCCAATACCATCACGATCAACGTCAATGCGGTGAACGACGCGCCGACCGCGACCAACCTGACGCAGTCGCTTGTCGTCAACGAGGATGCAGCGGCAACGCAGCTGTTCACGGTCGCACCTGCAATGGCCGACATCGACGGCAGCACGTTCACGGCGACGCTGACGCTCGATGCGGCGGCGGGCGTCCTGATCGGCGCCGGGACCGGCGTGCTGTCGGCCGGCGTGCTGACCTACACGATGACAGGCGACGCGACGACCGTGGGTAACGCGCTGGCCGCGGTGACGTACGATTCCGCACCGAATTTCAACGGCGCCACCAGCGTCGGCGTGACCATCGGCGACGGCGCCAACGGCCCGCAGGGTGTCAACCCGACCGGCAGCATCAACATCACCGTCAACGCGGTGAACGACGCGCCGGCCGCGACCAATCTGACGCAGTCGCTCAGCGTCGGCGAGGATGGCGCGGCAGCCACGCTGTTTACGCTGGCGCCCGTGGTGGCCGACATCGACAGCTCGAATGTGACGGCGACGCTGACGCTGGATGCGGCGGCGGGCGTGCTGAACGGCGCCGGGGCCGGCGTCCTGAATGCGGGCGTGCTGACCTACACCATTACCGGGACCGCAGCGGCAGTGAACGCCGCGCTGGCGGCGGTGACGTACGATTCCGCCAATAATTTCAACGGCCCGACCAGCGTCGGCGTCACCGTCGACGACGGCGCCGCCGGCCCGCAGGGGACCAATCCGACCGGCACGATCAGCATCACCGTCAATGCGGTGAATGACGCGCCGACCGCGACCAACCTGACGCAGTCGCTCTCCATCGGCGAAGACGATGCGGCAACGACGCTGTTCACACTGGCACCTGTGGTATCGGACATCGACAGCGCCACGGTGACGGCAACGCTGACGCTGGATGCGACGGCGGGCGTGCTGACCGGCGCCGGAGCCGGCGTGCTGAACGCGGGCGTACTGACCTACACCATCACGGGAACGCCCGCCGCGGTCACCACCGCGCTGGCCGGGGTGGCGTTCGATTCCGCTCCCGATTTCAACGGGATCACCGACGTCGGCATCACGATCGACGATGGCGCCAACGGGCCGCAGGGATCCAACCCGATCGGCACCGGCACCGTGACCATCAACGCGGTCAACGACGCACCGACCGCGACCAATCTGACGCAGTCGCTCAGCGTCGGCGAGGATGGCGCGGCAGCCACGCTGTTCACGCTGGCGCCTGTGGTGGCCGACATCGACAGTACGAACGTAACGGCGGCGCTGACGCTCGACGCGGCGGCGGGCGTGTTGACCGGCGCCGGCGCCGGCGTCCTGAACGCCGGCGTACTGACCTACACCATCACCGGAACAGCGGCGACGGTAACTGCCGCACTGGCGGCGGTAACCTACGATTCCGCCGATAATTTCGCCGGTCCTACCAATGTCGGCGTCGCAATCGACGACGGCAGCAACGGCCCGCATGGCACCAATCCAACCGGCACCGTCAGCATCACCGTCAACGCGGTGAACGACGCGCCGACCGCGACCAACCTGTCGCAGTCGCTGACCATCAACGAGGACGCCGCCGCGACCACGCTGTTCACGCTGCCGCCGGTGACGGCCGACATCGACAGCGCGAACATCACGGCGACGCTGACGCTGGATGCGCCCGCAGGCGTGCTGGTCGGCGCTGGAGCCGGCGTGCTCAATGCGGGCGTGCTGACCTACACCATCACCGGAACCCCGGCCGCGGTGAACGCCGCGCTGGCGGCGGTGACCTATGATTCGGCGCCGAATTTCTTCGGCACGCCCAGCGTCGGCATCGCCTTCGACGACGGCGCCAACGGGCCGCAAGGCTCCAATCCGACCGGCAGCATCGACATCACCGTCAATTCGGTCAACGACGCGCCGACGGTGGCCGCGACCGCGAACAATCCAGCCTATGTGCCGGGAGCGGATTTGTTCTCCGGCGTCACGGCCTCCACGGTCGAGAGCGGACAGGTCATCACCCAGCTGGTGCTGACGGTGACCAATATTTCCGACACCGACGAAAGCCTCACCATCGACGGCGACATCGTGGCGCTGGTCGACGGCACCGTAAGCGGCGCTCCAACCGCAACGCTCGGCGTAACCTATGCCGTCGCCGTGTCCGGCGGCACCGCCACCGTCACCATCACCAGCCCCGGCCTGTCCGGAGCCCAGACCGGCACGCTGATCGACGCGCTGAGCTACACCAACACCGTTGTTTCTCCCGGCGATCCGGCGCGCGTCGTCACCATCGTCTCATTGACCGATGACGGCGGTACCGCGCTCGGCGGCGTCGCCACCGGCACGCCTGGCATCGCTTCGACCGTGAATTTCAACATCGCGCCGAGCATCGGCGTCGACGGCGAGATCACCTATGTCGAGAACGACACCGCGACGCTGGTCGATAGCAGCATCACGGTCAGTGACCCCGACGACGCGAACATGGAAAGTGCGACCGTCGTCATCTCCAGCGGCTACGCTGGCGCTCAGGACGTGCTGACCTTCACCAATACCGCCAACATCACCGGCAATCTGGTCGGCAACACACTGACCGCGACCGGCACCGCCACCCGGGCGGAATACGAGACCTTCCTGGAATCGGTCCGGTATCAGAACTCCAGCAACGATCCCACGGCGGACGACCGCATCCTTACCTACACCGTCAACGACGGTTTTGTGGACAGCCCCTCGGACACCGCGACGATCCACGTCGAGGCGCGCAATGACGAGCCGACGCTGACGGCGACCGCTGCCAATCCGGGCTTTACCGAAAACGGCGCGGCGGTCGACCTGTTCTCGGGCCCGTTCGCCTCGACGGTGGAAGCCGGCCAAACCCTCAATCAGATCATCGTCACCGTCACCAACGTGGCCGGCACCGGCGCCACCGAGAGCCTGCTGATCGACGGCACCACGGTCGAACTCAACAACGGCAATTCCGAGGTCACCGCGACCAACGGCATGACGGCTTCCGTCGTACTCGCCGGCGGCACCGCGACCGTGACGGTCTCACGCGCCACCGGCATTTCAGCCGCCGATATGGCGACCCTGGTCGACAACCTTGCCTATGGCAACACCAGCGAGGATCCCGGCAGCGCCAACCGCGTCGTCACCGTCACCTCGCTGCGCGACGACGGCCTCAACGGCGGCGGCAATGACAATATCAATTCGACGCTGGCGGTCTCGTCCACGGTGACGGTCACCCCGGTCAATGACGAGCCGACCCTGACCACTACAGGGCTCAACCCCGGCTTCACGGAGAACGGGGCGGCGGTCGACCTGTTCTCGACGCCCGTGGTCGCCTCTGCGATCGAGGCCGGGCAGAACCTCAACACGCTCATCCTCACCGTCAGCAACGTCGCCGGCACCGGCGCCACCGAAAACCTGACCATCGACGGCACCGTGGTCGAGCTCAACAACGGCAATTCCGAAATCACCGCGACCAACGGCATGACCGCCTCGGTCGTGCTCGCGGGCGGCGTCGCGACGGTTACGATTTCGAAAGTCGGCGGCGTCTCCGCCGCCGTCATGCAGTCGATCGTCGACGGCCTCGCCTACGACAACACCAGCGAAAATCCCGGCGCCGCCACCCGCGTCGTCACCCTCACTTCGCTCAGCGACACCGGTCCGACCGGCGGCGCCAACGACAACATCGCCTCGCTCAGCATCGCATCGTCCGTTGCCGTCACCCCGGTCAACGACGCGCCGCTGATCGACCTCGTCCCCGGCGGCGGCATCGACACGACGGCCACCACCGCGACCTTCAGCGAAGGCAGCGGTCCGCCCTCAACGGCGGTGTTCATCACGTCCGCCATTGATTTTTCCGACGCCGACGGCGCCACCCTGGCCGGCGCCACCGTCACGCTCACCGATTTCGTCGGCGGACAGGATGTGCTGACCGTCTCGGGCAACACCAGCGGCTCGATCGGCGGCGTCAGCTATTCCGTCTCCGGCAATGTGATCACGTTCAGCGGCAGCGCGTCGGTCGCCGCCTACGAGGCCGCCGTCGAGGCGGTGCAATACAACAATTCAAGCGAGAACCCGGCTGACGGCGACCGCCATTTCGACATTCAGGTCACCGACGGCACCGACGCCAGCACGGTCGCCACAGCGACGGTGAATGTGGTCGGCCAGGACGACGCGCCGGTCGTCACCATTCCGGCCGACGCCGCGGTGCCGACCGCGTTTTCCAACACCGACACCGCGATTTCGGGCATCTCGATCGCCGACGTCGATGCCGGCTCGGGCACCGTCACCACCCAGCTCTCGGTCACCAATGGCACCGTCGCCGTCACTTTGGCAGGCTCGGCCAGCATCAGCGCCGGCGCCAACGGCACCGCGACGCTGACGCTGTCGGGCACCGTGGCCGATATCAACGCCACGCTGGCCAACAACGTCACCTTCCACAGCACCGATGGCTTTGCCGGGCAGGCCAACCTTACCGTCCTGACCAATGACGGCGGCAATAGCGGGCTTGGCGGGCCGCTGACCGATACCGAAGTCGTTCACATCGGCGTCGTGCCGCAGGTCTGGTTCATCGACAACACCAACTTCGGCAGCCTCGGCGCCGGCGGCTCCGGCACCATCGCCGATCCGTTCCGCACCGTCGCCGACTTCAACAATTCGGCTGGCCCCGGCGCCAACGATTACATCGTGGTGCGCACCGGCACCGGCACCTACACCGGCGAGGGCCTCGATCTGCAGAACGGCCAGCAGGTCTGGGGCGCGGGCGAGACGCTCAGCTTTACCAACCCGGTCAACGGCAATGTGGTCAATATTCCGAACGCCGGTACGCGCCCGACCATCAGCGTGACCGGCGGCGACCAGGGCATCGACCTCGCCTCCAACAACACGATCCGTAACGTCAACATCTCGACCGCCTCGGGCACCAGCGGCCTCGACGACGGCAACAACGACGTCGGCACCCTCGTCGTCCGGAATATGGACATCTCCGGCGCCGGCCAGGCCGTCGATATCGACCAGGGCGGCACGCTCGACGTGCAGCTCGGGACCGTCAGTTCATCGGGCGGCACCTTCGGCATCCAGCTCGCGGGCACCGCGGCGGCCGGCGTCGGCCTGCTGTCGGGCAGCTTCTCCGCCGCCGCCGGCGCCATCAGCGGATCGGCTTCCGTGGGATTCATGGTCGGCAACGGCGGCGGCGCCGACAACACCGGCGGCACCGCTGCTATCAGCTACGGCGGCAGCATCAGCACGGGCGCGGGCGTGCATGCGGTCAATATCCAGGACCATGCGACGGGGGCCGTGACGCTCTCCGGCAATCTGACCTATTCCGGCGGCAACGGCGGCGCCATCGTGCTCGACGACAATTCGAGCAATTTCACCTTCTCGGGTTCGGCGCTCAACTTCAGTACCGGCTCCTCCAACGCCATCAACATCACCGACCAGACCGGGGGCACCACCGTCGCCTTCTCCGGCACCCTCAACATCGACACCACGCTCGGCACCGGCGTCAATCTCGGCGGCACCAACGCCGCCAACTTCAACTTCACCGGCGGCAACATGACCATCGACGCCACCGGCAGCGGCGGCGGCTTCATTGCCACCGGCGGCGGCACGGTCAACGTCACCGGATCCGGCAACCACATCGCGACCACGACCGGCACCGCGCTCAACATCTCGAACACCACGATCGGCGCGAGCGACGTCACCTTCCAGGACATCAGCGCCAACGGCGCCGTCAACGGCATCGTGCTCAACAACACCGGCAGCAGTGGCGGACTGATCGTTACCGGCACCGGATCGACCGATGGATCCGGCGGCACCATTCAGAGCACCACCGGCCGCGGCGCGAGCTTCATCAACACCAGCGACGTCTCGCTGAGCAACATGAACTTTACCAACGCGGGAACATCGGATCTCGACGCCGACAATTCAGGGCTGTCGACCGGCGACAACCTCGCGACCAACGCGGCGATCCATCTGCAGACCGTGACCACCGTCAACTTGGACAACATCAACATCAGCGGCGGCGCCGAGCAGGGTATCAACGGCAATACTGTCGCCAACTTCACGCTGAGCAACAGCTCGATCTCGAACGTCGGTAACGAAGCGGATGAAGACGGCATTCATTTCTTTAACATGTCGGGCGCGAGCGCGATCACCAACACCACGATCACCGGCAGCTTCGACGACAATCTAAACCTGCAAACGCAGTCGGGCAATCTCGACCTGACCATCACCGGCGGCAGCGCCACCAACTCCACACTAGGCAGCGGCTATTTGTTCGGTATTCGCGGCACGACGGTCGCCAATATCAGCCTGGATGGCGTCAGCTCCACGAACAACTTCAGCGGCGGTATCGTGGCGGACGCGTTCGACACCGCCACGATGAACCTTCGGGTGAACAACAGCACGTCGAGCGGCAACAACGACCAGCTTTCGGTGAGTGCGGGCGACTCAAGCTCGGTTGACCTCGAAGCGACCGGCAACACGCTGAGCAGTGTGGCGGCGGGCGATTTCGTCGTCATCAGCTTGCTCGGGTCGGCGTTCGACACCGGCTACGTTTTCGATGCGCGCATCCACGGCAATACGATCAGCGTTGCCGATGAACTGGCGGCCGACGGCGTCTTCGTCTTCAACGCCGGCGGTGGCGTCATCAACGCCGCAATCACCGACAACATGATCACCTATGCCGGAGGACAGCGCGCGATCATCGTCCAGCAAGGTCAGGACGGTGCCGCCACGACGCGGGCGACCATCACCGGAAACAACATCGATCTTCTGCTCAATGGCGGCAACAATGCCGACAATGCGATCGTCGGGACATCGGGTGTCGCGGACCCATCGGGCGCGGGCTCGTTCCTGGATCTGAACATCGGCGGTGCCGGCGCGCTTGCCAACATCATTACCCATTCGCTGGGCGGTACAGTTGGTGCGGGCGGCGGTATTCGCGTGAGGCAGCGCTTTGCCGACAACATCAACCTTGACGGCTATGCGGGAGGTTCTACCGATACCAATGCTGTCATCGACTATTTGAACTCTCGAAATTTTGAGGTTGACCCCGCGAGCGCCACCGTCGCTAGCGGGTCGTACAGCGGCAACGCCTCGCCGGCCTTCATCTCCGTCTCCGTTTCGACGCCTTCGGTGCTCGAAGACGGCGCTACGAATCTTGTTTACACACTCACGCGCAATGGCAGCACGGCCTCGTCGCTGATCGCGAACTTTGCGATCACCGGCACCGCGAGCGCGACGTCCGATTTCACTGTCATGGGAAGCACCACTTTCGTGGCCAGCACCGGACTCGGAACCGTCATGTTCGCAGCTGGCAGTGCGACGGCGATTATCACCGTCAATCCCATAGCCGACGGTGACGCAACCGAATTCGACGAATCGGTCGTGCTCGACGTCGGCAATAGCGGCACTGCGAACGGCAGTTTTGCCCGGGGCGTGATCACCGATGATGCGCCTCTCATCGCCGCGGCGGGCGGCGTTCAGGCCTCCACGCCCACGCCGGGCGAAACCCATTTGACGCAGGCGCAGCTCGACGTCGTGGTCGCCGCGGCGATCCTGCAATGGAAGGATGCGGGCACATCCCCGGCCCAACTGGCGGCGCTGGCGGCGATTACCTTCACCGTCGATGATCTCTCGGGCAATACCATCGGCGAGCGGACGGCGGGCCACATCGTCATCGACACCAATGCCGCCGGCCATGGCTGGTTCGTCGATTCGACGCTATCGGACAATTTCGAGTTCGCCCACGCCGCCAATGCCGCCGGCACTCAACTGTTCGCCGATCCGGCCAGCGCCGCGGCCGGCCATCTCGACCTGCTCACCGCCGTGGTCCATGAGATGGGCCACGCGCTCGGACTGGCGCATAGTGAGGACGCGGATGACGTGATGGCCGATACGCTGGTCGACGGCGAACGCCGGCTGCCCGACACAGCGGATTTGCCGCAGGCCAACGCCGGCCCGGTGCAGGCGCAAGCGAACGCCCAGGCACCCCTGCTGCCCGTCATCCGCGGCACCGCCGGCAACGACACCATCTATGCCGGCTCGGGCGGCAATATTCTGGTCGGCGAGGCCGGCGCCGATCAGTTCGTGTTCGCGAGTGTCCCGGCCAGTGTCTCGGCTCCGCTGACGCATGTCGCCGACTACAGCTTCATCCAGGGTGACAGCTTCGACTTCTCCGCACTGACGGCGTCTTTCCATGGATCGAACGTGAACGACGCATACGTGGTCCGCGCGGTGGAAGATGCCAGCGGCACTTTCGCCACCCTGCAGGTCAACACCGCCAACTGGAATTGGGGTAGCAAAGCCGGCCCAACCTGGGTCGATGTCGCGCAGATCGACGGCGCGCATGCTGGCGACGACGTCAGCGTGCTGATCGACAACGGCGCGATCCATCGCGCGCAAATTCACGTCGATCTGCTGGTGTAAGAGCGACAACGCTTCGCCGCTCTTGCGTTGCTCAAATGGTGAGCCCCGCGGTCCTTACCGCGGATCACCGTGCAACCCCCGGGCGCACCGGCCGTGCTGCATTCACACAGCCGAATCGTCGAACGCAGATTCATGTCGACTTGCCGCTGTATTTCAGCATAATGATATCCTCAGGTAGAACCGCGGGGCTGCCATGGCTGAACCTTTCCTTTCAGAAATCAGGATGATGTCGTTCAGCTTCGCGCCCAAGGGTTGGGCGACCTGCGACGGACAACTGCTTCCCATCAATCAGAACCAGGCCTTGTTTTCCCTGCTCGGGACGACCTATGGCGGCGACGGGCGCGTTACCTTCGCACTGCCCGATCTGCGCGGGCGGGTACCCAACCACAAGGGCGGTCAGGGTCACTTCCTCGGCGAGAGAGGCGGCGAGCAATCGCATACACTGACCGTCGCCGAGCTGCCCAATCATACGCATTTTGCGCAGGGAAGCGGGAATACAGGCAACACGCAAGACGGTGCGAACAATGTGCTCGGGGTCGTTCCCGGCCGCCTTTACGCGGACGTGTCGTCGGGTGGCCTGACGACGCTGCATCCCACGACCATAACCACGGTGGGCGGCTCGCAGCCTCATACCAACATGCAACCGTATCTTACCCTCCTCTTCTGCATCGCCTTGCAGGGGATCTTCCCGTCGCAGAATTAACGGAGCATCTCGATGGCACAGCCTTATGTGGGCGAGGTCCGCATGTTCGCCGGCAACTTCGCGCCGGCCGGCTGGAATTTTTGCGATGGTTCGCTTCTTCCAATCTCCGAGAACGAAACCCTCTTTCAGCTGATCGGCACCACCTATGGCGGCGATGGGCAAAGCACATTTGCCGTTCCTGACCTGCGCGGCCGGCTGCCGCTGCACCAGGGCCCTGGCTTTCTTCTCGGCCAGCCTGGCGGCGTCGAAGACGTCACACTGACGGTGCAGCAGATGGCGGCGCACACGCATCCCATGATCGGGTCGACCAACGTAGGCCAGGATGCCAATCCGTCAGGCAAGATCGTGGCGCAGATCGGCGCTGGAGCTTTGCCATACATACAGGACCCAACGGACACCAATCTCAACGCTCAGGCGGTGACCGGCGTTGGGGGCAACCAGCCGCACACCAATGTTCAGCCCTACCTCTGCGTCGACTTCATCATTTCGCTGTTCGGGATATTCCCAAGCCCGACCTAGGAGCACGCCATGGCCGACCCATTCGTCGCCGAGATCCGCATTTTCCCGTTCAATTTCGCGCCCAAGGGCTGGGCCTTCTGCGACGGACAGCTGTTGCCGCTGTCGCAGAACACGGCGCTGTTCTCGCTGCTCGGCACCACCTATGGCGGCAACGGCAAGAGCAACTTCGCGCTGCCCGACATGCAGGGAAATGCGCCTATGCATCCGGGCCAGGGTCCCGGCCTGTCGGAGCGCTTTCTCGGCGAAACCGGTGGGGTCGAGACCGTGACTTTGCTGCAATCCGAGATTCCGTCGCACCCGCACGCGATGCGGGACCATGATATCGACCTCGGCGAACTCAATGCTCCCTCGCCGACCCGGTCGCTGGCAAAATCGACAAACGCGACAATTTACACCGCCGCGGCCAACCTGGTGACCATGGCTCCGCAGGCTCTGACGTTGGCCGGGAGTAGCCAGCCGCATAACAATATGATGCCGTACCTCACCTTGAATTTCTGCATCGCCCTGCAGGGCGTTTTCCCGCCGCGAACCTGAGATCCCTGAATGGACGCAGCGGCGCCGATCCCGTTCGGCTGGACGCGCGCGACGAGTTCGGGTCTCGGCTTCCGCACTCTCACGGAAGGCGATCTGCCGTTCCTCGCGCAACTCTACGCCTCGACGCGGGCCGACGAGTTGGCCGTCACCGACTGGTCCGACGACGACAAGGCCGCGTTTCTCGAGGCCCAGTTCAGGGCGCAACACGCGCATTACCAGCAGTACTATCCCAACGCCGACTGGCTGGTGACGATCCGCGGCGGAGAGGACATCGGCCGGCTCTATCTCGGGCGCTGGCCCACCCAGCACCGCATCATCGACATCGCCTTCCTGCCGGAGCATCGCGGGCAGGGTCTGGGAGAGGCGCTGCTGCGCGACCTGATGGACGAGGCCGCAGCCTTCGGCAAGGCGGTGTCGATCCATGTCGAGAAGTTCAACCCGGCGATGCGGCTGTACCGGCGGCTCGGATTCGAGACGCTGGAGGACAAGGGCGTCTACGACCTGATGCGCTGGTCCGCCGCGGCAGGCTGAGCGCGCGCCCGCGCTTCACGTGAATACCGCGTGGTAGCCGTTGCCGCCCGGCACCGGCCCGACCGGCACCAGGAAAATCTCCATGATGCCGAGCGCCGGGTGTTGGACCGGATAGATCGCCTGCGGCAAAAAGGCGCCGGCGGGCGCGACGAACAGCAGCGAAAACGCCCCGCCCTCGCGCTGGGCCTGCCCGGCGGATTCGGTCTTCGCGAGTTGCAGCGGCACCATGCCGCGCGGCGAGTTCATCTCGAAGATGGCATTGAGATGCGGCTCGAAATCGTCGATGCTCAGCGTCGCGATGTCTGGCGATGATGCCATTGCAGCGTCCCTGTGGTTGAGCATTCCCTATAGCACATCGTGGGCGCCCGGCCATCGTATCGATGCCGCAGCCGACCGGACGATCCGGAGAACGAGGACCACCATGCACGCGCCATCCCACAAATCGTCCGGCGCCGCCGCGGCCAGCAATCCGAAGCACGGCGCCGACCACATCGCGCCGGATTGCGCCGGACAGAACTTCTATGCCATCGATCGCGGCCTGCGCGACCTGCTCCGGCTCTATTTGCAGCCCGACGACTTCTCCCGGCTCGAACCCCATTTCGACCGCCTCGGCCGGCTTTCCGGCGGCCGGCTCGATGAACTCGCCCGAGTTGCCGACAAGCACCCGCCGGTGCTGCAGGCCCGCGACCGTTTCGGCCGCGACGAGGACTGGATCGACCACCATTCCTCCTACCGCGACATGGAAGCCATCGCGTTCGGCGACTTCCAGTTCCACGCCATGAGCCACCGCGCCGGCACGCTCGGCATGGACCGCCCGCTGCCGGCGGTCGCCAAATACGCGCTGCAATATCTGTTCGTGCAGGCCGAATTCGGGCTGATGTGCCCGATCAGCGTCACCGACACATCGATCCATCTGATCCGCAAATTCGCCAGCCGCGAGTTGCAGGATTATCTGCTGCCGAAGATGCTGTCCGGCGACCTCGCCACGATGTGGAAGGGCACGCAGTTCATGACCGAACGTTCCGGCGGCTCCGACGTCGGCAGCATCGAGACGACCGCCCGCAAGGTCGACGGCAAATGGCGGCTCACCGGCGACAAATGGTTCTGCTCGCACGCCGACGCCGACGTCGCGCTGCTGCTGGCGCGGCCCGAGGGCGCGCCAGCCGGCACCAAAGGGCTCGCGCTGTTCGCGATGCCGCGAAGGCTGAAGGACGGCAGCCGCAACGCCTACCGTATCGTTCGCCTCAAGGAAAAGCTCGGCACCCGCTCGATGGCGTCGGGCGAGATCCTGCTGGAGGGCGCCGAGGCCTGGATGGTCGGCGAGGCCGATCGCGGCCTCAAGCAGATGATGGAGCAGGTCAATCTGTCGCGGCTGTCGCATGGCGTTCGCGCCGCGGCGATGATGCGGCGCTGCGTCAACGAGGCGCTTACCTGCGCGCGCGGTCGCGCGGCGTTCGGCAAGACCATCATCGAACATCCGCTGCTGCGCCGCCAGCTGCTCAAGATCATCGTGCCGGCCGAGCAGTCGCTCTCGATGTTTCTGTTCACCGCCAGCGCGATGGACCGCGCCAATGCCGGCTCCAGGCCCGCCGAGGACTGCCTGCGCATTCTCACGCCGCTGCTCAAGTTCCGAGCCTGCCGCGACAATATTCCGGTGGCGACCGGCGCGATGGAAGTGCGCGGCGGCAACGGCTACATCGAGGAATGGGTGCATGCGAGGCTGATCCGCGACGCCCATGTCGGCGTGCTCTGGGAAGGCACCAGCAATATCAACGCGCTCGATATCGTCGGGCGCGCGGTCGGCAAGATCGGCACGCACCGCACGCTCGCACTCGCGCTGACCAACCTGCTCAATCACGCGCGCCTGATCCCCGCGGCGTTCCGCGACCGTTTGCGTACCGCGCTGGCGCGGACGCTTGCTCTGGTCGAGCGCGTTGCGGCCGAGCCGGCTGAGGAAGCGAATGCACGCCGGGCGGCAAGCGCGCTCTATCACGTCACCAGCGCCATCCTGATGACATGGGAAGCCGCGCAGCCGGGCGCCGACGCCCGCCGCGCACTCCATGCGCGGCTGGTCCTCGACCACCGCCTCAGTGCGCGGGATCCGCTGGCATCAGGCGAAGGGGAATCCGATCGCGCCATCGCCGAGCTCGTGCTTTCGCAGCGGCCGGTGACGCTGGCGGAGGTTACGGGATTGTTGAGCTGATTGGGTAGAGCGAAAGCTTGAACCCCCTTGCGTCGTCCCTGCGAACGCAGGGACCCATAATCCCGGTTGCCTGATGCAAAGGCGACTTGGTTCAACCAACCCGCTAACACCATCCACAGTATAGACGGCACGGCGTATGGGTCCCTGCGTTCGCAGGGGCGACAGCTTTCCTGGAGCAACGCCACCCCGAACCTGGATGGAGCGCCCGCATTTTCCAGTTCCCCTCCCCGCCGACTCCGCTAGATTGCTCCCCAAGGTCGCAAAGACCAAAGTGTTCGGGAGGACGATCGTGCACAAGGGGCGTGTGGTTTTCGGCGCCATGGACGAGGTGATCTTCGGCACGCCGGCCGCGGAGGCCATTGTCGGGCAATTGGACCGTCTGGGTGCGACGCGCGCCTTCCTGATGGTCAGCGGCACGCTGAACCGCGAGACCGGCGAGATCGCGAAGATCAGGGCGGCGCTGGGCCCGCGTTGCGTCGGCACGTTCGATGCGATGCCGGCGCATACGCCGCGCGCCGCCGTGATCGCGGCGACCGCGCAGGCCCGCGCCGCCGGCGCCGACCTCATCGTCACGGTTGGCGGCGGCTCGATCACCGACGGCGCTAAGGCGGTCCAGATATGCCTCGCCAATGATATCCGTGATGTCGAGGATATCGACAGGGTCCGCGCCCACAAGGGCGGCTCGCCCAAGATGAACGCGCCAACGGTGCGCCAGATCAGCGTGCCCACGACGATTGCCGGCGGCGAGTTCAGCGCCATTGCCGGCGTCACCAACGAACACACCAAGGTCAAGGAGCGGCTGGCCCATCCCAAGGCAATGCCGCGCGCCGCGATCCTCGATCCGGCGCTCACCGTGCACACGCCGGAATGGCTGTTTCTGTCGACCGGCATCCGCGCCGTCGATCACTGCGTCGAAGGCATTTGTTCGCGCGAGGCCCATCCCTACGCCGACGCCCAGGCGATCAGGGGATTGTCGATGCTGGCGCAGGGCCTGCCGCGGGTGAAGGCCGACCCTGATGATCTGGACGCGCGGATGGATTGCCAGATCGGCACCTGGCTTTCGATGGGGCCGCTGTCGTCGGGCGTGCCGATGGGCGCCAGCCATGGCATCGGCTATGTGCTCGGCGCCGTGTTCGACGTCCCGCACGGCTATACTTCCTGCGTGATGCTGCCCTCGGTGATGCGCTGGAACAAATCCGTCAATGCGGAGCGGCAGGCGCTGGTTTCGGCGGCGATGGGACAGCCCGGCGAGGATGCCGGCGATGTGCTGGACGGCTTCATCCGCGGCCTCGGCATGCCGCGCAGCCTGCAGGACGTGCGGATCGGCCCCGAGCATTTCGATCGCATCGCCGAGCAGGCGATGGCAACGCCGTGGGTTCCGCGCAACCCGCGCAAAATCGACTCCCCCGCGCAGTTGCGCGAAATTCTGCTTCTGGCCGCCTGAGAAAAGACTGGAGAAAAAATGTATACCGGCAAACATGCTCAGCTGCGTCCACTGCAGCCCGCATTCATCATGGCAGGGTCCGGCGAGACCGTGACCTATCGCGAACTGGAGGCGCGCAGCAACCGGCTGGCGCATCTGCTGCGCAATCTCGGCCTGAAGCGGCTCGACCACTATGCGATCTTCATGGAAAACAACAGCCGCTATCTGGAGACCTGCGGCGCCGGCGAGCGGTCCGGCCTGTACTACACCTGCGTGAACTCGTATTTGACGCCGAGCGAACTCGCCTACATCGTCGGCAACAGCGAATCCCGCGTGCTGTTTACATCAGTGGCCAAACTCGACGTCGCGCGCGAGGCGCTCAAGGACTGCCCCAAGGTCGAACTCTGCATCGTGGCGGACGGTCCCGGCGAGAGCGACCGCATCGTCGGTCTGCGCGAAGCCACGGCCGGGTTGCCGGGCACGCCGATCGCGGATGAATGCGTCGGCACCGCGATGCTCTATTCGTCCGGTACCACCGGCCGTCCCAAAGGCATTTTGCGGCCGCTGCCGGAACTGCCGGCAGACCAGCAGCTGCCGCTGTTCGATTTCCTGCACAAGCTCTGGCAGTACCGCGAAGGCATGATCTACCTGTCGCCGGCGCCGCTGTACCATTCGGCGCCGCAGGCCGCCGTCAATCTCGCGATCAAGAGCGGCGGCACCGTCATCATCATGGAGCAGTTCGACCCCGAGCGTTACCTCGATCTGGTCGAGCAATGGGGCGTCACTCACACCCAGCTGGTGCCGACCATGTTCTCGCGCATGCTGAAACTGCCGGAGGCAAGGCGGAAAGGTCACGACCTGTCGTCGCTCGAAATCGCTGTTCATGCCGCGGCGCCGTGTCCGGCGGCGGTGAAGGAAGACATGATCAAATGGTGGGGTCCGATCATCCACGAATATTACGGCGCTACCGAAGGCCTCGGCTTCACCGCCTGCAACAGCGAGGAATGGCTGGCGCACCGGGGCAGCGTCGGCCGCGTGCTGCTCGGCGACCTCCACATTCTCGATGAGGACATGAAGCCCTGTCCGATCGGCACGCCGGGCACGGTCTGGTTCAAGACCGCGACGCCGTTCGAATATTTCAACGATCCGAACAAGACCAAGGAGGCGCGCTCGCCGGACGGCAGCATGAGCACGGTCGGCGACGTCGGCTATGTCGACAAGGACAATTTTCTGTACCTGACCGACCGCGCGACCTTCATGATCATCTCCGGCGGCGTCAACATCTATCCGCAGGAATGCGAGAACCTGCTGATCACCCACCCCAAGGTCGCGGATGCCGCCGTGTTCGGCGTGCCCAATGCCGATCTCGGCGAGGAGGTGAAGGCCGTGGTGCAGCCGATGCCGGGAATAGCGCCTGGACCGGAACTGGCCGACGAATTGATCGCGTTCTGCAGCCAGTCGCTGTCGCGCCAGAAAGTGCCGCGCTCGATCGACTTCGAGGCGGAGCTGCCGCGGTTGCCGACCGGCAAGCTCTACAAGCGATTGCTGCGCGACCGCTACTGGGGCGACAAGACGTCCCGGATTCTGTAAACCGACAGCAGGCCTGTCGTCCGCTAATGCGTGGCGAACGGATACGCCGTGGCATGGGCCTTCAATAGGCCTGTACCAGCTAATCCTGCACGGATGGCCCTGGATCAACCGGAAGGGAACTGGGTGGCCGCACCGATCAATATCGATGTCTACAGCGATGCGCTGGTGGTGCTGGGCACCGCCGGCATCGTCGTTCCCCTGGTGCGACGCTTCGGGCTCAGCCCCGTGCTCGGCTATCTTGCGGCGGGCGCGATCCTCGGCCCGCTTGGACTGGGCTCGCTGATCAAGCAGTTTCCGTTGCTGTACTGGGTCACCGTCGTCGATGCCAGGAACGTGGCCGGTATCGCCGAACTCGGCGTGGTGTTCCTGTTGTTCATTATCGGCATGGAGCTGTCCTTTGAACGCCTGAAGACCATGCGGCGGCTGGTGTTCGGACTGGGAAGCCTGCAAATCATCCTCTCCGCCGCCGTGATCGGCGGCATCGCCAACCTGTTCGGCAACCCGCCCACGGTATCGGTCATCCTTGGTGCGTGCCTTGCTTTGTCCTCGACCGCGATCGTCATCGAGGTGCTTTCCACTCACGGCCGGCTTGCCACCACCGCCGGCCGAGCCAGTTTCGCCGTCCTGCTGGCGCAGGATCTCGCCGTGATACCGATGCTGCTCCTGGTCTCCATCATGGGCAGCCGTTCCGGCGACTCGGTCATGACCCATCTCGGCTTTGCGCTGGTGAATGCGACGCTGGCCGT
>NZ_JAURXB010000274.1 GCF_030654605.1 Bradyrhizobium sp.
TGACCGTGAGCGCCAGCAACAGCGAGGCGGCCAGCGCAAAGATGATGGCGAGCGCCACCGGGATGAACAGCTTTCCCTCGAGGCCCTGCAGCGCCAGCAACGGCACGAAAACGATGATGATGATGAGCACGCCCGTCGAAACCGGCTCCAGCACCTCGCAGACCGACCGGAACACGATATGGACCAGCGGCGTCGTGCTGCCCTTCTGATCCTTGCTGAGATTTCCCACGATGTTCTCGACGACGACCACAAGCGCGTCGATCAGCATGCCGATGGCGATCGCGAGTCCACCGAGACTCATCAGATTGGCCGACATGCCGACCATGCGCATCACAATCAGCGCGATCATGATCGCAAGCGGCAGGCTCAGGGCGATTACCAGCGAGGCGCGCCAGTTGCCGAGAAACAGCAACAGCAGCACGATGACCAGAACCGTGGCTTCGGCCAGCGCCCGGACGACGGTTCCGACGGCGCGGCCGACCAGCCGGCTCCGGTCGTAAAACACGTTGATGGAAACGCTCTTCGGCAGCGACGGCTGCAGCTCCTGCAGGCGCTGGCGGACGTCGCGGACGAGCTGCCCGGCATTGGCGCCACGCAGGCCAAGCACGAGTCCTTCGACCGTTTCGCCGCGGCCGTCGATTGTGACGGCGCCATAGCGCGTCATCGCGCCCACCTGAACGCGGGCCACATCGTTGACCCGGATCGGAATGCCGTCCCGCGTGTCGACCACGATGGCCTTGATGTCGTCGATCGAGCGGATACTGCCCTCGATGCGGACGAGGGCGCTGTCTTCGCCCTGGTTGACGCGGCCAGCGCCGTCGTTGCGGCTGTTGGTCTCGATCGCCCGTCGAAACAGGTCATAGGAAATGCCGCGTGCGGCGAGCGCATCGCTGACCGGCACGATCTCGAAGGCCCGGACATGACCGCCGAGCGAGTTGACGTCGGCGACCCCCGGAACGGTCCGCAGCGCCGGGCGGATCACCCAGTCGAGCAGGCTGCGCCGCTCCGCCAGCGAGAGATCGGGACTCTCGATGGTGAACATGAACATTTCGCCAAGCGGGCTGGTGATCGGAGCGAGACCGCCGGTCACGCCTTCCGGCAAATCGCGCGCGATGTTGGCCAGGCGCTCCGAAACCTGGTTGCGCGCCCAATAGATGTCGGTGCCGTCCTCGAAATCGACGGTGATGTCGGCAAGCGCGTATTTTGTCGTCGAGCGGAGGATTTTCTTGTTCGGCAACCCGAGCAGTTCGAGCTCGATTGGAACCGTGATCCGCTGTTCGACTTCCTCCGGGGTGAGACCCGGCGCTTTCATGATGACCTTGACCTGAACCGGCGAGACGTCGGGAAATGCGTCAATCGGCAGGCTGGGCAGGACGACGACGCCCGCGCCGACGAGCAGAAGCACGCTCAGGGCGACGAACATGCGCTGCGAAAGCGCGAACGCGACCAGACGCTCGAGCATCACTCGCCGGCCCCGAGCCGTTGCAATATTCCTCGCAGGGCGGTGATGCCACTGACGGCCACTTCGTCCTTCTCCGAGATCGCGCCGGATACCACGACATGATCCTGATCCTCGGCCAGCAGCGTCACGGGCGCGATACGAAATCCGCCCTCGATGGCGACGAAGACCGACGTCGTTTCGCCGCGTCGGACGAGCGCGCTGTAGGGGATCTCCCAGGCACTCTCACCGGAGGAAAGAAAATTGATCCGTACCGCAGCGGTTTGCCCGGGGCGCAGTTCACCGGTATTCGGCACCTCCGCTCGCACCAGAATGGTTTGGGTCGCCACGTCGGTCGTTTCCGAAACCAGTACGACCTTGCCCGGCGTCACGTAGCCGTCGATTTCCACTCTCGCCCCCGGCCGGATGGCGCGGACGCTCATTGCCGGAATCGCAATCTCGACCCACAAGGGCGACAAGCGTGCGATCTTGACGAGCGGGGCCGATTGCTCCACCCGCTGGCCCGGGGAAACCACGATCTCGACCGCGGTTGCCGGCTGGGGCGAGGCGACCGAGAGTGTTGCCGTAATCGCGGTCTCGCTGGCGAGGCGCGAAATCGCCGCGTCCGACAGCCCGCTCAGCCGAAGCATTTGCTTTCGTTCCGACACCGCGATGCTCGCCTGCCGGGCTTCGGCCTGGCTGGTCTCCAGCACGCGTAGCGGCACCGCATTGCCCTGGAACAGTTCGGTATTCCGTTTCAGCTGCTGGGCAGCGAGCACGTCATGCGCGAAGGCCTGCAGGTAGTCGCGCTGAAGCGACACGAAGCTTGGGCTCTCGAGCATGACGAGCGGCTGGCCGGAATTGACCCGGTCGCCTCGCGCAACCGACAGACTGGTGACCATGCCGGCCACGGGAGCGCTGACGACCCACAGTTGCGGGGTAGGGATAACAATCTGGGCCGGATAGGGCAGTGTCAGGTCTGTCCGGCTCAGGATGGGATGCGCGACGCGAACGCCCAGGGTTTGTGCCTGCGCGGGGCTTAGCTTTACCTCGTCGTCGGCCAACGACAGGGTTGGCGGGCCGATCAAGGCGACTGCAAGCAAGGCCCGAATCAACCCGCGTCGCGAGCAGAGGTTTACGATCGTCTGAGCGAGATTCATCGGCAAGAAACCATATCATCGGGTGGCGCCGCCAAATCGCGCGTTCCGTTGAGCCTTCAGTATTCCGTGCAGTATCGGGTGGATTGATTTTTATCAAGCGATCGGATCCGCTCTCGGCTCGCTCGACCATTCAACTATCTCGATGCAGGTGGGTGCAATTGCGACGCGTTCGCGCGTGGCCTGCACTGCGATCCGGCAAACCTGCTTCAAGCGTCCTTTGCATAGCGCGCAAGCGAAGCCTTGAGCATTTCAAGCATTTCGTCCCGCACGGGATCGCGCGTGCCGCGGGCCCAGGCCGCCGCCAGCGGCAGCCGGTTCATATCGGACGCCTCGAGCGGGATGTAGCGGACGCCGCGCGCCGCCATTCGCGATGTCCATCTGGGAACGATGGCGACGCCGAGTTCGGCGGCGACCAGATTGACGATGGTCTGCTTTTCATCGGCCAACTGCACCACGCGCGCCTGCAGTCCGGCCTGGGCAAACAGCTTCATGGTGAGATCGTGGCTGTGCGGGCGCGACCGGCGCTCGGGCACGATCAGCGGCTGCTCGGCGAGATCGGTGATATCAACGCGTTTTCTCGATGCGAGGGGATGACGATCGGATACCGCGACCACGGCGGTTTCGTGCAACAGAAACAGGAATTCGAGCCGCTTGTCCGGATTGGCCGGCGGCCGCACCACCGCCATGTCGAGCCGCCCGGAGATCAGCCGCGGCAGCAGGCGGATCGTCTTGTCCTCCGTCAGCTTCACCGTGACATCCGGCCTGCGCGCACGAAAATCGTGCAGCAGCATCGGCAGCAGGCCGGCGGCCGCGCTATCGATCGCGCCGAGGCGGATGGTCGCCGCCTGCTTGCGGCCGCGGGCGTGGAATTTGACCGCGAGACTGTCCGCCTGCGCCAGCAAATGGCGGGCGTCCTTGAGCAAGACTGCGCCGTCATCGGTCAACGTAACGCTGCGGGTGGTGCGCGTCATCAGTCGGGTGCCGAGATCGTCTTCGAGCAGCCGGATGTAACGCCCGAGTGCCGAGGGCAGCATTTCGAGCCGTTGCGCCGCGCGGCCGAAATGCAGCTCCTCGGCCGCGGCCACGAAACAGCGAAGCTGGTGCAATTCCATAGGGAGCCTCCCTGCGCCAGATTATATCAAATATTTGTATAATCGTATGCCGATTGAACGGGTGTGACATCAGGACGTAGCGTGCCGGCAAGTGCTGACCTTCAGGCGGAATCAGCCGGCCAATAAATTTGATGGGAGTGACCAATGCGGTTCAATCGTCGCGCGATCCTGACCAGTGCCCTCGCCGCCATTTCCACCTTCGCGTCGCACGCCGTCACGGCGCAGACCGCCTTTCCGACCAAGCCGATCACGCTGATCGTTCCGGCCGCATCCGGCGGGCCGACCGACACCGTGGCCCGCCTCGTTGCGGAGTCGATGGGCCGCACCCTCGGCCAGACGGTGCTGGTCGAAAACGTCGGCGGCGCCGGCGGCACGCTCGGCATGGCACGGGTGTCGAAGTCGGCGGCTGACGGCTACACCGTCGCGGTCTGGCACATCGCGCATGCCACAGCACCCGCGCTTTACGACTCCCTGAAATACGACGTCGTCGGGGATTTCGATCACCTCGGCCGCATCACCGACGTGCCCATGACCCTGGTGTCGAAATCGACACTGCCGCCCGCCAACGTCACCGAGCTGCTGGCGTGGATCCGCGCCAACAAGGACAAGGCCACCTATGGGCATGCCGGTGTCGGCTCGGCCTCGCATCTGTGCATGCTGATGCTGATGAAGGAACTCGGCGTGCAGATCAACGGCATCCCCTATCGCGGCACCGGACCGGCCATGAACGACCTGCTGGGCGGCCAGTTCGACGTGATGTGCGACCAGACCACCAACACCACCAACCAGATCAAGGAAGCCAGGATCAAGGGTTTTGCGGTCACGACCAAATCCAGGGTCTCGTCCCTGCCCGACTTGCCGCCGCTCGATGCCGGCGCGGTCAAAGGCTTCGAGGTGTCGGCATGGCACGCGATGTGGGCGCCGAAGGGATTGCCGAAGGAGGCTTCCGACAAGCTTGTCGCGGCCCTTCAGGCGGCGCTGAAAGATCCCAAGGTGATCGAGCGGTTTGCGAGCCTCGGCACCGAGCCGGTCAAGGCGGAACTGGCGACACCGGCGGCCCTCAAGTCGCACCTGTCAGCCGAAGTGCCGCGCTGGAGCGCCGTCATCAAGGCTGCCGGGGCGAAGGGAAACTGAGTTTTCCGCCACCGGCGATCAATCACCCACAACGACACGCGGCTATCAGCGGTCCGGAGAGACTTCATGAAGACCTACGCCATTGCAGCGATCCCGGGCGACGGGATCGGCACCGAAGTCATTGCCGCCGGTGTCGAGGTGCTGCACGCGCTGGCCCAGCGCGACGGAAGTTTCACCTTCAAGGTCGATCATTTCGACTGGGGTTCCGAGTACTACAAGAAACACGGCATCATGATGCCGGAAGATGGCCGCGACCAGATCAAGGGACACGATGCCATCCTGTTCGGTTCGGCCGGCGCGCCCGACGTGCCCGACCACATCACGCTCTGGGGCTTGCGCCTCGCGATCTGCCAGCCGTTCGATCAATACGCCAATGTGCGGCCGACCCGCATCCTGCCCGGGATCACCAGCCCGCTGCGCAACGTTCACGGGCCGGAACTCGACTGGGTCATCGTCCGCGAAAATTCGGAAGGCGAATATGCCGGGGTCGGCGGCCGCGTCCACAAGGGGTTGCCGCTCGAAGTCGCGACCGACGTATCGATCCTGACCCGCGCCGGCGTCGAGCGCATCATGCGTTTTGCGTTCAGGCTCGCGCAGTCCCGGCCACGAAAACTGTTGACCGTCGTGACCAAATCCAACGCCCAGCGCCATGCCATGGTGATGTGGGACGAGATCGCGAACGAGATCGCGGCCGAATTCAAGGACGTCACCTGGGACAAGATGCTGGTCGACGCCATGACCATGCGCATGGTGATGAAGCCGGAAACCATCGATACCGTGGTCGCCACCAACCTGCATGCCGATGTGCTGTCGGATCTCGCCGCCGCCCTTGCCGGCTCGCTCGGCATCGCACCGACCGCGAACCTCAATCCGGAGCGGACCTATCCCTCGATGTTCGAGCCGATTCACGGCTCGGCCTTCGACATCATCGGCAAGGGCATCGCCAATCCGGTCGGCACGTTCTGGTCTTCCGTGATGATGCTGGAGCATCTCGGCGAGACCGCCGCCGCGACGCGGCTGATGCAGGCGATCGAGCGCGTCACCGCCGACCCGCGCTTTCACACGCCGGATCTCGGCGGCAAGGCCCGGACCACGGAAGTCACGGCCGCCGTCATCTCTTCCATTCACGGCGCCAACGAGTGATTCGTCCCGGTACTGTCACCTGGACGCGCAACGCGCTCCCGAGAGCGCTGCGCGGTTGCCTCGACGGCAACGCAGAATCACGCGAACGTGAATCCCTCGCGCATCCGGAATCCAAATTTAATGCACGATGCGCGCTATTTAACCTCGCATTAACGGCGCACTGTACCTATCTGGATATAGGGAAGGAAATTCGCTCAAGGACAACTCCAAAAAAAGGAGCCACCTATGGCGAACGTACTAACCACTGGGGCCTGGCTTTCTGCCCCGACCAAAAAACCTTCATTTTTCGCACGATTATTGCGCGCCCGTCAGCGACGGGCTGAGCGTACGGTTGAGCAATACCTTGCCGTCCGCGGGATCAAGCAGACCGACGACGCGGAGCGCCAAATCGAGCGTCTCTACTCGAGAGCGGGCCGGTAGCCATGATCATGCTCATCATCGTGCAGACGGCCAACAAGCTCGTTCAGTTCGGCAAGGAGGTTCGCGAAACCTGGCAGGAAGCTCAACGCCTTCGTCAGGCTCTTCCCGGCCCGACCGAGGAGTAGCCTCACCCGGCTATCGCACCTCGCCTGGAGCGGGTTCCTGCAACGCCCGTTAACTAATTGGAACCCGCTTGCGTCAGTTACGCTCTTGACGCCGCCGCGCGCTAGGCCAGAATGGTCATTATGTTGCGCCGGGAGCCGATCATATGAGGTTTTTGATTACTGCGCAGGATACCGCGGGAAGCGTCACCCTCAACCGGGAGTCAGTCCCGGCTGCACTGAAGAAGGCCGGGGAATTGATATCCGACGGTTGCTGGGACGTTGAGATCGCAACGCCCGACGGAACCGTCTATCGGCCTGCCCAGTTCGACGAGTTGAAGGAACGGGTCAGCGCCTAGCGAACGTCCATTCCGGCCCTCGCTATCCGCGCGGAGCCATGACCGGATGTCACTTGACCGGATGTCGCTTGCCTGATCGCCTCATGCGTGGCTTGCGTCCGTGAGGCTGATGACCAGTGCAATGGTCCCGACCAGAATGAGGCTGACGGCCCATACGGCGTCCAGATTGAACCAGCTTCGGGCCACGAATTTCAGGCCGAGATAACGGTACACCAGCCACGCCGCGCATCCTCCGGCGGCGATCATCGCGGCCGAGTGCACCACGGATACCAGCACGGCCATGCCGAGATTGGTATTGATCAGCCTGCCTGCCGCCGTATGGCCTGCGTCGAGGTCGGCGGCCCGGCACAGCCCGAGATAGATCGGCACCAGCATCAATCCGGCGCCATGCGCGATCGCCACCGCGAAGGACCACAGCCCCAATTGCGTCGGCCTGATACGGGCGAGCGCGCGTGGATGGCGCTGATTGATCAGCCGGAACACACCAAATCCGATTACCAGAAGGCTGGCGCCGGCCTGGATCGGACGCTGCCACTGGACCAGGGTGACAAGCAGCGCGAAGGGAAGCATGACCAGCAGCATCGCCAGCAAATGGCCTGCCCATAGCGGCCACAGCGCCATCAACAGCGCGCGCGAACTCCTTTCCATCAGTCCTGCCGAAACCGCGAGCGGCCACCCCATCCCCGGGTTGGCCCCGTGATAGAGGCCGCTCGCGATCACGGCCAGCCAGAGGCCGGCAACGGTCCAGTCGGCTACGCTCACATTCAGGCCGAAGGATAGCAAAACGAATCGGTCGAACAGTCGCCGCCATCGAGCCGGATTTGATGCGCCCGGTATCCCTGCGGGAAACCCACCCAATAATCCCCAGCCAGTTCGAGGCCACCATCGGCACCGGCATTGGCCATCACCTCGGCGCCCGGCATTCCCTCGGGATAGAACTGGTCGTCCCACGTCGAATACAGCGAGTTGGTCCAGTACACCCGCTTGCCGTCGCGGCTGATCTCCACCATCTGCGGTCCGCCCGCATATTTCCTGCCGTTCGGATGCGGCGTGCGGCGAACGATGCCGCCGATGTGCACGGAGCCCGAAAGCTTCGGCTTTCTGGGATCGCTGACATCGTATTGACGCATCTCGCCGGTGCCCCAGCAGGAGACGTAGAGAAACCTGTCATCCATCGACAGGTCGATGTCGGTGACCAGCGGCGGCACCGCGCCGAATCCCTGCAGCAGCGGCGGCAGCTGCTCCTTGCTTGCTGCTTCCGGTGCAATCGTCGCCGTCTTTTCGATGTGGAATTTTCCGCCCTCGCGCCACCAGGTCCAGATCGAGCCTTCGAGGTTGGTGGTGTCGACCACGACGCCGAGGAAGCCGTATTCGCGAACCGGATCGTGCGCGGGCCGCACCTCCAGCGCCATCTGGTGATTGGCGCCGAGATCGATGGTCTGGACGTTGCGCCGGGCGCTCAGATCCCAGAAATGGACCCGGTGGCCGTATTTGTTGGAGAGCAGGTCCTCCGGCACGATCCCGTTCTCGAACTGCGGCGGCAAGGCCCACTCGCTCGTCACCATGTAGTCGCGCGGCAGGTTCCACCAGAAATCATAATGCAGCGCCTGCGGACCGCGATCGATCTCCCACCGCCCCAGCACCTCGAAAGTCTGGCAGTCCATGATGAAGACGCCGGGCGGCCCGTCGGTGCCGTCCTTGCCTCCGCCGCCGAGCGTGCTGACATAGATTCCGTCCGGGCCGCAGTGAATCGTGTGCGGCCGCGAGTAGCCGGTCTTTTTGAAGATTTCCTCGGGCTCGATGATCTTGTGAATCCTGGCCTGCCTCGGATCGGGCTTGGTATCGACGATATAAATTCGCGAGGACCGGATGCCGGGGATGATGAGATAGCGCCGCTCGAGAAAGGCGTGCCCGGAGAGCGGCGACAGGGAAGACGAGCAGGCATTCCATCCGAAGTGGTGAAACTCGTCGCCCTTGTTCGGCATCGCCACGGTGTGGACGATCTGGCTGTAGGTCGGCGACCCCGGCTCGACGTCGATCACCGCGAGTGCGTCGGGTTTCGAGAAGTCCGGGCTGAGCAGCAAGGTATAGGCAAAACTTTCGGGCGGCGCTTCCATCGCGAGCCTGGGCGATGCGTGGAAGGTCGGGTCGGGCCTGATTGTCATCGTACTGCCTCCTTGTGAGTGGATGCATACTAAAACGTCTCAATGGCATGTCGCGCGAGTTGCTCCTCCGCTGTGCGCGGGCTTCCTCATTGCAACGGAGCTAGCCTAATTGAAGGCACGGCCGGTGGAAACCGTTCACGTGAGCCAGTTCAACAAATCCGACCCGACGGGCAAATCACTTCTGTTTATCGGAAATCACGTCAAGCCCCGCGCGGAAAAATATTTCTGTTTTACAGAAATCAAAGTTGGACTATATCAATGGCCATCCCGTCCCATTCAGAGGGGCGTTGCGCAAGGTCACCGATGCGGGACGGGGATGCGGTGGACGCGGATGGCGCTCCCTGACCAGGGCGCCTGAAGCGGACGGCGAAATCGTGTGGTTCCGACACCCCAAAGGCTGGTGTCAAGTTCGCAGCTCGAGGTGTTGCGGATGACGGTGGCAAGAGCGCAGGGCTCACCGAGAAGAGCACGTATAAGCCGTAAACCATTGCGCGGGGAGTGCCGGGTGATTCCGGTGTGACCTGACTAACGCGTGTGCTTCTACCACTCTACCATTGCACACGCGGCTATCGGGCGCATCGGGCGCCCGGCCTCCCCGCGCCCTCTGATTGATGAGGGCGGAAAGTTGACAGCAAACCTCGGGCGAAACGCGCCGCGAGATCGCGAAGTTGTGTTTGTTGACACACACCCACAACTGTCATCGTCCTGCTTGACCGGACGACCCAGTATTCCAGAGACGTTAGAGATGGAATCGATAGCCGCGGCGTACTGGGTCCTCCGCTTTCGCGGAGGATGACGAGTTGTGGGGAGGCGGCCACCTGTGACAGCAGCATCCGTGGCCCGAACAGAGTCTCTACAAGCCCGGGGCGTGGGCACGCTTCCACTTGGACGACCCTGCTTGCCCACCCACCCGACTTTTTTTTCGCGGGGCATGACAGCCACCCTCCTCTCCGCCGCAACACCGGCAAATCAATTCTCCTCCATTGCGCAACGCAGAATCTCGCTTGCATCAATTGTCACGACGACAATTGGGACAAGCGGCTGGAGTGGCAATCGCTCGGCTCGCTGCAGCGCCGTCTGCGCGCCTGCCTGTCGGGCATCCGCGCCCAGCCCTACGATTACGGCGCGCCGGAGCTGGTCGAGCTGGAGCTGTATCTGATGTCGCGCGCCCGCGACATGCCGATCGAAACGCCGGCGGTGCGGCCGTGACATGCCGTCGCAGCCATTGATTCGGGTGAACGCAATTCGATGACAAATTGTTGTGATCATCGCGCTTCGAGCATTTCCAATCCACCACGGATTAAAAATCGCTTCGACCGAAATCCCGACTCATTGTGGTCGCATCCCGTTCACGCTGGCTTTGTAAGAAACGCCCGCAAGCAACGCATCGAGGCAGCCATGAACACGGAATTCGACTACGACCTGACGCGGGATCAATGGGAAGCGCTGAAGGCGCTTCGCCTGCCCGCAGCCGAACGCCGCATCAAGGATCGACTGACGGCGAGCCTGATCGTGATCGAGCTCGCGGCCATGACCGGCGACGGTCCCGTCATTACGGCGAAAGGACGCAGCGTGCTGCTGCGCGGGTCGCCGCAGCTTTGGGACGTGGCGGCGTGATCAGGGATTTGAACCAAACCCGGCTTGCTGGAGAAGCCTGCAGCTGTCGGCGATATCGGCATCGGGGCTATGCGAAATCACCTCCAGCATCGGCAGTTCGGTACATCGGATCTCCTTCCTGGTCGAGGCAATGCCCGTGAGTGGAACATCGCCGCACCCCAGCGGATCATGCTTGTAACTCAGTCGAGTGGTATCGGAAAAATGCACGAGGCTGAGCCGTTCGCGGACCCTTCGCAATCCGTCGGTCGGAGCCTCGCCGTTGAAATTGGCGTTCGCGACGTCATAGATCACCCGGATGCTGTCATCGCCATAGCCGTCGACCGCGTTCATCAGCGACTCCGCGTCCGGCAGGAACGCGAACGGCATATTCTCGATCAGAAGCCTGGTGCCGACCCGCCGCGCCAGTGGCGCCGGGGTGTCCAGCGCGCGATAGAAATGCGAGATCATGCGATCCCTGGGCATCGGAAACGGCGGATTGTATTTGCCGGGACCGAAAGGATCCGTGATTCCGTGGCGATGCGAAGCATCGAACCCGGAATCTCGAGATTCCCCGATGTGCAATTGCACATCTGAGGTCTGGTGCTAACGGACCATCCCGGAATGACGTGGATGGATTATCGAGGTTGCGACGCGATATCTGATGGTAACCATGCTGGCCGGTTCGATTGCCTTGTTTACAGGCCAAGCCGAAGCGGCGGTTACTGAGCGAACGCGTTTCCACTCTGTACTGAACAGGTCGGCGAGCTCACGGAGACCGAATCGATCACATACACCCGGCCGTCGGGTCCCTTTCGCGTTATTTTCCCGCCCGCCCCTTTGCCATCGATCACAGAGAGAGAACAGCTTGAGAAACCAGGGTCGAACGTCGCTGAATACTGGGTGGCGCCGTTGGCCCAGGTTTGCACCCCCACCATTTTACTTCCTTCGAAGCGTACGCTCCCTGGGTACGCGAAGGATTCTCCCGGGCCCTTGCTCGACTCCCGAGCCGCTTTGCCTCGCATCGAGGTGAGCCGCTTTCTTAGAAACGTGCGACCCGCGCTGCTTACGTAAATCGTAAGTGCAACAGTGTTGGTGAAGCTGATCGGCGCACCATCGGCGTTTTTACCGCTGCCGGACACTGCCCAGGATAGGGTGACGGTCTTGTTCAAGGCCGCCTGCGGCGCGCTGCTGGCGGATAAGGGTCCAACCGAAACCGCGCCGAAAAAACAAATGAGGGCAAAATGTAAGCGCATTGTTCTGAATCCCGCTGGTTTGCAATGCTTGCAGGTTTACGCCGGCGTTTGGATCTTGCCAATCCGTCTGAATGCACCAAGATCTGCTTGCTCAATTCTGAGAGGTTAAGTCAGGCTCCAAAGTCTTCGATCACTTGGCCGGCGCGGGCGAGCAGCGAAGGTGACATACCGAGGGGGATGGCCCAGACACAGTGGCTGTTCGCCCCCATCGCCGATGTCCGCTTTGCGCCCCAGACCGGAAGTGGAACACCGAACCCACAGCGCGCGTTTGACTGTGTGACCAGAATCACAGAGGGCAATCTGATATTGCGGTCAATGGGTCGAATGGTAGGGTTGGCTCGATCGTCGATTTGGGACTTCGTGATGCGCTTGCTGGGGGCCTTCATTTCACTAGTTTGGTTGACCTCGCTGTTTAGCCAGCCTGCGTTGGCTGAAAAGCGCGTTGCGCTCGTTATCGGCATCTCGAAATATCAATCGGTTCCCCGGCTGGCCAATCCCGCAAGAGATGCCGAAGCGATGTCGGCGCTGTTCAAGAAAGCCGGCTTCGAGGTCGTCGAAAGCGGACGCGATCTCGGTATTTCCGACCTGCGCAAGTCCATTCGCCAGTTCTCCGATACCTCCCGCGATGCCGATATGTCGGTCGTCTATTACGCTGGTCACGGCATAGAGGTCGACGGCACCAACTACCTGGTGCCAGCAGACGCAAAGCTGGCGAGCGATTTCGACGTCGAAGACGAAACCATATCGCTCGATCGCGTCTTGAAAGCGCTCGATGGCGCCAAGCGCCTGAAGCTGGTCATTCTCGACGCCTGTCGCGACAACCCGTTCACCAAGACCATGAAACGGTCCGTGAGCACGCGCTCGATCGGACGGGGGCTTGCCAAGATCGAACCCTCGATGTCCGACACCCTCGTTGCCTACGCCGCCAAGGCCGGCGCGGTGGCCAACGATGGCGACGGACAGAACAGCCCGTTCGCTTCCGCGCTGGTCAAGCATATTGCCGAACCCGGACTCGATCTTCGGCTGGCCTTTGGCCGCGTCCGTGATGACGTCTTGAAGAGCACCGGATACCGGCAAGAGCCTTTCTTTTATGGTTCATTGGGCGGAGAGACCGTCGCGCTCGTGCCGCAGGCAGTCAAGCCCGCCGATCCCGAAGCCGGCGCCCGGACTGATTATGAACTCGCGGCCCAGATTGGCACGCGTGAGGCATGGGATTCGTTTCTGGCCGCGCATCGCAGCGGGCTATACGCCGATCTGGCGCGGGCGCAGACCGGAAAGCTGATCGCCGCGGAACAGATGCGGACGAAAGCCGACGACGCGCGCCGCGAGGCCGAAGCACAGGCCGCCAGGAAGACTGAGGAATTCCGCCGTCAGCTGGAAGAGCAGGCCGCGCGCCAGACTTCCGACGCCAAGCAGAAGATTTCGGAACAGGCGAGGAAGGAGCTGGAAGAGGCACGGCTCCAGGTTGCGGACCAAGCTATGAAACAATTGGAGGACGCCAAGCGCCAGGTGGAGGTGGCCCGACAGGAGGCGGAATCGGCGCGGCGTCAGGTCGAGGAAGCCAAGCGCCAGGCCGTCGCGGATGCGCAAGTGAAGGTCGAGCAGGCCAGGCGTGAGGCCGCCGCGGAGCGCGAAAAGATCGCCGCGCTGTCGCCGCCGAGCGCCGCGGGAAGCACGGTCGCACCGGCTGCCCCGCAAATGGATCAGGCCGACATTGCGCGGCTGCTGCAGGCCCACCTCAAGCGCGTTGGATGCAATCCGGGCAATGTCGACGGCAGCTGGGACAATGCTTCGAAAGCCGCTCTCGAGCTGTTCAACAAGAATGCTCGAACCAAATTGAATATCCAACTGGCAAGTCTGGATGCTCTCGATTCCGTTCGCGGCAAGACCGAGCGCGTCTGTCCGCTGGTTTGCAAGAAGGGGCAGCGCGCCGATGGGGACCGATGTATCCAACTCGGCTGCGAGAGCGGTCAATTTCTGAATTCCAGTGGCGCATGCGAAAAGAAGCCCGAGCCGGTCGCCAAGCCTCAGACAGCGACGCGCCGCGAGCCGGCGGCGCGCGAACCCGCAACGCGGCGGGTCGCCCCGGCAGGAGGTGGCGGCAAGTGCTTTACGTTCAGCGGAAAAACCTATTGCGAATGAAGGCGGCCGACTGTCGCGAAGGGCTGGCTTGCCGTCCGCACCGGGTATCCGCAACGGCTGCGACGCTACTCGCCGGACTGGCTTGGCGGAACATCGGAACCAAGTTGCTGCCGGCTATTTCACGGCGAACACGTTACCGGCTCTCACGGAGCATGACTGACCCGATACGTCGGTCGAGATGATATTGTACATGCGGCCGTCCATCGCGCGATGGCGGATCTCGGAGCCGCCGTCCTTGCCAAAGCGAATCTGAACCCCGCAGCCCGCATAGCCCGGATTGAAGGTTGCCTGGATGCGGCGAGCTCCACTGGACATCGAATTGCTGACGAGCAGCTGCCGTCCCTCGAAGCTGGCGGAAAGGTTTCCCGCAGCGCCGACGCCCGCGCGTTGATTTCCTCCGTCGGGATCGAGATCATTGCTGTTCGATTTTTGCCTGCCTTGCCGCGACAATCTGGTGAACAGGCGCCCTGACTCTCCGACGTAGACCAGGAGAATGGATGACGTATTGCCCTTCTTTATTTCTCCGGAATCGGCGCGTTGAACGCGATACTCGTTCCAGCTGATCGAAATAGTCTTGTTGAAGAGTTCGCGCGGCGTCTCGGCTGCGGCGGCACCGCACCCGAAAATGCTCAAGGTGACGACCACCCGCAGCAACAGTCTCGAATTGGAAGAGGACATCTGATCACCACCAGCAAAAGAAAGCGTTGAGAACGAGAATTCAGCTTGCGAAGGCATTGCCCTGGCTAACGGGCGTTCCTGACAGGAATGAAAAACTTGAATGCGATGGAGATTGTCTTGTTCGTCAGTTGCTGCGGTGCAGCTTCCGCAGATGCTGGCATGGCACAGAGGCCAATCGTCGCCTTTAGCCGTCTGAAAAAATGCTGCATTTCGAATTTCCTGTGGTGTAAGGATAGTGAGGCAGGCGGGAGCGAACTATCGAGGTTGAGCAACGTCGAGAATGTACAAGATCTATCGATCGGTGAATTGACGGGGCCGCCTGCCGTTTTTCAGTATCGAATTGACGCCGCCGGACGAAATATCGCGAAGCATAGAATGGATTTCGGTTGCCTTCAATGGACTGCTTGCCGAGTGGGACCTCTGAAGGGATTTGCAGCAACCGATGATGGCCTATTGATTTTTCGACAACCTTGAGGGCAGGCAATGAACCTTAACCTGAAGATATGCATCCGTTTGATCACGCTGACAGGGGTTGCGGGCCTGCCCTCGCTGCTTCATGCGCAAACTGCCGGGGCGTGCCTCTATGAGAGCAAGAGCTATTCCGAAGGCGCCTCGATCTGCTTGCGGCCCTCTCTGATGCTGAATTGCCGCCTGGAAGGCGCACGGATGGTATGGACTATCGTTACGGATCAGGAGACCATTCGTTTTTGCTCGCCGCCGGTTTCGAAATCATATGGGAAGCCGGTGAGAACGAGATTGCACGCCGCCGTGCGCGTCCCGCGATCAGCGGTCGCTGCGACGAAATGCTTCCAGTTCAACGGTCGAACATACTGTGAATAGCGACGCGGATTTGATTTGGAGCGTATCGGAATTGAAAGGGGAATAAGTTCATGGTGCGATTTGCTCATTGCATACCATTCTTGATAGCCGCATTGGGATCCAGTCCTGCGATTTGTGCGCCACAAGGCCTATTGAACAAGACCGTAACGATATCGTGGAGCACCTCAGGCACCGCTACCAGTGCCGACGGCGGGGCCAAAGGCTTTACCAACATCAATACCCGCGTGGTATATGTCAGCTCCGCCGGTCGAACGTTCCTGCGCATGCAGATCAGGTCTTCCGGTCGCAAAAACGCCGCGCGGGGCGCCGATAAGGGCCCGGGAGAAGGAGGCTCAAAGGGTTCCGTGCGCATTGAAGGCAATCGCCTCGTCGGAACGGAAGCCTTCGCCAGCGGCGCTCGACAATACGTCGCAACATTCGATTCCGGTTTTTCGAGCTGCACGTTATCCGTTATCGACGCCAAAGCAGGGGGCGCGAAGATTCAGCGCCGTGGGCCGGACGGAGTGATGTACGTGGTCGATTCCGTCAGCACGGGTTCGCCAACTTGCTCGGTACAGAGCGGCAATGCCTTCTCGGGCAACTAGAAAGGACAGCATGGGCCGCAAGATAGCGATCGTCGGAGCCGGCGCGGTCGGCGGCTATGCCGGCGCCCATATGGTGCAGGCGGGCGAAGACGTCACCTTCATCGATCCATGGCCCGAACACGTCGAGCACATGCGAAAGCATGGCCTGCGCGTCACCCACGCCAGGGACGTCGCGGAATTCACCGTCCCGGTGCGCGCGCTGCACGTCACCGACGCACAGCAGCTGGCGCGGGAAGCGCCTGTCAACATCGCCTTCGTCTGCATGAAGTCCTACGACACCGCCTGGGCCACCATGCTGATCCAGCAGTATCTGGCGCCGGATGGCTACGTGGTGTCGCTGCAGAACTGCATGAACGAGGAAACCATCGCCGGCATCGTCGGCTGGGGCAAGACGCTGGGTTGCATCGCCAGCAGCATCACGGTCAATCTGCCGGGGCCCGGCCACATCCACCGCGGCGCCGGCAAGCACGGGGCAGCGCACACCGTGTTTCGCGCCGGCGAAGTGCATGGCCGCATCACGCCACGGGCGGAGGAAATCTGCCGGCTGGTCGGTTACACCGACAGCGCCAAGGTAACCAGCAATCTATGGGGCGAGCGCTGGTCGAAGCTGGTCGCCAACGCCATGGGCAACGGGCTGTCTGCCTGCACGGGTCTACCCGGCGGCGAGATGCTGCACAACGAGCCGATCCGGCGCTTCTCCACCCGGCTCGGCAGCGAAGCGATCCGCGTCGGACAGGCGCACGGCTATCAACTGGAAGAGATCCTGCATTTGCCGCCCGAGACCATCGCGCGTGCCGGCGAAGGCGACGAAGCCGCGATGCGCGCCTGCGACGCGCAGCGCTTCGAGGACAGCAAGCGCACCGCTGCCGGCCAGCGTCCCTCGATGGGCCAGGACATGGAGAAAGGCCGCCGCACCGAGATCGAATTCCTCAACGGCTTTGTGGTGCGCGAGGGCGAAAAGGTCGGCGTCGCCTGCAGCGCCAATGCCGCGCTGACGGATATCGTCAAGCGCGTCGAACGGGGTGAGCTGAAGCCGGACCCGCGGCATATTACCGAGCTCAGGTTGAATTGAGTTGAATATGACGCGTTGAGCCTACACCGCTCGCACAAACACCGCTGTCATCGCCCGGCAAAGACCGGGCGCCCCCGTATTCCAGAGGCGCCACGATAGAGCCGCGGCGGACTGGGCGGATTCAACCGGTCGTCGCAATACTTCTATAAAAGGGGGTTGCGATGATACGAACGGTTTTACAATCGCCCGGCCGTCCGAGCGATCGTGCGTCTTGATCCACGTCAACAGCGGTCGACCAGCTCCGGATACACATGGACGCCAACCGCCTTGGAAAGAGTCATGTCCAGTAACAGAATAGTTGTGCCTTCGACCAGGGCGGAACACACTCCGTCCGCACCGACTCCGTCAGTACAGATTCCGTCGGTTCGGACCCAGCCAGTATCGTTGCCGCCGGCCGAGGAAAGCGTCGGCAGCGAAGCCTTCCGCGCCATCGACCGGATGCGCGAAGCTCTCACCGCGCAGTCGACGGGAGGAATTTCTCCGGCGTCGCTGGCGCTCGCCTTCTTTGACTGGTCCATCCATCTTGCGTCGGCTCCCGGCAAACGCCTGGAATTGATCGACAAGGCGTCACGAAAAGCGACTCGTCTGATGGCTCACTGCACAGCTGCAGCGCGCAATCCCGATGCGCCGCCGTGCATCGAGCCGTTGCCGGGCGACTACCGGTTTCGCGCCGAGGGATGGCACAAGCAACCCTACAATTTCCTGGCTCAAGCCTTCCTGCTCAATCAGCAATGGTGGCACAACGTCACCCGCGAAGTGCCCGGCGTCGCGCCGCACCATGAGGAGGTGGTGTCCTTCGCCGCGCGCCAGTTCCTCGACATGTTCTCGCCCTCGAACTTCCCGTTCACCAACCCCGAAGTAATCGAGAAGACCGTCGAGACCGGCGGGGCCAACCTCATCCGCGGGTTCCAGAACTGGATGGAGGACGTCAGCCGGCTGATCACCAGGCAGCCCCCGATGGGCACCGAGAATTTCAGGGTCGGCAGGGACGTCGCCGTCACGCCCGGAAAGGTCGTTTACCGGAACCACCTGATCGAACTGATTCAATATGCGCCGTCGACGGAGACGGTCATGGCCGAGCCGGTGCTGATCGTGCCGGCCTGGATCATGAAGTACTACATCCTCGATCTGTCGCCGCAAAATTCGCTCATCCGCTATCTGGTCGGACAAGGCCACACCGTCTTCTGCATCTCCTGGCGCAATCCGACCGCCGAAGATCGCGAGCTTACCCTGGACGATTACCGGCGTTCCGGCGTCATGGCCGCGCTGGAGGCCGTCAGCGCCATCGTTCCCGGACGAAAGGTCCATGCGACGGGGTATTGCCTTGGTGGAACGCTGCTATCGATCGCGTCCGCCGCCATGGCCCGCGCCGGCGACGACCGTCTGGCGACCGTTACTCTGCTGGCAGCCCAGACCGACTTCACCAAACCCGGTGAGCTCGCCCTTTTCATCGACCACAGCCAGATGCATTTTCTGGAGAGCATGATGTGGAACAAGGGCTACCTCTCCGCCGACCAGATGGCAGGCTCCTTCGAGCTTCTGCGTACCAACGACCTGATCTGGTCGCGGCTCGTGCACGAATACATGATGGGCGAGCGGATGCCGATGACCGATCTGATGGCGTGGAACGCCGACTCCACCCGCATGCCCTACAAGATGCATGCGGAGTATCTGCAGCGGCTTTATCTCGACAACGAACTCGCGGCTGGCAGCTTCATGGTCGACGGGAGGACAGCCGCGCTCCAGAACATCCGCGCGCCGATGTTCGTCGTCGGAACCGAGCGCGATCATGTCGCGCCATGGCGGTCGGTCTACAAAGTCCACTATCTCACCGATACCGACGTCACCTTCGTGCTCACGAGCGGCGGTCACAACGCCGGCATCGTCAGCGAGCCCGGCCACCCGCACCGGCATTTTCGCATCGCTTTCAAGCGTAACGCCGATACGTGTCTCGCCCCGGACGAGTGGGCTGCGGCAGCCGGGTCGAAAGACGGGTCATGGTGGGTGGATTGGACCGGCTGGCTCGCCAGCCATTCCGCGCCGGAGCAGGTGTCGCCGCCTGCCATGGGCGCCCGCGAAAAGGGTTATGCGCCGATCGAGGATGCTCCAGGCACCTACGTCTTCCAGCGCTGATGCCGACAGATTTGGGAGGTAAATCGTCCGCCCGGTGACCGTGGCCAAGACCGCGACGGCAGTGTATCAGGAGCATCCATTACAGCTGTCGAACCACGGAACCACGCTTGACCCAGAACCCCGCCACAAAGCCCTTTGTCGAAGTACTCTCCGGCCGCAGGCAGCCGGTTCCGCCGATCTGGATGATGCGGCAGGCCGGCCGTTACCTCCCCGAGTATCGCGAACTGCGCGCCAAGGCCGGCGGCTTTCTCGACCTGTGCTTCACGCCGGAATATGCCGCGGAAGTGACGATGCAGCCGATCCGCCGCTTCAACTTCGATGCCGCCATCATCTTCTCGGACATTCTGGTGATCCCCCACGCGCTCGGCCGTTCGGTGCGGTTCGAAGTCGGCGAAGGGCCGCGGCTCGACCCAATGGACGCGCCGGACAAGGTCGGCACGCTGGCCTCGAAGGGCGACTTCTCCAAATTGGAGCCAGTCTACGAGGCATTGCGCCGCGTCCGCCGCGAGCTCGATCCCAAGATCGCGCTGATCGGCTTCTGCGGCGCGCCGTGGACGGTCGCCACCTACATGGTGGCCGGACAGGGCACGCCCGACCAGGCGCCGGCGCGGATGATGGCCTATCGCCACCCCGAGGCGTTTTCGAAGATCATCGACGTGCTGGTCGAGAACTCGATCCAGTATCTGCTGGGACAGCTCAAGGCCGGCGCCGACGTGCTGCAGATTTTCGACACCTGGGCCGGCGTGCTGCCGCCGCGCGAATTCCAGCGCTGGTCGGTGGAGCCGACGCGGCGGATCGTCGAAGGCGTGCGCAAGCAGGCACCCGACGCGAAAATCATCGGCTTTCCCCGCGGCGCCGGCGCGCAGTTGCCGGGCTATGTCGAGACCACCGGCGTCGATGGCGTCAGCATCGACTGGGCCGCCGAGCCGTCGCTGATCCGCGAACGCGTGCAGACCAAAGTCGCGGTGCAGGGCAATCTCGACCCGCTGGTGCTGATATCAGGCGGCGAGGCGCTGAACCGCGCGGTCGACGACGTGCTGGCGAACTTCGCCGGGGGTCGCCTCATCTTCAACCTCGGCCACGGCATCCAGCCGGAAACCCCGATCGCGCATGTCGAGCAGATGGTGCAGCGGGTGCGGGCGTATCGGGGGTGAGGCGACAAGCCACAGATCCCACCTCCATTCGCTTGTCATCCCCGCGAAGGCGGGGATCCAGTACGCCGAGACTTCTCGGTTGAACTCAATCGTCTCTGGAATACTGGATCATCCGCCTTCGCGGATGATGACAATCTGCTTGTTGAGAACAGCTTGGCTTAATCCCTCGGCCGGCTGCGCTCGATTATCTCGGCCGCACCTTTGGCCAGCAGCTCCAGCCCGACCGCGCGGCCGAGTTCGCGCGGGCGATCGGCCGGGCCTTCGCGCGTGACTTCGATGAAGTGCCCGCCGGCTTCGTCCAGCACCGAGGCGGTCAGCGTCATCTGCACGCCGTCGATCTCGGAATATCCCGCGATCGGCGAGTTGCAGTGGCCGTTGAGCACCCACAACACCTCGCGCTCGGCGTCGCAACTCAGATGCGCCCAGGGATCGTCGATCAGGGACAGATAGCCCCGGGTCTGCCAGTCGCCGGCGGCGCATTCCACCGCGACGATGCCCTGCCCTGCCGCCGGCAGCATTTCGCGTGGTGAAAAGTCATGGGCGATCCGGTTCGAAAGACCGACGCGCTCCAGTCCGGAGCGCGCCATGATCAATGCGTCGGCCGGACCGACCTCGCCGCCGCCGGGCAACCGCTGCAGCTCGCGGTTGTCGAGCTTGCGCACACGGGTGTCGGCGGCGCCGCGAAAGTGAATCACCTCGATTTCCGGTAACAGCCGCCGCGCATAGGCGGCGCGGCGCACCGCGTTGGTGCCGATCCGGAAACCCTTGCCGCCAGAGCGCCTGATCTCCTCGAATGAAACGCCGGGCCGCAGCACCAGCGCATCGGTCGGCGGATCGCGCGCGAGCGTCGCGCCGATCACCAACCCCGGCGTGTCCTCGTTGCCCGGCATGTCCTTGAGCGAATGCATCGCGGCATGCAGTTTGCCCGCCCGTATGGCGGCGCGGATTTCGGCGACGAAGGCGCCGCCCTTGCCGCCATGCATCAGCAGCTTGCTGGTCTGGTCGCTATCCCCGACGGTCTCGAACTTGACGATTTCGACCTCGAGCCCGGGCGCCGCGGCCCGCAGCCGCCGGGCAATTTCCTCGGTTTGGGCCAGCGCCATGGTGCTCTTGCGCGTGCCGATCCGCATTGAAACTGCCACCAGAGGCTCCATTCGATCATTGCGCGCGCAAGGCTTCGGCGCTGCCCCCTTCTATCCGCAAATCGCCGATGTCACAAATCCAGATACGTAGCGGATGGAGCCAAGAGGTAGGCACGCAGCGCCCGATGGCGCAATCCGGGACGGTGGCTCTGCGGCGCACGGCTTCCCGGATTTCGCTTCATCGGTCGTCGCTACGCGCCGACCATTTCGCTCCATCCGGACTACGGACCGTTTGCTACCGCCCGACCAGCGCCAGGATCTTCACCGCGGCGCGCAGATGCGGCTTGTCGATCATCATGCCGTCGATCTTCACTACCCCGGAATTGGGATTGTCGTCGAACGCCTTGATGACCTTCTCCGACCACGCGATTTCCTCTTCCGTCGGCATGAAGGCGGCGTTGACGACGTCGACATGCCTGGGGTGGATCACGGCCTTCGACAGGAACCCGTCCTGACGGGCGGCGATCGCCTCTTCCTTCAAGCCGGCGAGATCGTCGATGTCGGTGGCGATGGTGTCGATCGCCACCACGCCGATGGCGGCGGCGCTGATCAGGCAGAGGTCGCGCGCCAGCAGGAACGGGCTGTGAAAGCGGCCATTGCTGCGGTTGCGCGAGGCGCCGAGCGAGGCCGCGAGATCTTCAGCACCCCACATCATACCCCACAGCCGCGGGCTGGCGCCCTCGAAGTCGAGCAATTTCGTCACCGCCCGCGCCGTCTCGGTCGCGACTACCACGATCCGCGTGGTGCCCTGCCCGGTGCCTGACGCGGCCTCGAAGGCGTCGAGATACAAGGCCAGGTGATTGACGTCGGCGGCGCCTGCGCATTTCGGCAGCACGATGCCGTCGGGCCGGCCCGGCATCACGGCGGCGAGGTCGCCGAGCGTCATCCCGGTATCGAGCGCATTGACGCGAATGTAGATCTTCTGGGCGGGATTTCGCGCATCGAGCATATCGCGCGTAATGCCGCGCGCGGCTACCTTCTGGTCCGGCGCGATCGAATCCTCGAGATCGAGGATCAGCGCGTCGGCCGCGGTCTTCTTCGCGCTTTCGTATTTTCGCAGGCTGTCGCCGGGAACGAACAGGAATGAGCGCATCGATTTCAGGCCTTGGGTTGCGGTTTGCAATGCATCAGTCCGGTGCGGCGGCAGCTTGCCACCACCTCGCCGCGCTGGTTGGTCGCGGTGTGCTCGAACTCGACGATTCCCTGGGTCGGCCGCGACTGGCTGAGGCGCTTGGAGATGATTTTGGTATGCGCTTTCAGCGTGTCGCCGTGAAACACCGGTTTCGGAAACTTGACGTCGGTCATGCCGAGATTGCCGATGGTGGTGCCGAGCGTGGTGTCGTAGACGGTCATGCCGATCATGATGCCGAGCGTATAGAGGCTGTTGAACAGCCGCTGGCCGAATTCGGTATTTTTGGAGAATTCAGCATCGATATGCAGCGGCTGCGGATTCATCGTCAACAGGCTGAACATGGTGTTGTCCATCTCGGTGACGGTCCGGCTGAATTCATGATGATAGTCCCGGCCGACCTCGAACTCCTCGAAATACAGTCCTGCCATGGTGTCCCCCGTTTTCAGGTGTTGATTCGCGTCAATGATCCGTCAGCGCCCGTTGTATTTCGGCGCCCGCTTCTCGACGAAGGCGTTGAGCCCTTCCTGACAATCTTCCGTGCTGGCGACAAGCGCAAAACTCTCGGCCGCATTCTCGATGGCGCGGCGATAATCCGCATCGACCGCGCGCATGAAGGCGTCGCGGCCAATCTTCATCACAACAGGAGATTTTGCGGCGAATCGCAGCGCGATGGCCCGCGCGCGCTGCAGCGCGGTCCCTTTCGGAACGACCTCGCTGACCAGCCCCATGCGAAACGCGGTCGCGGCGTCGAAGGGATCGCCGAGGAACAAGGGACCAAAGGCCTGGTGCTTGCCGACCAGCCGCGGCAATTGCACGAAGTGCAGCGCCGGAATCAAGCCGACGTCGATCTCCGGGTAACCGAACGTCGCGCCGTCGCCGGCAATGACCATGTCGCAGGAGATCGCGATGGTCATGCCGCCCGCCCGCGCCGCGCCGTCGACGGCCGCGATGGTCGGCTTGCCCATCCGGTACTGGATGTCATTGAGCGCGAAATACAGCCGCTCGAGAAACCCCTTGGTCTCGGTCGCGCGCTTGCCCCTGATGATGTCGAGGTCGAGTCCGGCGCAGAACACCTTGTGGGCGCTGGCGACGATCACTGCGCGCACGTTCTCGTCGTCCCGTGCCTTCGCCAGCGCCGCCAGCAGTGCGTCGATCAAGTCCAGGCTCAGCGCATTGACCGGGGCGCGGTCGAGCGTGATCTCGGCAATCGCATCCGAGACGGCATAACGAACCAATTCCTGGGCCATGACGCATGGTCTCCTGTTGGTCAGGCCCGGCGGGCGGAGGTGCGGACAATGCCGGCGCTGATCAGACGCTCGATGGCGTCGGCATCGAACCCGGCGTCGAGCAGAACCTCGCGGCCGTCGGCGCCGATATCCGGGGCCGGACACAGGTCATCTTCCGACGGTCCCGCGATGCCCGGCGTGCGCGCGGCATACACTTTTCCGATGCCGGGCGTATCCTGGCAGACCGCCCCCCTCGTCGCCTCGACGTGGGTATTATGCAGCCAGTCACCGGGGGTGAGGATGCGCTCGGCGATCACGTCGGCCGCGTGAAGCCGGCCGAGCCACGTTTCGCTGGTTTCGGTCAGGAATACCTCTCGCAACTGAGCCATCAAGATATCCGCCGAGTCCGCGCGCCGGGCAAAATCCTGATAGCGCGGATCGCCGGCGAGGTCTTCCCGCTCGATTGCGGTGCAGAGGCGCTTGTACTGCGCCTCGTTCACCAGCGTCACCATGATCCAGCCGTCGCGGGTCTGGTAGGAGCCTGCCGGCACGTTGAGCGCGCGCGGGGCGCCGCCCTCCAGCACATGTTCGGCGGCCTTGTGGCCGAGCAGCGCGGCGGTCGACTGCGCGAGGTTGACGTCGATCCAGCGACCGGTGCCGACGGTGGCGCGGGCGAACAGCGCCGTGGCGATGGCCTGGAACGCATAGACCCCGGTGGCGACGTCGGAGATGGTGTGACCGACCCGATGCGGCACCTTGTCATTGCCGAGATTGACCGAGACCAGTCCGGAAAAGGCCTGCGCCACCGAATCCGAGCCAGGGCGCTTCGAGTAGGGACCGTCCTGCCCGAAACCGGAGATCGAAAGATAGATCAGGCCGGGATTGTCGCGCGACAGTTCCTCATAGCCGATGCCGAGCCGGGCGGCGACGCCGGGACGGAATCCTTCGATCAGCACGTCGGACTCTACGGCGAGCCGCTTGGCGATCGCGATGCCCTCGGCGTGCTTCAGGTCGAGGCACAGGCTGCGCTTGCCCCTGTTGTAGACCGCCGACAGCGCGGTATGGCTGCCATAGGTGGTTCCGAGGTAGCGCGACCAGTCGCCCTCGGGCGGTTCGACCTTGATAACCTCGGCGCCGTAAACGCCCAGCAGCATCGCACAATAGGGCGACGCGATGCCCTGCCCGAAGTCCAGCACCCGCAAACCGCGATAGGGCGCTTCATGCGTCGGCGACATCTTCCGTTTGGCGGTCATTTTTTGTTTTTCTCAAGCGGGGGTCCGCAGAGAGAGAAGAGGATGGCTTTGGATGAGTCAAGCGCGCGCCAGCGCGGGTCGCCCTGCGCTGGAGACGTGGTTCGAGGATGATCCGGAAGCGACGCTCAGGCGCGCTCGGCATGCTCGATGGCGCGGATGGCGCCACGCAGTTCGGCGAGGCCGCGCAGCCTGCCGATCGCGGTATAGCCGGGATTGGTCCGCTTGGTTTCCTGGAGATCGTCGAGCATGCGGTGGCCGTGATCGGGCCGGAACACGATCTGGTCGCCGGCCGTCCGGCGCCGGTTTTCCGCCAGCAGCGCCTTCAGAACCGCGATCATGTCGACGTCGCCGTCGAGATGATCGGCCTCGAAGAACGACAGGCCGTCGGCCTCCCGTCTGGTCGCCCGCAAATGGGCAAAGCCGATGCGCGACGCGAACCGCTTCGCCATCGCGGGAAGATCGTTTTCCGCACGCACGCCGAGCGAGCCGGTGCAGAGACAAATGCCGTTCGCCTTCGAGGGCACGGCATCGAACAGCGCCTGGTAGTCTTCCGCTGATGAGGCGATGCGCGGCAGACCGAACAGCGAGCGCGGCGGGTCGTCGGGATGCAGCGTCAGCGTCACGCCGAGCGCTTCCGCCACCGGCGCGACCCGTGCGAGAAACTCGATCAGGTGTTGGCGCAACACCTGCGAGGTGATGCCGCGGTATTGCTCGAGCCGGTCGCGAAACTGCGGGATCGAGAGCGCATCGGTGGTCGAGCCGGGCAAGGCGCTGGCGATCACCATCACCATGTAATCGATATCGGCCTGGCTCATCGCCTCGTACACCTGCTTCGCCCGCGCCTGGGCGGCGGGCGAATATTCCGCCGTAGCGCCGGGCCGCTGCAGAATGTGCAGATCGAACGCCGCAAAACGGTTCTGGTCGAAACGCAGCGCGCGGGCACCGTTCGGCAACTCCCATTCGAGATCGGTGCGGCACCAGTCGACGACGGGCATGAAGTTGTAGCAGATGATCCGGATGCCGGCGGCGGCCACCGCTTCCAGGCTCGCTATCCAGGCCTCGATCGAGCGCGTGGCCGCTCCCCCGAGCTGCTTTACATCGTCCGGCACCGGAATCGATTCCACCACCGACCAGGTCAGCGGCGAGCGTCCGGACGGCCCGCTCTCGACGATCGCTTTGCGCTGCTCGACCGCCGCACGGGTCCAGGCCTCGCCGATCGGTATCTGATGCAGCGCGGTGACGACATCGGTCGCACCGGCCTGCCGGATATCGTCGAGCGATACCGGATCGTCGGGCCCGTACCAGCGCCATCCCTGCAGCATCATCGAAAATCCCTCAATGCGCCGTGAGCACGACCTTGACGCTCTGCGAGCGATCGAGCGCCAGCCGCATCGCGTCGGGTGCGCCGGCCAGAGGACGCTCGGCCGTCACCAGCGCCATCACGTCGACGCTGCCGTCGGAGATCAATTCGACCGCGGTCATGAATTCGGAGCCGAACCGGAACGAGCCCCGGAGATCGATCTCCTTGGCCATGACGGCATTGGCGGGTACTGGAATCTGGCCGCCCGGCAGATTACCGATCTGCACCACGATGCCACCGCGCCTGACAATGTCGATGGCGCTGGCGAGGCCTGCCGCCGTTCCCGAGACTTCGAAGGCGACATCGAACGGGCTTGTCGCCGCATGCGCCTTCAATCCGTCATCGCCGCCGGAGACGTCAGCGACATGGTCGGCGCCGAGCCGGCTGGCAAAAGCCAGCGGTGCGGCGGCAATATCGACGACGGTGATTTCGGCAATGCCGGCGCGCCGCGCCGCCAGCATGGTGAGCAGGCCGATCGGGCCCGCGCCGAACACCACCGCGCGCTTACCGCTGATATCGCCGGCGCGGGCGACCGCGTGCAGGCAGACCGCCAGCGGTTCCGCCAGTGCCGCCGCCTGGTACGGCACTTGGTCCGGAATCTTGACGCACTGCTCCGGGACGGCGTCGAAGAAACTGGCGAAACCGCCCTGCATGTGCGGCGTCTTCGACGCCGAGCCCATGAAGTAGATGTTCTCGCACAGATTGAGCCTGCCCTCGCGGCACCGCGTGCAGCGGCCGCACCAGCGCGACGGATTGACGGCGACCCGGTCGCCGATCGCGAGTCCGGGCGCGCTGCCCGCGATTTCGACCACCTCGCCGGCGATTTCGTGCCCGAGCACCAGCGGCGACGTCACGACAAAGTCCCCGGTGCGGGCATGGCGGAAGTAATGCATGTCCGAGCCGCAAATGCCGCCGGCGCCGAAGCGAATGCGCACCATGCCAGCGGCAAGGCGCTCGAGCGGACGTTCCACCATGCGCAGGTCTTCCGGGCCGAACAGAGTTGCAGCCAAAGCCATCGATGTCATTTTGCAAGCCCCATGTATTTCGGCAGCCACAGCGTCAGTTCCGGGATGTAGGTGATCGCAATCAGCGCCAGCATCAGCGGCACCAGCCACGGCAAGATCGCCATCGTGGTGCGCTCGACCGAGAGTTTTGCGACGCGCGCCAGCACGAACAACACCATGCCGAGCGGCGGATGCAAGAGGCCGATCATCAGGTTCAGCGTCATGATCAGCCCGAAATGGATCGGATCGATGCCGAGCTTGAGGACGATCGGCAGCAGGATCGGCACCAGGATGGTGATCGCCGCGATGGTGTCGATGAAGCATCCGACGAACAGGATGAGAATGTTGGCGAGCAGCAGGAATACCCATTTGGTCTGCGTCAGCCCGAGGATGGCGTCGGTCATCAGCTGCGCGGCCTGCGAGACCGTCAGAAGCCAGGCGAAGATCGAAGCCGCCGTGACGATGAACAGCACCGATGCCGTGGTCTCGATGGTGTCGAAGGTGGCCTTGGCCACCGTCTTCACGGTCATGGTGCGATAGCGCACCAGCCCGAGAAACAGCGACCAGATCACGGCCGCGACCGCGGCTTCCGTCGGCGTGAACCAGCCGAGCGTCATGCCGCCGATCAGAATCACCGGCGCCATCAGCGCCATGACGGCTGAGAAATCGTAATACCAGTCGATCGCCAGCAGCACCACGAGCCCGATGCCGATCGCGAGGTTGGTCGAAACGCCGGCGAGGGTCAACAGCCAGACCGCCAACGGGAAGGCGATGACGAGCCCGATCTCGGTAGCCGCCGATCCCAGCTGCGTCCATGAGAACGGCGCATCGCTGCCCCAACCGTTCTTGTGGGCGAAATACGCCACCGTCGCCATCATGAACAGCGTCATGAGGACGCCGGGGATGAGGCCGCCCAGGAACAGCGCGCCGATCGAGACGTTCGCCATCATGCCGTAGATCACGAACGGCAGCGATGGCGGAATGATCGGACCGAGCGTCGCCGATGCCGCGGTGACGCCGACGGCAAACTCCGTGGAGTAGCCGTGATCCTTCATTGCCTTGATCTCGATGGTGCCGAGACCGGCGGCATCGGCGATCGCGGTGCCGGACATGCCCGAGAAAATCACCGAGCCGATGATGTTGACGTGGCCGAGGCCGCCGCGCATCCAGCCTACCAGCGCCACCGCGAACTTGTAGATGCGGCCGGTGACCCCGGCGATGTTCATGAGGTTGCCGGCCAGAATGAAGAACGGCACGGCCAGCAACGGAAAGCTCTCGACGCCGGCAATCATGCGCTGCGCCAGCGTCACGTCGGGCGTGATGCCCGTGACGAGAATGTACAGCAGCGACGACGTCGCCATCGCCAGCGCGACCGGAAGGCCCACCAGCATCAATATCAGAAACGCTCCGAGCAGCAGCAGCATGACGTTATTCTTCCGTTCCGTCGAATGCGCCGGGGCGCTCCAGAATCGAGTAGCCGCGCCGCCAGTTGTCGACGGCGATCTGGATCGATCGGACGAACATCATGACAAAGCCGAACAGCACGACGTAGTAGACGAAACCCTTCTGGAATTTGATCGTCGTCATCCGCTCGTCGCCGACGACCTGAATGAAGACCCAGACCAGCTTGATCGCGTAGCCGAAGAAGGCGATGCGGATCAGATCGATCGCGGTCGAAAGCGCACGTGCCGGCAGATGCGGCAGATAGCGAAACAGCAGATCGACCTGGATATGCCGCGACAGGCGCACACACATCGACGATCCCACAAACACCACGCCGATCAGGCAATAGGTCGCGATCTCCTCGGTCCAGGCGTAGCTGTCGTTGAGGACATAGCGGGTAAAGAACTGCAGGAAGACGCTGAGCGCCATGATCCAGAAGATCGCCAGCGTCAGCCAGTCCTCGAACGCGTATTGCCCAAGATCGACCTTGGGGATCGCCTCCTCCTCGAAGGTATGGGCGATCTCTTCCGCCGTGATCTGCTTGTGCACTTCGGCCGTCATGGGCTTCTCTTTGCTCGATCAGGTTTCCGCCTCTCCCCGCCGCATGCGGGAAGAGGCGGAAAACGCCGCGTGTCTTACTTGACGGCCTGGATGCGATCCCAGTCGGCCTTGCGATAGTCGAAACTCTCGAAGGTCGTGGTCTTGAGTACCGTGTCGCGGAACGCGTTCTTGTCGACCTCGGTGACGGTGAGGCCCTTGGTCTTGAAGAAATCGACCAGCTTGGCCTCTTTAGCCTTGATTTCCGCGGTCGCCTTCGCCGCCGCTTCCTGCGCCACGTCGCCGAAGATCTTGCGGTCTTCCGCGGAGAGCTTCTTCCAGAGACCGCCCGCGATCACCGTATTGAGATGGTCGACGATGTGGCCGGTCAGCACGATGTGCTTCTGCACCTCGTAGAATTTCTTCGCCTCGATCGTGGTCAGCGGATTTTCCTGGGCTTCCACCGTGCCGTTCTGCAGGGCGAGGTAGACTTCGGCAAAGGCGATCGGCGCGGTGTTGGCGCCGCAGGCACGCGGCATCGCCAGGTAGGCCGGGACATCAGGCACCCGGATCTTGAGGCCCTTCATGTCGGCGCAGGTCTTGATCGGCTTGTTCGACGTGGTGTGACGCACGCCGTAATAGGTGACGGCCGCGATGTGATGACCGCTCTTGTCCTCGTAACCCTTGGTCAGCTCCTTGAAGACGTCGCTCTTGGTGTAGGCCAAAAGGTGCTCGGCGTCGCGGAAGGTGTAGGGATAATAGGTGACGCCGATCGGCGGATAGCTCTTCGCCGCAAAGCTCGATCCGGAAATGATGATATCGACCGAACCGAGCGCCAGGCCCTGGTTGATGTCGGTTTCCTTGCCGAGCTGCGAGGCCGGATAGACGTCGATCTGGTAGCGTCCGCTGGTCCGCTTGCCGATCTCCTGCGCCGCCCATACCGAAGCGGTGTGGAACGGCTCCGACGTCTCATAGACGTGGGCCCATTTCAGTTTCGCCTGGGCCATGCCGACATTGGTCGCAGCCACCAGCGCTGTTGCCGATGCCGCCAATACAATCATTGCTCTCTTCAACATGACAATTTCCTCCACTGTTACGTTTGGTTTTTTACCCAATCGGTTCATGATTCAGCCGAACCGCTCGAATGGATGTTTGCAGGCGCCCGCCTCTGCGGCGCACCCGCTGAAATTTCTCAGCCGCTCCTGATCGAAACGCGCGATGGCGAGGCCGCCTCGGCCCCAAAACTCTGGGCAAAGCGTTCCTGCGAACAGGCGAGATGATGACGCATCGCGATCCCGGCGGCTTCGGGCTCGTGCGCCGCGATGGCGTCGCGGATCGCGTGATGCTCGGCGAGGGCAGCGCGCCACGACTCCGGATTCTCGAAGTAGTGCGCCAGCTTGGCGAAGTAGGGATTGAGCCGCTGGTCGAACAGTTCACCGACGACACGGACCAGCACCGCATTGTCGAGGCTCCCCGACACCGCAATATGGAAGGCGCGGTCATGGATCATCGAGGGCTCGCCGGGATGTTGCACCGTCGCCATCGCCACCAGCGATGCGTCGATGCGCGCGATATCGGCTGCCGTGGCGACCCGTGCCGCCTGTTCGGCGATCGCGCCTTCGATGAATTCGCGGGCCCGCAACACCTCGAACGGCCCTTCGATCGTGGCGGAAGCCGGCAGGGGGAAAGCGGGTGCCGCCGGTTCGATGACATAGATTCCGGAGCCGACGCGGATGCGGACCCGGCCCTCGACTTCCAGCGCAATCAGCGCTTCGCGCACCGTCGGCCGCGAGACTTTCAACTGTTCGGCGAGATCGCGTTCGGTCGGCAGCCGGCTGCCGACGGCGTATTCACCGCTGTCGATCAGGGCACGCAGTTGATCGGCAATCTGGCGATAGAGGCGCCGCGCCTCGACAGCTTCGAGCGGCACGCTGGTCTCCCTGTAACGACTCCCTGTGGCACATTGGCCTTACCAATTGACCGAAGGATTGACGGGAAAAGCCGCCTATGTCAAGCGAGAGGGCGAAAATCCCGCTTTTTACCTAGATTGGGCTCGATTTTGCGCCTCTCCAACGCCAGCCTCGATCTGCTTCCGGGCAGTGTTCGCCGCCCAGGGTATGACCGCGCACGGGTCACGCCGGGCATCGTTCATCTCGGCATCGGCGCCTTTCACCGGGCGCATCAGGCTGTGGTCATCGACGACCTGCTTGCCAAGGGGGCAACCGATTGGGGAATCGTCGGCGCCAGCCTGAGAAGTTCGGACACCCAGGATGCCCTCGCCCCGCAGAACTGCCTCTACACGGTGGCGACCCGTTCCGGGGCGGGCGCCGAGCACCGGGTGGTCGGCTCGGTCCTTGCGGCCGAGGTCGCCAGGGCCAATCCCGCGCGCTTGATCGCGCGCATGGCCGATCCGGCGACGCGGATCGTCTCGCTCACCATCACCGAGAAGGGATACTGCCACACGCCGCAGACCGGCGAACTCGACGAAGGTCATCCCGATATCGTTCATGACCTGAAAAATCCGGATGCGCCGCGATCGGCCGCGGGCTTCATCGTCGCCGCGCTGTCGCGCCGCAAGAATTCGGGGCTGGCACCCTTCACCGTGCTCTCTTGCGACAACCTGCCCGCCAACGGCGTTACCGTAGGAAAAATTTTGCAGCGGTTCGCCGATTTGCGATCGCCAGAACTCGGCAAATGGATCGCGGATGAGGTCGCCTTCCCCTCGACGATGGTGGACCGGATCGTACCCGAGACCACCGATGCCGACCGCGCGGCCGTTTCCGCGGCGCTTGGCATGATCGACGCGTGGCCTGTCGTCACCGAGCCCTTTACGCAGTGGATTGTCGAAGACCGTTTTGCGGCCGGCCGGCCGGATTTAGCCGCCGCCGGCGTGCAGCTGGTCACTGATGTCACACCGTTCGAGCACATGAAACTGCGGCTGCTCAATGCCAGCCACTCGGCGGTGGCCTATCTCGGCTATCTCGCGGGCCATGAGACCATCGCCGCCACCATGGCCGACCAGCGCTTCGCGGCGTTTGCGGCCCAGGTGATGGACGAGGCCGCGGTGACGCTGACGATGCCTGCAGGAACCGATCTCGCGACCTACAGTCAATCGCTGCTGAAGCGGTTTTCCAATCCGGCGCTGCATCACCGCACCTGGCAGATCGCGATGGACGGCTCGCAAAAGCTGCCGCAGCGGCTGCTCGGCACGATGCGCGACCGGCTGGCGCTGAATCTACCGATCGACACCCATGCGCTCGCGGTCGCCGGCTGGATGCGCTACGTCACCGGCACCGACGAGCAAGGGCAGAAGATCGACGTGCGCGACCCGATCGCGGCTGAACTGGCTGACATTGCAAAGGCGAGCGGTCCGGTTGCGGACCGGCTGGCCCCGGCGCTTTTGAACGTCAGCGCGGTGTTCGGCACGCTGGGGACCGATCCCCGCATGCGCAAGGCGGTCACCGCTGCACTGGCGCGGCTCTATCAGCTTGGCGCCGGCCGGGCGCTGCCGAAGTAACGGGTATTGTTTCGCCGGAAGCCTTCGATCAGCGCATCTATTCCGTTACGGGACGAAGCTTGATCCCAATCAATAATCCGGATCGGGTCGCAGACTACGCTTGATGCTTGGCGGCAACGGCCATCATGCACCCGGAGCCTACGCGACATGAACAAGCAGCTCGGCACCGGCGCAGCCGAAAGCGGGGAAGCGTTGCCACAGGGGCCGCCTCCGTCAGGAGTACGCCCGGTCAGGGAACCGCCGGCGCAGCCGCGATTTGCGAGCCGGCGCTGGATCATCCTCGCCTTCGCCGTCCTGCTGCTTGCGGCGGCCGGCGGCATCTGGTGGGCGGTCGGCGGCGGCGACGCCGTCGTTCGATATGAAACCGCGCCGGTTACCACCGGCGCAATTGCCCGCGGTATCAACGCCACCGGCACGGTCAATCCGGAATTGACCATCATCGTCGGGACCTATGTCTCCGGCGTAATCCAGGAATTGACCTGCGATTACAATACCCAGGTGAAGCGCGGACAGATCTGCGCCAGGATCGACGGACGTCCCTACCAGAGCATTGTCGATCAGGCGAAGGCCAACCTCGCCGTCGCGCGCGCGCAACTGGAGAAGGACAAGGCATCGCTGACCTATGCCAAGGTGGCGTATGAACGGCTGGCGACGCTGGTCGAGACCAAAGCCGTATCGAAAGACGCCTACGACAGCGCTCACAGCGAATACTTGCAGGCCCTGGCCCAGATTACATTCGACGAAGCGACCATCCAGCAGCGCCAGGCCGTGCTGGATGCCGCGCAGGTCAACCTCGATTACACCAGGATCATCTCGCCGGTGGACGGCACCGTGGTTTCGCGCAACGTCACCATCGGGCAGACTGTCGCGGCCAGTTTCCAGACTCCCACGCTGTTCCTGATCGCCACCGACCTCACCAAGATGCAGGTTGATGCCAATGTCAGCGAAAGCGACATCGGCGGCGTCAAACAAGGCAACAAGGCGACGTTCACCGTCGATGCCTATCCCAAGCGTGTATTCGAGGGCGTGGTCAGCCAGGTTCGGCAGTCTCCGCAAACTGTGCAGAACGTCGTCACCTACGACGTCGTCATCAGCGTCCAGAATTCCGATCTTGCGCTCAAGCCGGGCCTCACCGCCGCGACGCGTATCCTGATCGATCAGCGTGCCGACGTGCTGCGGGTTCCGAACCAGGCGTTGCGCTATGTCCCGAGCGGAAGCGCCGTTCGCGAAACGGCTCAGCCGCGCATCTTTGTGCTTCGCGACGGCAAGGTCACGCCAATTCAGGTTGCGACCGGCCTCGACGACGATGAATTTACCGAGATTACTCAGGGCGATCTCAAGCCGGGCCACGACGTCATTCTCGGCGAGGCGCGCAACGCGGCAAAGGCGCGCGCGAGCGTGCCGCGGCCGCGACTCTGATTGAACGGCCGACACAGCGGCGATGGACTGAAATGGCGGAGCCGGTCATCAGGATTGAAGGCGTGTCGCGTACATATCATGTCGGCGATATTGACGTGCATGCGCTTCGCGAGGTCAACCTGACGGTAGAGCATGGCGAGTTCATCGCCATCATGGGCGCGTCCGGATCCGGCAAGTCGACGCTGATGTCGATCCTCGGTTGTCTCGACCGGCCGAGCTCCGGCCACTACTGGTTCGACGGCATCGACGTCGCGCAGCTTGCCGAGCCCGATCTCGCGGGCCTGCGCAGCGAGCGGCTCGGCTTCGTGTTCCAGAGCTTCAATCTGCTGCCGCGCACCAGCGCCATCGACAACGTCGCCCTGCCGCTGCTGTACGCGATGTCCGGCCAGGGCCAGGCGCGGGTGCGCTTCGAGCGGGCGCGCGCGGTGCTGGACAAGCTCGGGCTGAGCGACCGCGAACGCAACACGCCCGGCCAGCTCTCCGGCGGGCAGCAGCAGCGCGTCGCCATCGCCCGCGCCCTGGTCAACCAGCCGAGCCTGCTGCTGGCGGACGAGCCGACCGGAAATCTCGATACCCGCAACTCCAACGAGATCATGCAGACGCTCAGTTCGCTCAACCGCGAACAGGGCGTCACCATCATCGTGGTAACCCACGAACCCGACGTCGCGGCGTTTGCCGACCGCGTGCTGACCATGCGCGATGGCCAGATCATCTCGGATGTTCGCAAGCCAAAGCTCGAAAGGGCCGCCGCGCCGGCAGCCGCAGCGGCCGGCCCGGCACGCGAACAGGCCCTGCCCTCCCCGCTCGCGCCGTCGCGCTTCGCTGCATCGTCGGGCGCGTCATGGCCGTTCGCGTGGATGGTGATGACGGCGGCGGCGGAGGCGATCTGGCGCAACAAGATGCGTTCGGCACTGACCATGCTCGGGGTCTTCATCGGCGTCGCCGCCCTGATCGTCATGGTGTCGCTCGGCCAGGGGGCCAATGAGGCGGTCCGCAAGGAAATCGCAAGGCTCGGCACCAACCTGGTGGTGATCGTGCCGGGCGCCGCCACAAGCGGCGGCGCACGCGGCGGCTCCGGCAGCGCATCGACACTGACCGTGGCCGACGTTCAGGCGATCCGCAGGGAAGCGCCCGCCGCAGGCGAAGTGAGCTATCTGATCCGCCAGTCCGGCCAGATCCGGTTCGCCAGCCAGAACTGGACCACCGGCATCCAGGGCGTCAGCTTCAACTACCCGCCGATGACGAACTGGCAGATCGTCGCCGGGCGGGCGATCACATCGGAGGACGAGCGCAGCGCCGGACTTGTCGTCGTGCTCGGCGAGACCGTGCGCCGGCAATTGTTCGGCGCCTCGCAGAACCCGATCGGCGCACTGGTGCAGGCCAAAGGCGTCTCGCTGCGGGTGATCGGGGTGCTCGGCAGCAAGGGCCAGACATCGTTCGGCCAGGACCAGGACGATCTCATCATGGTTCCATTTACGACCGCCGAGCGCAAGATTCTAGGAGTGGCGGCGCCAAGCCAGGCGCAAACCGCCATCAACTGGATCTATCCGACGCCGCCGAATCCCTATGGGCTGCAGCCGCGCCTGACCGGTTTCGTGAATCAGATCTACGTGCAGGCGGTGGACCAGAACAGCATTCAGACCGCGATCGGCCAGGCCACCGATATCCTGGCCCGCCGTCACCGCATCAAGCCGGGCGCCAGCAATGATTTTTCGGTCCGCAACCTCAGCCAGATCGCCGAGGCCGCGGAGGGCAGCAGCCGCATCATGGCGCTCCTGCTGGCCTCGGTGGCCTCGATATCGCTCCTGGTCGGCGGCATCGGCATCATGAATATCCTGCTGGTCTCGGTGACGGAACGGACCCGGGAGATCGGACTGCGGATGGCGATCGGCGCCCGACGGCTGCACGTGCTGCTGCAGTTTCTGGCCGAGGCGATCTTCATCAGCGTCAGCGGCGGCATCGTCGGAATTGTCATCGGCGCGGCACTTTCACTGGCGGTCTCCGCCATCACCGATTGGCCGGCGCCGATATCGCTGGCAGCCATCTTCGGGGGATTCCTGTTTTCGGCCGCCGTCGGTATCTTCTTTGGCTACTATCCGGCCCGCAAGGCCGCCCGGCTCGATCCGATCGAAGCGCTGCGCTACGAGTGAGAGGTTTGACCTTGCTCAATATCCCCCGGGTCCGGCCTGATCTACTGCCGCCATGGCAAATTACATCAGATCGTTTCTCGAACTCGGGCTGAACGATGTCGGGCTGGTCGGCGGCAAGACCGCCTCGCTCGGCGAACTGTATTCAACCCTCGCATCCGAGGGGGTCGCCGTTCCCAACGGGTTCGCCGTCACCGCCGACGCCTACCGCGATGCGCTGTCGCAGCCCGGCGTCGCCGAGCAACTGCATCAGCTGCTCGACGGCCTGGACAAGAGCAAGATCAAGCGCCTGGCAGTCGCCGCAGCCAAGGCGCGCGCCGTCGTCTACAAGGCGATGGATACCGCTCCGATCCGCGATCAGATCCTGGAAGCCTATCGGAAGCTGGAGCGGGAAGCCGGCAAAGGCGTCGCTGTCGCAGTGCGCAGTTCCGCGACGGCGGAGGACCTGCCGACCGCGAGTTTTGCCGGCCAGCATGAAAGCTTCCTCAATGTGCGCGGGCCGAAGGACCTGTTCGAGGCCTGCCGGCGCTGCTTTGCCTCGATCTTCACCGATCGCGCGATTTCCTACCGCATCGACAATGGCTTCGACCATTTCAAGGTCTTTCTTTCCGTTGCCGTGATGAAAATGGTCCGATCCGACATCGGCGCCAGCGGCGTCATCTTCACGCTCGATACCGAATCCGGATTTCGCGACGTGGTCTTCGTCACCGGTTGTTACGGCCTCGGCGAGACCATCGTGCAGGGCCAGGTCGATCCCGACGAGTTCTATGTGCACAAGCCGACCCTCGCCAAGGGCTTCCGCCGGGTGCTGCGGCGCCGGCTCGGGGCTAAGCAGATCCGGATGATCTACGGCAAGCGCGGCGGCAGCCACGCGACGCTGACCCGGAACGTGCCGGAAGCGGAGCGGCGCAAATTCTGCATTTCCGATCCTGACGTCTTGACCCTGGCCGACATCGCCGTGCGGATCGAGGCGCACTATTCGAAGCATGCCGGCGCGGCGATGCCGATGGATATCGAATGGGCCAGGGACGGCGGCGACGGCAAGCTCTATATCATCCAGGCACGACCCGAGACGGTGGCCTCGCAGCGTTCGGCTGAAATGTTCGAGACCTACAATCTCAAGGGAAAAGGCTCTGTCATCGTCACCGGCCGCGCGGTGGGTGAAAAGATCGCCTCCGGCCGCACCCGCCGCATTGCCAGCGCGCGGGACCTCTCCACCTTCAAGCCCGGCGAGATCCTGGTCGCGCCGGCAACCAGTCCGGACTGGGAGCCGGTGATGAAGATCGCGGGCGGCATCATCACCGACAAGGGCGGTCGCACCTGCCACGCCGCCATCGTGGCGCGCGAGCTCGGCATTCCTGCCGTGGTGGGAGCGACGCACGCGACCGAAAAGCTCGAGACCGGGAGCCTTGTCACGATCTCCTGCGCCGAAGGCGACGTCGGCAACGTCTATCAGGGCGCGGTGGCCTTCGACGTCACGCGAACGCCCGTCAGCGCGTTCAAGGCGCCGCGCACGCCGATCATGGTCAACGTCGGCACTCCCGAAATGGCGTTCCGGACCGCGATGCAGCCACAATCCGGCGTCGGGCTCGCCCGCATGGAATTCATCATCAGCGAGCATATCGGCGTGCATCCGATGGCGCTGCTCAAGCCGAAGAAAATCACCTCGGCCAAGGCGAGAACCGCGATCGCCCGCCTGGTCGAGGGCTACAAGACCCCAGCCGATTTCTTTATCGAGAGGCTTTCGGAAGGCGTCGGCACCATTGCCGCGGCGTTCTATCCGAAGCCGGTGATCGTGCGGCTCTCCGACTTCAAGACCAACGAATATGCCAGCCTGCTCGGCGGCGAGGCCTTCGAGCCGAAGGAAGAGAATCCGATGCTGGGATTCCGCGGCGCTTCCCGCTACAGCCACCCGGCCTACGCGGAAGGGTTTGCGCTGGAATGTGCCGCGCTGCGCCGGGTGCGCGAGGAAATGGGGCTCTCCAATCTTCGCATCATGGTGCCGTTCTGCCGGACCGTCGAAGAAGGCAAGCGCGTGATCGCGACCATGGCCGCCGACGGCCTGAAACGCGGGGAGAACGGGCTCGAGGTCTACGTGATGTGCGAGATTCCCAACAACGTCATCCAGATCGACGCGTTCGCGCAATTGTTCGACGGCTTCTCGATCGGTTCCAACGATCTCACCCAGCTGACCCTCGGGGTCGACCGCGATTCCGACATCGTCGCGTTCGATTTCGACGAGCGCGATCCGGGCATGCTGGAGATGTTCAGGCTGGCCGTCACGGGCGCCAAACGTAACGGACGGCACGTCGGCATCTGCGGCGAAGCGCCGGCGAATTATCCGGAGATCGCGCGCTACCTGACGCAGCTCGGTATCGACTCGATCAGCGTCAATCCATCGAGCGTGTTTCGCACCATGGCGGCGGTTCGCGAAGCCGAGGCCGCGAAGGATGCGGTTTGACGCAACGCAGCATATTTGCTGCCCTGCGGCTTACTGTACATGGGGTTGTTTTAAAAATTTTTTGTCCAGGCCCGCCGGTTAGCCGCCGGGCGCGGATTCGGCGTGAATCCGCTCGGCCATGGCATTGACTCTGGTCATCGTCGCCGTCAACTCGACATAGGGATCGTCGTCGATCGTTACCGTGCCGTAGTTCGAATTTTCACCGTCAAACCGCCCTTCCGCCGGCTGGTCGGCATGCTCGAACCAGTGATAGCCGACCACATTGGGCTTGCGCAGGGCGGCGGTGACGTAGCGCTCGAAACACTGGGCCCGCTCGGTCTGGCTGGCGACCCGGGGCCCGGCGCCGTGGCCGTTGGGCAGGCCGGCATCGTCGCCGCGGAAGGAGAATTCCGAAATCAGGCATGGCTTGCCGCCGGCGGCATAGGCATCGATCTGCGGGGTTGCATCGAGTTCGTAGCAATTGAACGAGATCACATCGAGATAGCGGACGGCCGCGGCGATCACACTGGATTGCGCCTGATAGCCGAAGCGGGAGCCGATCACGAGGTGATTGGGGTCGGCGGCCTTGATGGCCGAGACGCACACCTCGAAATATCGATCGGCGACAACGGCCAGAAAGGCGTCGCAATCAGCGGAAAAGGCCGCGCGGGCGGGGTTGGCGAGGTTGGCCTTGAGCTCGAGCGCGTCATTCAGGCCTCCGGCAGGCATTCGGAAGAACGGCGCTTCGACCCGTCCCATCGCCGCGAGCTGCGCCCATGATCGCGCCGGCGTCTGCCAGACCGCATTGAACTGCGAGAATTCGCGATAATGCTCCTGCAACCTCGCGATGGCGGCGACGCGGCCGGGGCGGTGTGACGGCAGGTTCAGAAACACCGTCAGCAACTCATCGGCGCCGCGCCAGTCGGGTGACCAGTACATTTCGTTATCGATAAACGTGCCGAGCAGCCCGACATCGTGACATCGTCTTGCGCAATGAGTGCTGGCTCGTTCCCGGATGTGGGCCGCAAAGGCAGGGTCGAACACATCGGGAAACACCTGGTCGCGCCGGTGCAGCTTGAAGGAAGCCCCGAGTTCATTGGTGGGCGCGATCGCAAGCGGCGACGCACCGGCGCCAGCGACCAGTTCATCCGACCAGCAGCCCAGCGTATTGAAGTGCCAGCTGGTCAGCCGGTCCGCCACCGCCGCGCGCCAGACGTGCTGACTGCCGTATTTGCTCCGGCACGCATCGGCATAGGGGGCGCGAGCGGTATTGCGGACGTGGTCCGAATCGAAGCGTACATTGTTGACGCCCTTGGAAAGAAAGCGACCGCCATCGGGATCGACCAGCCAGAATACGCCATCATGCTGATCCACGCGAAAGAAGCCGCTTCCGCGGAAGCGGTCGTCGGCAATTCCACCCCATTTGGTTCTTTGCAAGTGGACACCTCGTCGGCAAGATAGCGACAACTATTTGTCGCATCGGCTGGCCAGGTGCAGTTGATGTATCTCAAGAACGCCGGGTCACCGGCAGGACTAATGCTACGGTGCCTCGCATTCCTGCCGGGGCGGAAGGGCCAAGAGTGAACTCGAACCGCCTCGTCCCTGCGTCGCAGCTGCCTTCCACTGCGTCCTTGCGTCCGGATTTCATCTGGGGCGTCTCGACCTCCAGCTTCCAGATCGAAGGCGCGACCACGGAAGACGGCCGCGGACCCAGCATCTGGGACGTCACCTGTCAAAACGGTGAAATCAGGAACCGCGACACCGGCGACATCGCGTGTGACCATTACCATCGCTACCGCGAGGATGTCGCGCTGATGCAGCGGCTGGGCGTTCAGGCCTATCGGTTCTCGGTCGCCTGGCCGCGGGTGCTGCCGCAGGGCCGGGGACTGGTCAACGAGCCCGGCCTCGCCTTCTACGACCGGCTGATCGACGAATTGCTGGCCGCCGGCATCGAACCCTGGCTGTGCCTGTATCACTGGGATCTGCCGCAGGCGCTGGAGGATCTCGGCGGATGGCAGAACCGTGAATCGGTCGTATGGTTTGCCGACTACACGACGCTGATCGCCGGACGTTTCGGCGATCGTGTCAAGCGCTTTGCGACCTTCAACGAGCCCTCGATCTTCAATCTGTTCAGCCGCTCGCTGGGCAAGCGGGACCGCAGCAGCGAAGCCGGTCTTTACCGGGCGACGCACCACGTCAATCTCGCCCATGGCGCGGCCGTGGACGTGTTACGCGAGAAAGTTCAGGGCGCCTCGATCGGGTGCATTCACAATCTTCAGCCGTGCCTGCCTTCCGGCGCGAGCGAAGCCGACGCGGCGGCGGCCGCGCGCCTGGGCGTTTACTGGAACGGCGCCTTCCCCGATCCGCAATGCCGCGGCGAATATCCACCCTCGATGCGGACCGTCATCGAGCCGCATTTGCAGCCGGGCGACCTCGCGCGCATTTGCCGCCCGCTCGACTGGTTTGGATTGAACCATTACAGCCCGGTCTACGTAAAGGCACAGCCGACGGCGATGCTGGGCTTCGACTTCGGCGAAAAACCGGCCGGCGTTGCCCTGACGCAGATCGGATGGCCGATCGATCCGCCAGCCTTCGGCGAAACGCTGCGGCTCGTCCACGAGCGCTACCGCTTGCCGATCTATGTGCTCGAAAACGGATATGGCGGCAACGACAGGCCCGACGCGAGCGGCGCCGTGACCGATCCCGAGCGGATCGATTTTCTGCGTGGTTACATCGGCGCGATGAATGCCGCCGCCGCCGACGGCGTCGATGTCAGGGGCTACTTCGTCTGGTCGCTGCTCGACAATTTCGAATGGATGTCGGGGTACAGTGATCGGTTCGGCCTGGTCTATGTCGACTATGCCTCGCTGCAACGCATTGCGAAGTCGTCGTTCCACTGGTACGCGGACCTGATCAAGGCGGCACGTCAGCGATGAAAGCAGCGTCTCCAGGACAAGCCGGCCGGACCGTGCTGCTTGCCGACATCGGCGGGACCAATGCGCGCTTCGCGCTTCTGGCCGGGGGGGCGGTCGGCAGGATTACCCATATGGCGGTCCGCGACCACGGCAGCTTTCGCGAAGCGCTCGACACCTATCTCGGCAGTGTGCAGGAGGCCGGCACCATCAGCGCCGCGTTTCTGGCTGCTGCCGGCGTGATCGACAACGGCCGTTGCGCCCTCACCAACAATTCCTGGGTGATCGACGCTGAGGAACTGCGCGCCGTCTACGGATTCACCACCGTCCGCCTGCTCAACGATTTCGAAGCCCTGGCGTGGGGCCTGTCCTACCTTCCCGCTGACAAACTCCTCCCCCTCGGCGGCGGACTGCCGGTCGCGGAGGCACCACTGGCGGCGCTCGGCCCCGGCACGGGCCTCGGAATGGCAGCCTGCATCCCGCACGCAACCGGACGCCTCGTGCTGTCGAGCGAGGGCGGCCATTCCACCATGGCCGGCAGTTCGTCACGCGAGGACGCCGTCATCGGCCTGCTGCGCCAGCGACTGGGACATGTCTCGGCCGAACACGTTCTTTCCGGTGGCGGGCTGGAAAATCTCCACCAGGCGCTGGCTGCGCTCGACGACCTCGCGCTGCCGGGACGCCGCGCCGCCGAGATCACGCAGGCCGGCATCGAGGGCACCTGTCCGACCAGCCGCGCCGCCATCGACATGTTCTGCGCGATGCTCGGTACGGTCGCCGGCAATCTCGCGCTGACGCTCGGCGCGAAAGGCGGAATATTCATTGCCGGTGGCATTCTGCGCCATATGCCCGAATATCTCGCCCGCTCGCAATTTCGCGCACGCTTCGAAGACAAGGGCCGGCTTCGCGAGTATCTCGAACCGATTCCGGTCTGGCTGATTCTGGACGACGACGCCGCATTCGTCGGCCTGCATGCACTGGCGGAGGTCGAACGCATTGGCTGAAATTTCGCGGGGCATCGTCACCCTCACCATCAATCCCGCCGTCGACGCCTCGACGTCGGTGAAGAAACTGGCGCCCTTCACCAAGATGCGCTGCGCGCCGGCGCGCCGCGATCCCGGCGGCGGTGGCATCAACGTGGCCCGCGTTCTCGGACGACTTGGCATCGCCGCGCCGGCCATTTACACGGCCGGCGGCGCAACCGGACAATTGCTCGGCGCCCTGGTCGCGCGCGAAGGCGTGCAGGGCCTCATGGTCCCGGTCCAGAACGAGACGCGGGAGGATCTGACGGTTTACGACGAGACCACCCGCGAGCAATTTCGCTTCGTCTTTCCCGGATCGCCGCTCGGCGAATCCGAGTGGCAGGAATGCCTGGAATCGATCGCGCGCATCGAACCGCGGCCGGCGTTTGTGATCGCCAGCGGCAGCCTGCCGGCGGGCGTACCGGAAGATTTTTATGGCAAACTGGCGCAGGCTTGCAGGGCAAACAGCAAGGTCATCGTGGATACCTCCGGCCGCTTCCTGAAGGCGGCACTCGAACAAGGCGTCTATCTCATCAAGCCCAATCTTCGCGAGTTTCAGGAACTGGCTGGCATGACGGCCTCGGATGATGCTTCGTTGATCGAGGCGGGACGGCGCCTGATCGGTCGCAGCCAGGTCGAGGTGATCGCGCTCTCGATGGGGCCGGACGGCGCCCTGCTGATCACGCGGGATCTGGCCCTGCGCGCCAACGGCCTCGCGATCGAGCCGGTCAGCGTGTCCGGCGCCGGAGACAGTTTTCTGGCGGCGATGGTCTGGAGCCTTTCCAACAACGACAGTCTCGAAACCGCCCTGCGCTACGGGGTTGCCGGCGGTTCCGCCGCGCTGCTCAGTCCGGGGACCGACCTTTGCCGGCCGCAGGACATGCACCGCCTGGTCGCGGAGGTGATGGTCAGGCCGATCATGTCGCAAAACCCCCTGCCCGATCCAGCTCATGAATAGCGACAGCTACATCGTTCCCAGCGAGCAGCGCCTGCTCTCCCGCTTCTGGCAGAGCGCGCGCGGCTTTTGGGGCGGCGCGACGGCCCCGTGGGCCTGGCTGCTCACCGTGCTGCTGATCGCCACCGTGCTGCTGCAGCTGTTGACCCAATACTCGCTGAATTTCTGGAATCGAGATTTCTTCAATGCCGTCGAACGCAAGGATGGCGCAGAGCTGCTGGCGCAGGCATGGCGATTCTTGCCGCTGGCCGCGGCCAGCCTCGCGCTGGCCGTTTTCTCGGTGTGGGGCCGCATGACCCTGCAACGGAAATGGCGCGCATGGCTGAGCAACCATCTCTACGAATACTGGCTGGAACGCGACCATTATGTCCGGCTCAGATTCATGCCGGGGGAGCACCAGGCCCCGGAATATCGCATCGCCGAGGACGCCAGGCTTGCCACCGACCTGCCGGTCGACCTCGTGCTCGGGCTGTTCTCCTCGCTGATCACCGGCATCACCTTTATCGGCATCCTCTGGAAGGTGGGTGGTAGCTCGACCATCGACCTGTTCGGCCTGGTGCTGACCATTCCCGGCTACCTCGTGGTGGCGGTGATCGTTTACTCCATCATCGTTGCGGCGGCGATGGTGCTGATCGGCAGCCGCCTGACCCACGTCGTGGAAAGCAACAAGCGAGCCGAAGCCGAGTTGCGCGCGATAGGAACCCACATCCGCGAGAGCGGCGAAGGTAAGACGTTGCCTGACAACATCAAGGACCGGCTTGCTGCCGTCAGCACGGCGCTGCGGGCGGTGATTGCCACGTGGCTGGACTATTGCTGGCAACTCATGCGCCTGACCGTGGTCACGCACAGCAACACGTTGCTGGCCCCGGTTGTCGGCTTGCTGCTCTGCATGCCGAAATACGTCGCCGGGACGATGCTGCTCGGCGAGGTGGTCCAGGCGGCCGCAGCCTTTGTCGTGGTGCAGGGTGCCTGCAACTGGTTCACCGACAACTATATTCGCCTGGCCGATTGGGCCGCCTCCGCCAACCGCGTCGCATCGCTGCTGCTGGCGCTGGACCGGATCGACCCGCCCGACGCCAGCGCAGCGTGACCGCCTGCAATCGAAACGCATCGACGGGCTGCATCATTGATTCAGCGCAAGGCGTTTGGCGGGTGCGGCGGGTATTGGAATAAATCACTGTTGGACAGAGGTACGACTGCCATGAAGATCAAATATCGATACCTGATTGGCGCATTGGCTGTGGCGGTTGGCGGCGGCGGCCTGATCTCGACGGCCAGCGCCCAGAGTTGCCAGGATTTATGGGTCGAGCGCAATTCCTACTACAAGCAGGCCGGCTACTGCTTCAAGACGTCCCGCGCGATCTCCTATTTCGGTAACGGGGGCTGCATCTATGACATCGAGGCCAGCGTGCCGCTGCCGCGCGGTATCCGTGCCCGCATCGCCGAGATCACCCGGATCGAGCGGCGCAGCGGCTGCAATTGAGGAACGCCCGTTGGAGAACGGAAAGCAGCTGAAAGGGGCGCACATGATCGTGAGAGTTCTTCTCGCCGTGCTCGCCTGCGTCATCGGCGGCAACGCCGTCGCCGCACCGGGCTGGACCAGGCCGCAACTTCCCGCGGCGCTCGGCTTTATCGTCATGCAGTGCGACCAGCGCGAATTCTGTTTCGCGATCGCCTGCCCCGACAAGAAGCTGCAGCTCGTCAACATTTCGCCCGGCGGCGGCCCGATGGGCAATCCGGACGTCGGCGCTAGCGGCGGCGCCGCGAAACTGACCGTGGGCAAGGAAGTATTTTCGCTGTCATTCAGCTGGGACGACAGCATCCTGGAACGGGTGGGCAATGCCGGAAGCCGCAGCGAATTGCCGGTCGCGGCGTTGATGGCGCTGGCCCGGACCACCGGCAGGATCGAAGGCACCAACACCGCGCCGGTCAAGGCTATCCTCCCCAGCAGCGGGCTGAAGCAGCATTGGCCCGTGATCGCCAGGACATGCGGACTTCCCGAACTGCCGCGCTGACCAGCGGTGTCCGCTGCTTTACCGTTCGAAATGCGCCGGATTCTCGACGACGCCGTTCTCGCAAAACCGCTGGAAGGTTCCCAGTCGCGAGCCGAGGTCGGACAGGTTGATGACATAGCTTCGGCCCGCCAGCGTCAAGTCCAGGTCACCGGCCGCCTTGATCGACGCCAGCAGCGGCGCGCCGATTTCGGCATAGTGAATATCCGCATCCCAGTTCAGGCTGCGCGAAAGGACCGACTTCGTCTTGTAGAGATTGCGGAACGTCAGCGGAACCGGGGCTGATCCGCTCGCCGTATTCGCCGCGCGCGCGGAGATCATGCCGGGTTCGCTATCGCGCAATTTGACCGACGGCTGAACCAGCAACACGAAATAGTTCGATTTCATGCAAACGAATTCGAGCAGTCCGATCCCAGCCTCGACCCCGCTGTCCTGCTGTTTCGGCAGCAGCGCGGGCAGGTCCTTGTACTCCTTGCTGGGCTTGTGGATCTGCCAGCCGCCCGTCGTGACCTTCACCGCCTCTGCGGCAGGGGCAACGGCGGGATCGACGCCTGCGGGTTTCGTCTTGCAGGGGCCTGAGTCAACCGGCGGCTTTTTGAGGATGAAGGCATCGCCCGGCAGCAAGTCGCCGCTGATCGTGACCTGATGTCCCTCGAACGGCCGGAGATCGAACTCCCGGCCGTCGGCATTGCTCGGACGGATTTCGTAACCGTCGGACGAGACGAAGATTCCGTTGGCGACGCAGCCGACGATGGTTTTCGGCACCGGCTTTGACGCGACCACCGGGGCGATACCCACAAAGCCTGCTGCCGCGAGGACGGCGAAGAGGCCGACAGCGACCCTATGACTTCTGGTTGACATCACACTTCTCTCTCGAAAACCCACCCATTGAACACCCGGGAAATCGCGGTCCATTGATCTGGAACAAACCCGCCGCCAGCTGCGGCCTGCCTTCTCACGCCAATCCCGCTCCGCATTCGCCACAGAAACGATCAGCCGTGCCGACAGGACGGCCACATTGCTGGCAGAAGCGCCGCGCCGCATTTACCTCGCTGCCTGCTGTCGATCCCGCCATGTTCGCCGATGCCGTTGCCCGACGCGAAGCTTGCTCGCCTTGCTTCCCGGCGGGGATGGCCGCAAGCGCGTCGGTTACAAGCGATCGGAACGCTTGAAGCAACACGGCCTCACCCAGCGTTCCCAACCTCACTCCATTGGCGCGCGCCTCCACTCCCCACAGGCCCACAAATGTCCGCATGCCTCCCAATTGGTTCCATGTCGCTTGCAAGTTCGCTTCGGAAATCGTCGTCAGCGTGCTCCAGGCCAGTGGCGCCAGCAACAGCCGACGCACCGGTTCGAACGCCGCAACCAGTCCGTATTCGCGGTCCGGTCCGGCCTCGATGATCGATGCGCTCACGAGATCGGCCAGCCCCTTGTCGATCGCGCCCTGGTTCATTTCAGGCACGTTCGGCAGCAGGCGGCGGAAGATCGGAACCAGCCAGCGATAGTCCTCCGAGGTGAGTCCTGCCCCCATGGCGACGCGAACAGCCGCAGCCTTCAGCAACGGCGCCGGAGTACGATCACGTGCAAGTAACGACTCGAGCTCCTCTTCACGCAGCGCATCCAGCACCGCGCCCAGCATCAGGAACCCCTCGGGCGTCAGCTCCAGCTGGACGTCAGGATCGTTGGTTGCACTATCGAGCGCAAGCTGGGCGGTCATGATGGCGGCGATGTCGTCTTCCGCGAGCGGCCAGGCAACCATCCACTCGCCGGCTCCGCGCTCGACGAACGACACCAGGCGGCCGTTGGTCTCGTCCGACGCGAAAGCCTGCAGGCGACTTAATCCGGCCGGCCCCCCCGCAGTGACCACGACCTGCAGGGCTGGCGCCGCAAGCGCCGCGGCGGCCGGCATCCAGCTTGCCGTCGGAGCGCCGGCTTCATCCAGAATGCCTGCCTCCCTGAGCGTGGTGGAGTCGTCGGATGCAGGGCTTGCGGCAGGCAGGTCACGAACCGGAGAAAGCGAGCCCTGGGTGCCGGCCGCACGCAGGAGCATCTGCAATTGCGCCGTCGACATCGAAACCGTGCGGGGCTCTACGCTGACCTGGGTGTTCATTTTCCGCTCCTGATGGCATCGAGCAGGCGAACCGCCGCGGCTTCTTTCGCCGCATCGCTGAGCCCCGGGTCCTTCGCGCGCTGCGCAAGATCCAGGAACTCACGATCAACGCCGAGAGGTCTGCCATCGGTTGCCTTGGTTTCCATCCTGCGCGTGAGTTGATAGAGCTTGCCTGCCTGGTGCATGCGCTCGCCCGGCGTCGACATCTCGCCCAGCTCTTCGGCGTATTTGTTCAGACAGTCGTTTCGGAAGCCCGCAAGCTGGCGAGCATCCTGCGCGCGAACGCACGCCAGGGTCGCGGGATCTCGGCTGGTGACTTCACGCACGCTGCCCGTCGTCCACCGCGTGCCTTCCCCGATTTCGACGGGATCGTTGCCGTTCAGCCGGTGGGTGACGCGCGCACCATCGATCTTCTCGATGCTGCCGCTGGTCTGGTTCAGCATATCCTTGACCTTCAGCCCGCCCTCGCTGCGGAATGCCCCGCGTCCGGTGTTGTTGGCATAGACATTGATCTTGAGGTCATGCGTTCCGACCTCGATGCCTTCCGGCCTGCCGGGCGTACCTTTCGTCAGGTCCCTGCTCACCTGCCGAAGCGCGCCGTCGAATTCCTTCCGGAACAGTTCCGCGGCCCTGGCCCCAGCCGGCGTGCCATTGTGCATCGGGGTAAAGTCGACGTCGGAATCGAGACCGCGATAGTTCGGCCCCTTGAGTGCGTGGCTGCCGGTGTTCTGGATGCCGGTGATCGAGCCGCGCAATTCGGGATGCTTGGCATAGACGTTTTCCAGCGCCCGCTCTGTGGCTCTGATCTTCAGGTCGTAGCGCGCCGCATCGGCGGCGGCCTTGGCCTGCGGAGTGAGATATTTGGGATTCTTGGTCAGCGCCTCGACCGCCTTGCCGTAGGCTGGCGATGCGGGATCGAGCCGCGCATGGGGATTCACCAGTCGGGCATTGAACCGCGGCCCGGCTTCACCGAGGGCTTCGTTGATCGCACCGATCTGCCGCGTCGGATGACCCGCCGGCAGCTTGGCGGCGGCACGCTCCTCGACTTCGCGCTGCACGGCCCGCATGCCGGTACCCCAGATGCGGGTGCCGGAAGCGGGCGCTGGCTGCGCCGGCCTCGGCCAGAGCCGCACCTCGGTCTGGTGGGCCTTGGCGATCCACTTGGCCACGGTCGGAATCCCGGCCGCCATCTTCTGCCCCTCCATCATCGCCTTGCCGAAGAAATAGCTCTTCAATCCCGACTGCAGGCCCTGAATCGCCGCTTCCGATGCGCTTGCCCCACCCGCCAGCGAGGCCTGGGTTCCGCGGTACGACGCCAGCCCAGCCGACGCTGCGCCGCGCGTGAGCAGGACATCGGACGCCAGCGCACCGGTCTCGAGCGCGGTATCCACCAGCGCGTCGCGATAGGTATAGGTGACCTCGAAGCCGGCGCGACCGAGGTTGACGGAGGCCTGTCCAAGGCGCCGTAACCGCTCGACGGAATTGGATGGGTCGGGCGCCAGCGCGAGATCGTCGGCGTGGAGGCGCATGCGCCAGATCAGCCGCTCGCGGTTTGCATCCAGTTCACCGGCGTGCTCCGCCTCGGTCTTGAGCCGGTCGAGATAACCTTCGATCCGGTTGCGTACCCGGTAGGCTTCGGCGATTTCCTCCTTCCGGATGGCGATCGCTTCCTTTGATTCCAGCCAGCGCTGGTGCAACTCCCGCACATCGGCGTCCTGTCCGGTTGCCATGTCGGTGAGGTCGCGGCGGTCCTTCTCCGCCAGTCCGGCCCGGCTCGCCATGTCCTGCTCGTAGGTATGGCGCCCCACATAGCCGCCGGAGAACGAGCTCCACACCTCGCCGCGCTCGTTGACGTCGCCATCGCGCGGTAAACGCGGCGGCACGATCGTGGTCTCGGCTGTGGGCCCCACGAAGCCGCCGCGCTCGGCCGAATAGATCTCGCCGCCCTCGTTGCGGGCACCGTCGACCGGATCGAAGGTGCCGACGCCGTCCTTCTCGCTGTATCTCCAGCCCAGCGCCTCGTATTTGCGCTTCCACGCCTCATAGGGATCCTCGGGCAGCCGGCCGCGCAGCAGATCGCGGATCGCTTGCAGCACTTCATCGCGCCGAACGCCGCTCGCTCCCAGCATCAGCAGCGAACCGAGCAGCGCCGTACCGCCGGCTAGCGCTGAGACCGCCGCGATCTCGGCTGGAGTAAGTCCCAGCGGCATTTCCTCGCCCACCGCCCACCCAGGGATCTCCTCGGTTGGTGCGGACGGGGATGGAGTGCTCGCGCCCTGAGGCGGGCGCGCGGGTTGAGAAAGATCGATCGACGCATGGATTTCCGCAACCATTGCATCGAGAAGACCCTCTACGGATTGACGAGGCAGCGCCATTGTGAGAACTCGGACCGCGTAAGGACCGCCGGCATGGCGCCAAGAGAAGCCGTTATTTGGATTGATGCCCTGACTTGCTGCATACGCTTTGGCCTGAGCCTCGCCGTCAAAGACGAACAGTGCAATGCCTCGAACATTTCCGTTGCACCACTCCATGAAGGTGCGCGCAGGTGGACCGGTATAATTGGGAATGTCACTGGCTGAGCCTTCCCACACGCGCGGCTGGCACGTTGCGCGGAAAAGTGAGTAGGTGTTTCTTCTCTCGATCAACTCCTTCCAGCGAAGGCGCTTCGACAAGTTCTCTGCCGAACTTTGCCCCCCGAGGCGGATAGCCGCGAAGACTGCGCGATCGCGCTCCACTTGGGCCGCAGATGGAATCGCCCCGATGACAAGGCACCCGAGAACTATGGTGGCGAGCACGAACGATGAGCGGTGCAGCGCGTTCGTTCCGCAACTCCCGGCGAAGAGACGTGTCGCCCATGACCACGACTGCGAAGCGCCACCGGGGCCGCGTAGCCTGCGGCGATGGGCAGTTTCGCGGCGCTGAAGTTGAAAGTTGGCCCGGCCTCTCACTTCAATTCGGCTCCGCACTGGCCGCAGAAGCGGGCGGCGGGAGTCGCGGGATGACCGCATTGCTTGCAGAAGCGCGGCGCTGCGGCCGCCTTCGGCGCTTGCGGCGGCGCGGCGGGCTCCTTCAGCGCCAGCGCAATGGCGTCGTGCACCAGCGTCCTCGCGTCGGCGGCGCTGACGGAACTGAGGCGCACCGCGGCCGGCGCTCCGGCCGGGCCGAGCGGTTCGATGACCCAGACGGCGGCGAAGCTGCGCAGAAATGCCAGCGTCGCGGAATCGAATCCGCCGGTCCGCCGGCGATCGACCGACAGCACCGCGGCGACGAGCGGCAATTCGAGATGCGCGAAGGCGGTGACGAAGGCCGGTTGCGGCGACCACAATCCCGTCTTGCCCCGCGCGATCAACCCGCCGCGCGCCAGCACGTCGAGCCCTGCCAGCAGCCGCGCTTCCGTGACGTCGCCCGGGCCGAAAATCTGCGTCAGCATGCCCGACAGCCAGCGCGGATCGGGCATCGTCGCGCCGTCCAGCGCGCGCAGGTAGATACTGTCCTCGTTGAGCGCGACCTGGCGCGTTGGCGTGCGCGCGAGCAGGCTCTCCAGTTCCGCTTGCCGGTGCGCATCCGCCATCGCCGCCAGCGCCCACAATGCGGCGGTGTCGAGTTCGCTGCGATGGTCGACAGGGGCGAGCGGCTGATCGAGGCCGAGGGTTTCAACGACGAGGGATTCCGCCAGCGCGCCATCCACCGGGAATGACACCGCGGCGCCGCCCTCAGCGTCCGGCGTCACCGCCGCCAGCTGTTTGCCCGCGCCCGCGACTGCATAGCAATCCAGTCGCCGCCCGCCGTCGCGCGTCACTGTCGTCACCGCGATGCGCGCTGAGGGATCGGCGAGACCGGCGCGCACCGGCGGCGGCAATTGGCCGGCTTTTGCGGCGCGATCGAGCTGAACCGCATCCGGTGCAATCGTTTGAGTAGTCATGACATTCCTCCTGAGCGCGATTGCGCGCGTTCTATGGTGTCCATTTCAGCCCCTCGAACTGGCTGGAGAGTTTTTCGCTGAAGTCGCCGATGTCGGTGAAGCCGAGCCGCTCCAGCCTGCCTTCCAGCGTGTGCAGCACCGCGGCGTCGGGATGAACCGGCAGGTTGGAGGACTTCACCAGATCCATCGCCTGGCGCAGATTGCCGGGCAGCGCACCGGCCGGGATGTTCTGCGCGCCATAGGCCTTGCGCACGCTGTCCAGCGTATCGACACCCTTCTGCGCCTGCGCGATCGCCTCGAACGGATCACCGCGGCGCAAATTGCCGGTCACCTTCTCGTGGAACTGCTGCGCCAGTCCCTGCGGATCGGCGAGTTTTATCGGCTGTGACGGCGGCGCCACCTTGCCTGAGGCGATGTCCTTGAGCTCGGCAATCCGGGTGGTGCCGGTGCCTCCCGCCGCGCCGCCCGGTAGATTGACGCGCTCGCCGGTCCTGAGATCGGCGATCTGGTCGGAGTAGTCGCGGCCGGCCTCGCGGAAGGTGCGGTCGGTCGGAGTATGGCCGTGCTGCTCCGCCCACCACGCCTTCTGCTGCGCAGGGTCCATCCCCTTGGGGCATTTTGTCTTGTCGAAGAAGGTCAGCTCGGCGAAGGCGTCGTTGGAATGCTGCTCCCACTTCGTCTTGGGCACCTCGACCCAC
>NZ_JAURXB010000277.1 GCF_030654605.1 Bradyrhizobium sp.
GATCTTCCCGAATTGTCCGCGCTACATCCCGGACATGCAGCTGGTCGATCCCTCGATCTACGCGCCGCGACCGGGCTACGACGCGCCGGAGCCGGTGTGGAAGGATTTTGAGATTTTCAAGGATTGGGTGCACCCGCGGCAACCGACTTTTGGCGGTTGACGGCTGGAAGCGACGGGCCGACGGTGACGCGCCGAAATGGCGGATGCCCCGTGGATGCCATTTTTTCCCGATGGCCTCGCTTGAAAGTTGCATCTGGCAGTTTTAACCTGCCCTTCTCCGGAAAGGGGGAGGGTGCAATGCGAAGCATTTGCCATCTCAAAGCTCTAAGTGTTTCCGCCCTCGCTTTGGCCGGCTTATTCGGCGCAACGTCGTGGCCCGCACCCCAAGCGCGTTCGCAGACCGCGCCGCCCAATCTTCCAACAAAGGAAGACCTGGCGCGAGACAACAATCTGTTTCTGTCGCTCGCGCGCAAGTTCCTCAAATGGGATGAGCCCGAAGAGCCGGTCAGGATTGTCGGTCCCATCTACTTCGTCGGCACCAAGGGGCTCGGCGCCTTCCTGTTCACAACCTCGGAAGGGCACGTCCTGATGAACACCGGGATGCCCCCTTCCGGCGCGATGATGGTCGATTCTATTCGCAAGCTCGGGTTCAAACCCGAAGACATCAAGATCATGATCAACGGCCACGCGCACGTTGACCACGCGGGCGCATTCGCTTTCTTCAAAAAACTTTCCGGCGCGCAGGTAGCGATCATGAAGGATGACGTCCCGTTGATCGAGAGCGGCGGCCGGGGCGACTTCAAGTACGCCAACGATTTTTCCTATGAGGTAGTCAAGGTCGACCGCGTCCTGCGCGACGGCGATACGGTAAGGCTCGGCGATCTGCTGCTGACCGCCTATCATACGCCAGGCCATACGAAGGGCGCGACCACCTGGGTCATGAACATGGTCGTCGAAGGGAAGCCCTATGTCGTCGTGTTCCCCGATGGGGCCGGATTCAACCCTGGCTACCGGCTGGCGAAGGATCCGATTTATCCGGGCATCAACGCGGACTTTCGCCGCACGCACCACTATCTGGAGATGCTGAAGCCCGACATCTGGCTCGCGCAGCACAACGAGTACTACGACTTCGAAGCCAAGCGGAAGCGGGCGCTGACGGAGGGCGTGAAAGCGTGGATCGATCCGGAGGGATACCGCCGTTTCATCGCCGGGAAAAAGCAAGCCTTCGAGGACGAGGTCGACGAAGAGTTGGGTGTGCCGAAGGCCACGGCGAAGTGATCGGGAGGGTTGCATGCGCAAAAGTCAACCAGTGCTCGTTATCCTCGGTGTGTGGCTCGCGCTGGCCGGGGTGTCATTCGCCGAAGACAAGAAGCCCCTGACGGTTACGGTCGGCAATTTCATTCGCGCCGAGACGGATTATTACTTCAAGACCCGGGAATTCGGGAAACTGAACCATGCCCGGAATATGGCGCCGATCGACAAGCAGGACGTCGTGCGGATGAACCGCGATACGCTGTATTCCTCGGCGGTCTTCGACCTTGATGCGGCTCCTGTGACCATCACGCTGCCCAATGCGGGAAAGCGGTTCATGTCGATGCAGGTCATCTCGCAGGATCACTACACCACCGAAGTCGTCTATGGGCCGGGCCGCTTTACCTACGAGAAAGACAGGATCGGCACTCGCTATGTATTCCTGCTGATTCGAACCCTCGCCAATCCCGAAGATCCGGCCGACCTGAAAGCCGCCAATGCGGTTCAAGATGCAATCAAGGTCGAACAGGCGAAATCCGGAAAGTTTGAAGTACCGAACTGGGACAAGGCATCGCAGGACAAGGTGCGAGAGGCCTTGAATGCGCTGGCGCCGCTGCGCGGGGACGACACCGGCGCCATGTTCGGTAATCGAAACGAAGTCGATCCGGTTGCGCATCTCATCGGCACGGCGATCGGATGGGGCGGAAATCCAAGATACGCCGCAGTGTACGACACCGTCTATCCGAAGGACAACGATGGCAAGACCGTTCACAAACTGACGGTCAAGGACGTGCCGGTCGATGGCTTCTGGTCGGTCAGCCTCTACAACGCCAAGGGTTTCTTCGAGAAGAACGACCGCAACGCCTATTCGCTCAACAACCTCACGGCGAAGCCGAATGCCGACGGATCGTTCACGGTTCAGTTCGGCGGCTGCGGCAAGGACACGCCGAACTGCCTTCCGATCATGGCGGGGTGGAACTACGCCGCGAGGCTCTACCGGCCGCGCAAGGAGATCATCGACGGCACCTGGAAATTTCCGGTGGCGCAGCCGGTAAACTGACGAGCCTAATAAAACCCGTGAAAATGATGGATCGGCCCGTGGCCATGGCCGACACCGAGACGGTCGGCCGCCGCGATCGCGGCGCTGACCCAGGCTTTCGCATTTCGCACCGCGGTTTCCAGGTCCTCGCCCTTTGCCAATCCGGCGGCGACGGCCGATGACAGCGAACAGCCGGTGCCGTGGGTGTTTCGGGTGGCGATGCGCGGCGCTGCCAGCGCGATGGCGCCGCTGGCGGTGACCAGATAGTCGATGCTCTCGGCGCCCTGCCCATGCCCGCCCTTGATCAGCACCGCCGGACACCTCATCGCCAGCAGCCGCTGGCCCTGGCTCTCGATCGCGGCCTCGTCAGCGGCAACCGGTTCATTCAGCAAGGCGGCGGCCTCCGGCATGTTCGGCGTGATCAGCGACGCCAGCGGAATGAGTTTTGCGCGCAAGGCATCGACGGCTTCGGACGCCAGCAGCCGGTCGCCCGATGTCGCGACCATCACGGGATCGAGCACGATGTGTTTCGGCGACCATTTTTGGAGTCCCGCGGCGATGGCATCGATCACGGCGAGGTCCGCGACCATGCCAATCTTGACGGCCGCAACGTCGAGATCACTGAACACGGCATCGATCTGCGCGGTGACGAAATCGGCAGGCACCTGATGAATGCCGGTGACGCCCATGGTGTTCTGCGCGGTCAGGGCCGTGATGACGGAGGCGCCGTAGACGCCGAGCGCGGCAAAACTCTTGAGATCGGCCTGGATGCCGGCGCCGCCGGAGGAATCCGAGCCGGCGATGGTGAGCGCGATGGGAATCGTCATGGTT
>NZ_JAURXB010000281.1 GCF_030654605.1 Bradyrhizobium sp.
AGACCGAGACCATCCTGTTCGGCAAGGACGGCGTCGCCGAAACGCTGGCGGACGGAGCGGTGTTCATCTCCTCCGCCACCATGGACCCGGACCTGGCGCGGCGGCTGGCGAAGCAGCTGGAGGCGACCGGCCGGCACTATCTGGATGCTCCGATCTCCGGCGGCGCGCAGCGCGCGGCGCAGGGCGAGCTCACCATCCTGGCCTCGGGAAGCTCCGCGGCTTTCGCGAAAGCAAGGCCGGCGCTCGATGCGATGGCCGCCAGGCTTTACGAACTGGGCGATGCCGCCGGGCAGGGCGCCGCGTTCAAGATGATCAACCAGCTGTTGGCCGGCGTACATATCGCCGCCGCTTCGGAAGCGATCGCGTTTGCCGCCAGACAGGGCCTCGACATCCGAAAAGTCTATGAGGTGATCACGGCATCCGCCGGCAATTCCTGGATGTTCGAGAACCGCATGCCGCATGTGCTCGACGGCGACTACTCCCCGCGCAGCGCGGTGGACATTTTCGTAAAAGACCTCGGCATCATCCAGGACATGGCGCGGACGGCGAAGTTTCCAGTGCCGGTGTCGGCCGCGGCGCTGCAGATGTTCCTGATGACATCGGCCTCCGGCATGGGCCGCGACGACGATGCGTCAGTGGCGCGGATGTATGCCCGCGTCACGGGCACGCAGCTGCCGGGCGAGCCCAAGTAAAGCCAACGAACAAGAGGACATCGGATGCCCCGTTTCGCCGCCAATCTCTCCATGATGTTCAGCGACGTCCCGTTCCTCGACCGCTTCGAGGCGGCGGCGAAAGCCGGCTTCACCGCTGTCGAGTTCCTGTTTCCCTACGATCATCCGGCAGATGCTGTCGGCGAGCGGCTGAAGCGCAACGGCCTGACCCAGGCCCTGTTCAACCTGCCGCCGGGCAATTGGGATGCCGGCGAGAAAGGCTTTGCCGCGCTGCCGGAGCGTTTCGACGATCTGAAGCGGAGCCTCGAGACGGCGCTGCCTTATGCAAAGACGACCGGCGTCAAGCGGCTGCACCTGATGGCGGGCATTGCCAGCCGCAGCGAACCGAAAGCCGTCGAGCACTTCTATAAATCGGTGGCGTGGGCAGCCGAATTCTATGCGCCCCACGGCCTCGACGTCGTGATCGAGCCGATCAATTCGCGCAACGTGCCGGGATATTTCCTCAACGATTTCGGTTTCGCGCGCGACCTGATTACCGAATTGAAGATTCCGAACCTGAAACTGCAGTTCGATATCTATCACTGCCAGATCATCCATGGCGACGTCACCATGCGGCTGCGCGAGATGATGCCGATAACAGGCCATGTCCAGATCGCCAGCATTCCCTCGCGCAACGAGCCTGATGGCGAGGAGCTGAACTATCCCTTCCTGTTCGCCGAGCTCGACCGGCTCGGCTACGGCGGATTTGTCGGCTGCGAATATAACCCGCGCGGCAAGACGACGGATGGCCTCGGCTGGTTCGAGCCCTATGCCGGAGCGAAATCGTGACGCTCGCCAGAAAATTGTATCTGGGATGCATCGCCGACGACTACACCGGCGCCTCCGATCTCGCCAACACGCTGACCCGCTGCGGCCTGCGCACGGTGCAGACCATCGGCGTGCCCGCAGACGACCTCGCGTTGCCTGAGGTGGATGCCGTGGTGGTGTCGCTGAAGAGCCGGTCGATCGAGGCCGGCCTTGCGGTGTCACGCTCGCGATCCGCGGAAAAATGGCTGCGCGGCCACGGCGCGCAGCATGTGCTGTTCAAGATCTGCTCGACTTTCGATTCCACCGACGCCGGCAATATCGGCCCGGTGATGGATGCGCTGCGCGCCGATTCAGGCGACGCGATCGTGCTGGTGACGCCGGCTTTTCCCGAGACCGGCCGCACCGTCTATATGGGTAATCTGTTCGTGGGTTCGGTGCCGCTCAATGAAAGCCCGTTGAAGGACCATCCGCTCAACCCGATGCACGATTCCAATCTGGTGCGGGTGCTGGCGCGGCAGAGCCGGACCAAAATCGGATTGATCGGCCTCGCCGATATCGCGCGTGGACCGGACGCGGTTCGCGCCCGGCTGGCCGATCTCTCCGGCAAGGGGTTTGGCGCCGCCATCGTCGATGCCGCCTTCGATCGCGATCTGGAAACCATCGGCGCGGTGGCGCTGGATCATCGGCTCTCCGTCGGCGCATCCGGCATCGGGCTCGGGCTCGCCCGCGCGCTGGTGACCTCGGGAAAAATAGAATCCAGTGCGTCGCAGGCTGCGGCCGATGGGGCGGCGGGCGGGCTGGCGGCGTGCCTGGCCGGCAGTTGCTCGCAGGCGACGCTGCAGCAGATCGCCGCTGCGGAAGCCGTGATGCCGGTGCTGCACCTCGACCCTGATCAAATCATCGCCGGCAAAGAGGAAGCCCGGCGTGCGCTGGCCTGGGCCAGTGGCCGCCTCGGTCAAGGTCCGGTTCTGATCGCCAGCAGTTCGACACCGGAACAGGTCGCAGCTCTGCAATTGCGACATGGCCGCGATGCAGTTGGGCATGCCATCGAGCAGGCCATGGCCGATATCGCGGAGGGATTGGTCGAGTCAGGCGTGCGCAGATTGGTCGTTGCCGGTGGTGAAACTTCAGGCGCGGTGGTCGACCGCCTCGGCATTCCGGGCTTTCTGGTTGGCGCGGAAATCGCTGCAGGAGTGCCGGTTCTGCGCGCTGTCGGCGCTGCCAAGGGTGAGATGCTGCTTGCCTTGAAATCAGGCAATTTCGGTGGCCCGGAATTTTTCTCCGATGCGCTGAAGCTGATGCGCTAGCTCAGACGCGTGTCATGCTGCTGTAACATTCCGTAATCCTGCCGAAGCGAGTTAACGCAGCCACAATACCTCTGGTGCGTGATGCCGCGCGTCGCGTTTCTCGATTCGCAACGCTCGACGATGCGGCCGACATTTCCTGAGTTCCGTGCGGGCGGCCTGACCAGGCCAAGGGCCATTGGATGCGGCCGGCGACGTGAGGCCAGCCGCATTTCATCTCATGGTTGTACTCAAAAAGTGCCAGGGAAGCCGCCAAATTAACGGTAGGACAACACCTGTGGTGTTTGATGCAGGAGCCTTCACGCATCAAACGCGACAACCATCAGAAGCGCCAACGCGCTCAGCACAGAGACCGCCGCCATGATCAAGTTCAATCGCATCGGTAACAAGTTGGGTCTCGCCGGCGTCGTCGGCGTGTTGCTGGCGGTCGGCCTGGTCGCCAATCAGCTGGCGACGGAATCCACCGTGACCGCCGCGAACGACCGCACCGATCGACTTCAGCGGGTGGCCGAAAGCACGCTCGCGGCCCATCTCAATATGCGCCAGGTGCAACTCGCTGCCCGCGGCATCAGGCTGGCAAAGACCCCGGCCGACATCGACACCGCCGTCGCCGAGATGCGCCAGTTCGGCGCCATTGAAGCCAGGGAAATTGACGCCGCATTGGCGACCGCCCGGATGGCTGAAACCCGGGACCGACTGCAGAAAATCAAGTCCCTGATGGCGAGCTACAGCGCCGGTATCGAGGAACTCGCGAAGGCGCAACGCGATCTGCTCACGCAGATCGACAAGCGCTCGGAGATATCGGTCGAATGGGCCAAGGCCATTTCAGCGCAACAGGCTTCACCGGCGCTGGCCAAGCTGGATAACCGCGTCGAGATTGAAAAGCTGCTGCTTCAGGCCGACATCAAGGTGAACGCGCTGCAGGCCATGGTCTGGCGGCTGGGCGCGACCGGCGATGCAGGCCTGATCGGCTCGATTGCGAAGACCCAGACCGCGCTCAGGAACAACTTCAATGAGTTGCGGGGCGAGGCCGACGACAGGGACTTGCTTGTCGTGATCTCCTCGCTCGACAAGATCGTGAAGCGTTTCCTGGCCGCCAATGACGAGGCCGTCAAGATCGAGGAACTGAAGTCCGAGATCGTTACAAAACGCACGACGAACATCGTCAAGGAGGCCGGCGAACTCATGGAAGTCGCGGTTTCCAGTGCGCAAAAGAGCATGACGGCCTCGAAGGAGGAAGTTGCGGCGGCTATCGCGCAGGCCAACCGGATCAGCATGATCGTGGCGATCGTGGTGGTGATTTCGCTGATCGCGTCGGTGATATTCTCCTTCCTCGGCGTTGCGCGTCCCATGACCCGGCTGAACGGCGCGCTGGGCCAGATGGCTGGCGGCAATCTCGATATCGCCATTCCCGGCGCCAATCGCGGCGACGAAATCGGCGACCTCGCCAAGACCGTCACCGTCATTCGCCAGAATGCCGAGCAGAAGGCCCGCGATGAAGCGGAGGCCAAGATCACGCAGGACCAGGTCGCCGCCCGGCAGCGCAAGGCCGAGATGATCAAGCTCGCCGATGATTTCGAAGGCGCGGTGGGCGAGATCGTCGAGACCGTATCCTCTTCCTCGACGCAGCTTGAAGCTTCCGCCGGCACGCTGACCGCGACCGCGGAACGCGCGCAGGAACTCACCATCATGGTGGCGGCGGCTTCCGAAGAGGCCTCCACCAACGTGCAGTCGGTGGCGTCGGCGACCGAAGAGATGGCGTCTTCCGTCAACGAGATCAGTCGTCAGGTCCAGGAATCCGCGCGAATGGCCAATGATGCCGTCGGCCAGGCCCGCACCACCAACGACCGCGTCAGCGAGTTGTCGAAGGCCGCCGCCCGCATCGGTGACGTGGTCGAGCTCATCAATACGATTGCGGGCCAGACCAATTTGCTGGCGCTCAATGCCACCATTGAGGCCGCACGTGCCGGCGACGCCGGCCGTGGTTTCGCGGTGGTGGCGTCCGAGGTGAAGGCGCTGGCCGAGCAGACCGCGAAAGCGACCGGCGAAATCGGGCAGCAGATCACCGGCATCCAGGCGGCGACCCAGGAGTCGGTGAACGCCATCAAGGAGATCAGCAGCACCATCGAAAGACTGTCCGAGATCTCGTCGACCATCGCGGCCGCGGTGGAAGAGCAAGGTGCTGCGACGCAGGAAATTTCCCGCAACGTGCAGCAGGCGGCGCACGGCACCCAGCAGGTCTCGTCCAACATCACCGACGTGCAGCGTGGCGCCAGCGAGACCGGCTCGGCCTCCTCGCAGGTGCTCTCCGCGGCACAGTCGTTGTCCGGCGACTCTAACCGCCTCAAGCTCGAGGTCGGCAAATTCCTGAGCTCGGTCAGGGCGGCCTGACGCTGAGACAGACGCGCCGCTCAGCCATCGAGCGGCGTCTGCGGGATGCTTCTGCAAATGCCTGGCATTGCCTGTCCGTATTCATACGGTTCGATACTTCATTAACTATTAAACCGCCGGGCGCAAGGTGACTGCAACCTGCGCCAATGATGCCGCGTGACGAAGCCGGATCGGCACTCCCGATCCCGAGCTCCTCGAAAGGCAAAATACTTCAGGCTTGCAGATCCAGCATTCCATCTCGTGGCCGCTCGCCGTCGATCAAGATCATCTTGTTCGCAGCGCCCGGACGCTTGCGGCGGTCTGCGGCATTTCTGCAAATGCGTGATTTGACGTGTTTTGAAGCGATCAACCTGTTGGCAAGTTTCGGCGAAAAATGGAGACCGGCACATGAATCTCAAGATCAGAACGATCCTTCCGCTCATCATTTCCGCGCTCGCCATCATGGCCGTAGCGTCCGCCGGGTTCGCCGCTTATGAGGCGTACGTCCGGCGGCAGGATGCCGAGGCCTTCCTCAAAATCAACCAGATTTCGCAACGGCTGTTGCAGAGCGCCGGTCAATGGGCTGTAGAACGCGGGATGACCAACGCGCCGCTGAAATCCCCCGATGCGCTTCCGGCCGAACGTCGCGCCGAGATTGTGAAGATACGCACGGTCGCCGATCAGGCATTTCGCGAGGCGGCGCAGCAGCTTCGCGCCGTCCCGGCGATGAAAGCGGCTGAAAAGGAAATCGCCGAGGCCGAAGGCGCATTCCGGGCATTCGAGGCTTTCCGCAGCAGGGTTGACGATAACCTCGCCAAACCCGGATCCGGACGGACATCGGAGGTCGTGGAGGGCTTCGCGCCCGCGATCACCAGTTTGATCGAGGTTGCCGCAAACAAGCTGCGGCTGACGCTGGAGACGCTGACGAGCCCTCCGACGGTAGGGCTGACGCAACTGGTCGGTCTTCGTCACCTGACCGCGCAAATGGCCGAGAATGCCGGCAGGGAGCGCGCGTTCTTCGGTGGCATCGTTGGTGCGCACAGCAAGCTCACCATGGAGAGAATTCGAATCGTTGCACGCACCCGGGGCCAGGTCGAACTCGCCTGGGAAACGATCAGGGCGAGCCGCCAGCGCGGCGGCATCCCTGCGAAGATCGTCGATGCGATCGCCAGCGTCGACAAGGAATACTTCGGCACCTACGGCACGGTCCGGGATGCCATTTTCGCAGCGGGCGAAACCGGAGAATACAAGATCACCGGCGGCGACTATGTCGCGCGCGCCACGACCGCGATCAATTCGATCCTCCAGCTTGCCGATTCGATAGGCAAGGCGGCCGACGAGGAAGCGACCAACCAGGCAGCGAAGAGCACGTCAAGCCTGGCCGTCAACGGCGCGATCCTGCTGGCCAGTATCGGTCTGGTGCTGCTCAGCTTCTGGATTGCATTTTCCCGCATTCTGCGGCCGTTGTTCGCACTGACCGGCGCGATGGGAGAACTCGCCAACGGCAATTTCTCGGTCGTGCTGCCGGGGCTCGGCCGCAAGGACGAGATTGGCGACATGGCGCAGGCGGTCGAAGGCTTCAAGGTCAAGGCCGAGGAGAAGGCCCGCGCCGAAGCCGAAGCCAAGATCAAGCAGGATCAGGTCGCCGCGCAGCAGCGCAAGGCCGACATGATCAAGCTCGCCGACGATTTCGAAGGCGCGGTTGGCGAGATCATCGAAACCGTATCCTCGGCTTCGACCGAACTCGAGGCCTCCGCAGGTACCCTGACCTCGACCGCCGAGCGCTCACAGGAGCTCACCACCATGGTCGCGGCGGCATCCGAGGAAGCCTCCACCAACGTGCAGTCGGTGGCCTCCGCCACCGAGGAACTGTCGTCGTCCGTCAACGAGATCAGCCGCCAGGTTCAGGAATCCTCGCGGATGGCCAGTGAAGCCGTCAACCAGGCCCGCACCACCAACGACCGGGTCGGCGAACTGTCGAAGGCGGCCGCCCGGATCGGCGACGTCGTCGAACTGATCAACACCATCGCGGGTCAGACCAATCTGCTGGCGCTCAATGCCACCATCGAGGCGGCGCGTGCCGGCGAGGCCGGCCGCGGCTTCGCGGTCGTGGCTTCCGAAGTCAAGGCGTTGGCCGAGCAGACCGCCAAGGCCACCGGCGAGATCGGTCAGCAGATCACCGGCATTCAGGCCGCCACGCAGGATTCGGTGACTGCGATCAAGGAAATCAGCGGCACCATCGAAAAATTGTCCGAGATTTCCTCGACCATCGCCGCGGCGGTGGAAGAGCAGGGCGCCGCGACCCAGGAGATTTCCCGCAACGTGCAGCAGGCGGCGCAGGGCACCCAGCAGGTTTCGTCCAACATCATGGACGTGCAGCGCGGCGCCAGCGAGACCGGCTCGGCCTCCTCGCAGGTTCTCTCCGCGGCACAGTCGCTGTCCGGCGACAGCAACCGCCTCAAGCTCGAGGTCGGCAAGTTCCTGAGTTCGGTAAGGGCGGCCTGACGAAGGGAAGGGGGCAAATTCCGTCGTCTCCGGATCGAGGATTAACGGGAACCAAACTCGTGTCGATTATGATTCCCGACCGGGAGGCGGAGGTCGCATGCGAGACCAGCCCTCCTGGCCCGGTCGTCGCTGCATTCGCGCTGCTTTGGGTCGTTTCAGACGAATGCGCACCATCCCGTGGAGACCAGAATGTCGTTTGCAATGCTGAGCCAGTTCAGGATGACCATCGGCCGAAAGATCTATGTACTGATCGGCCTCAGCTTCATGGGACTCCTGGGGATTGCGATCCTCGACTCGCGTGAGCTGGCATCGAGCCTCAAGCAGCAGAAGCAGATCGAGCTGCAGCATCTTACGGAGCTCGCCCTCGGCATCGTCAAGGAAGAACATGCGACGGCACAGAAAGGTGAAATTGCCGTTGCCGACGCGCAGAAGCGGGCGCTGGCCCGGGTCGCGATGCTTCGATATGGCAACAACGAATATTTCGTCATTCAGGACCTGCTGCCCCGCGTGCTGATGCATCCGGTCGCGGCGCAGCTCGTCGGCAAAGACATGTCGGACGTGAAGGATCCGACCGGGAAACGGTTCTCGGTCGAGATGACCGAACTGGTGAAGCAGAAGGGCAGCGGGTTCGTCGACTATCTCTGGCCGAGGGCAGGATCCGACAAGCCACAGCCGAAGCTTTCCTATGTCGTCGGGTTCTCGCCCTGGGGCTGGAGCATCCTGACCGGCGTCTATGTTGATGATCTGGACGCTCAGGTGTCGTCCTCGACCCGGCGGTCCCTGATCGCTGCCGGTCTGGTCCTGCTGCTCATGCTGGCGGCGTCGATGTTCATCGCGCGGGGCATTACCAGGCCGCTGCAGCGCATGACGATCGCGATGAAGGAGCTCGCCCGCGGCAAGCTCGACGTTGAGGTGCCCGGCATTGGCCGGCGGGACGAGGTCGGCGAGATGGCCGAGGCCGTCGAGATATTCAAGAGCAATGCTGCCGCCCGCCAGGGCCTGGAGGCCGAGCAGAAGGAGGCGGAGACCCATGCCGTCGCCCGTCGCAAAGCGGACATGCACAAGCTTGCGGACGACTTCGAAAGCGCCGTCGGCGAGATCATCGAAACCGTATCCTCTTCCTCGACCGAACTCGAAGCCTCCGCCGGCACGCTGACGGCGTCTGCGGAACGCGCGCAGGAACTCACCATCATGGTGGCGGCGGCTTCAGAGGAGGCCTCCACCAACGTGCAGTCGGTGGCGTCGGCGACCGAGGAGATGGCGTCTTCCGTCAACGAGATCAGCCGTCAGGTCCAGGACTCGGCGCGGATAGCGGGCGAAGCCGTCGATCAGGCGCGCACCACGACCGACCGGGTCGGCGAGTTGTCGAAGGCGGCAAGCCGGATCGGCGACGTGGTCGAACTGATCAACACTATCGCCGGCCAGACCAATTTGCTTGCGCTCAACGCCACCATTGAAGCCGCGCGCGCCGGTGAGGCCGGCCGCGGCTTTGCGGTGGTGGCTTCCGAGGTGAAAGCGCTGGCCGAGCAGACCGCCAAGGCGACCGGCGAAATCGGCCAGCAGATCACCGGCATCCAGGCGGCGACCCAGGACTCGGTCAACGCCATCAAGGAAATCAGCGGCACGATCGAAAACCTGTCCGAGATATCATCGACGATCGCCTCGGCGGTGGAAGAGCAGGGTGCGGCGACGCAGGAAATTTCCCGCAATGTGCAGCAGGCGGCGCACGGCACCCAGCAGGTCTCGTCCAACATCACCGACGTGCAGCGTGGCGCCAGCGAGACTGGGACGGCTTCCTCGCAGGTGCTGTCCGCGGCACAGTCGCTGTCCGGCGACAGCAACCGCCTCAAGCTCGAGGTCGGCAAGTTCCTGAGCTCGGTCAGAGCGGCCTGACACGGCCGGTCACGGCCTCCGGTTCCGTCGGCGCGCTCCCGGACGGCATCGCCGACGGCGATCGGGTCCGCGTCGCCTCCGACAAGGGCAGGGGTGGAGGAAGACCCGCGACGGCTTCGGAGAAGCAGAGCAGCAAGGGGTAGGGCGAGTCGTTCACCTCGCCCTCCATCGGAGCCGCGGCGTACCATATCTTGTGCCGGCACGAGTTCCGCCACTCAAGCCATTCTGTGCATGGGGTTGTTTTCGCAATTTTTGGCGGAGGCGAGAGGTGAGCAGAAGGACTATCCCACCCGCCACTCCAGCACGCCATCGTCTGCGGCAACGATATCGCCCAGTGTTCCCACCGGCGTGCGGTCCATGTTCGTTAGATGCGCCAGGGTGGCGCTGTCATTGGCCGGCACCCGCGCCAGCGCGCGGGCGTCATTCGCCGTTCGCAGCATCACCACGCCGTGCTCGATCTCGCCGCCGCGGCCGTAGAGCACGGTAAAACTCTCGACCTTGCCCTTGCCGCCGGCCTCGGTGACGAACTCCGGCACCGCGCCTTTGCGGCGGTCGGCCTCGGCCTGCACGCTGGTGTCCTGCGCCAGCGTGTGCGGCGACGCCTGCGGTGACAGCACCAGCCCATGATGTTTGGTCACGAACCCGCCCTGGCCGTAGAGCAGGCCGAGCTTGGCGCCGGCGCGCAGCTTTTTCACCATCGCGCAGGCCGCATGCGTCATGTAGGTGTTGAGCGGCGCGCCGAAGAAGGTGAGGCCGCCGGTCACGGTCGGCTGCACGTCGGGGCCGAGCCTCAGCGTCCGCCGCGCCATCTTGGGCACTACGGGGAAACAACTATAGAGTTCGATGGCGTCGAATTTTTTGCCGTCGCCCTCGACGAGATTCATCACCGCCTTCAGTACGGCGTTCTGCGGATGGCTTTCGTAAAACTGGTCGCGCACCAGGTAATCCCGCGGCTCCTCGGCGGAGGCGCCGCCCCAGACGTGAATGATGCGATCCGCGGGGATCCCGGCGGCTTTGGCTTTCGCAAGGCTGGTCAGCAGCACGGCGGCGCCCATGTTGACGGTCGGGTTGGCCACCATCAGCTTGTTGTAGGGCCAGGCGATCAGCCTGTTGTCCGGCGTCGGCGTCGTGATCTCCTCCGGCGTGAAGCGCCGCTTCAGCCAGGCATTGGGATTTTCCGATGCCACATTCGAGTAGGTCGCCCACAGCTCGCCGGATTCCGCCATCGTCTCGCGCGGGGTCTGGCCCCAATGCGCCGAAGTCGCGGTTTCATAGAGCGGATAGACGGTGATCGGCCTGAACACACCGAGCTTGACCGCCATCGGCTTCTGGAACGCGGCGCCGCGCTTCGGCTCTTCCACGTCATGGGCGAACGGCGTCCACGGCAGATCGATTTTTGCGCGTTCCGCCTTGGTCGCGGTCGACTGCGCCTCGGCGCCGCAGACCGCGGCGACGCTGCATTCGCCGCGCGCGATGCGCTTTGCGGCCTCATGCAGATAGCGGATCGGGCTCTCGCCGCCGACCGGGCCGTAGTAGAGATGCGCCGGCTGAATACCGAGGCGAGCGGCCAGAAGCTTCTCCGGATCGCGGTAGCGCCAGCTCAGGAAGTTGACGATGTCGAGCGAGCCGATCTCGCCGAGCAACCTGGCGCCACTGTCGGCCTCCGCCCGCCGCAGCGCCTGCTCCAGCAGCGCGAGCGGCTCCAGCCCGTCGGCGATCTCCTTCGGCCGGTCGGTGATTTCGCCGACGCCGACGATGACGGGGATACGGTCTTCAGAGACTGGGGTGGGGGTATTCGACATTTTCTTGTTTCTCTTTCTCAGCCTTCTCAGACCTCATCCTGAGGAGCGGCCTCTTGGCCGCGTCTCGAAGGATGAATGCAGCGCATGAGCCTGCGGCCATCCTTCGAGACGCGGCGAAGACGCCGCTCCTCAGAGCCTGTGAATATTTGGCGCGGCTGGCAATTCCGCTTTGCGTGCACCTGACCACCCAATTCGACAGGCGCGGGCCTCTCGACCGTGCGGTAAATCCCGTGCCAAATCGGCGACCGACGCTTTCGCCGGGCCAGAGCAGTGTGCTGGTCGGCTTGCTTCAGTCCGTGAGCACCGCACTGGAACAGGCCCGATCGGGCCCGGCTGCTGAACCCTGCAAAAACACCGGGAAAAACCTCTTGGCGTCAAGCCGTGTGGACTTGACGCCTCAGTGGCCGGCGTCAAGTCTGCGGAAGGCAAGTCGGCCCGAAGGGGCGCGGTGCAGCGCCATCCCGGCGATGCAAAAGCATC
>NZ_JAURXB010000283.1 GCF_030654605.1 Bradyrhizobium sp.
CTGGGATACTGGATCACCCGCCTTCGCGGGTGACGACAGTTGTGGGTGTGTACCAAACGCGGCTTCGCGATCTCGCGGCGCGGTTCGCCCGAGGTTTGCTGTCAATTCCTCACCCTCGAGATTCAGAGGGCGCAGGGAAAGCCGGGTGCGCGCTGCACCCGCGGTCTCGTGTGCATTAGGGTAGAGGTAGGCGGCACACGAGCATACAGGTGAAGCGGAGGCATCCGGCTTTCCCTGCGCAGTGGTTTAAGGCTTATACGTGCTCTCCTCGGTGAGCCCTGCACTTTTGCCACCGTCGCCCGCGCCTTGACGCGAACTTGACACCTGCCTTTGGGGTGTCGGAACCACACGACTTCGCCGTCCGCTTCGGCATCGCCCGTCTCGCGCGCCGTCGCGTCCACCGCAGCCCATCCCCACGTTCGTGACGTTCGCGAAACGCCCCTCCGAATGGAACGGGATGCGGATAGATATAGCGCAACTTTCTAATTCTGAAAAACAGAATATTTTTATCGGAGGGGCTTGACACGTACTTCCGATAATCGGAAGTGATTTGCCCGTCGGGTTGGATTTGTTGAATTTGCACAGGAAATTGCTCCTCGGCTGCCAAGCATGTTTTGAAAATCTATTTCCAAACCGGCGATCCGTTGGCGGATGATGACAGTTCTGGGTGACGCACTATCTATGGTATTGCCCTGTCTCGGTGGGTCCGTCTCATGCGCCGGCGCGTCGTTTTCTCTCTCATCATGGCCATGGCGGCGGTCGCCAGTGCCGGAACTGCCGATGCCCAGCAGCGGCGTCCGCTCGACGCCACGCCGTTTTCGCATGCGCCTTGCAGCGTGCTGGACGGGCAACCCTGTACGCCGTCGTTCTGCAGCGTGTTCAATGACGGCCCCTGCATTCCCGAGATCGACTATCCCTATGGCCAGAATCTGCAGCTGACGATCGAAAGCTCGCCGTCGCCGGGCGCAGCCGCCAAATACCGGAAGCCCGGCCACGACCTCGACAGCATCGGCGACCTGTTCGCGGCGCTGCGGTCCTGCTGGTCGCCGCCGGAGGCCTCCTCGGCGCGCGAGGGCATGCAGATGTCGGTGCGCTTCAGTTTCAAACGGTCCGGCGAGATCATTGGAACTCCGCGCGTGACCTATGCCACGGCGGGGGCACCTGCGGAGGTCCGGGCGACCTACCTGAAGGCCATCAACGCCTCGCTCAAAGCCTGCGCGCCGCTGAAATTCACCGGCAACCTCGGCGGCGCCATCGCCGGGCGGCCGATCGCGATCCGCTACGTCGATAATCGCGAATTGAATCGACCAACTAATTGAATTGCTCGGAGAAGTGACTCTAAAATGTCTCCGCGCTGGCTCGCCGGGCGACTGCGAGTCATAGCGTCGCAAGGACGAAAAGACCCAGTTAATCTGCAGGAAGAGCCATCCCGCTACTTACGGCTGTCATGTGCACTTGGCCGAGTCCGCGGCCAGCTCGAAACCCCAGTGCTTTCGCGTCGCAAAACAATGTTATCACAGAACCGATCTGCATCTTCCCGCAAAACTCGCTCTGTCAAAATCCTGAACGGCGAGGTCGCCCTTTAGATTAATAATTCCAGTGACAGCCTCGGTAAAGGGCAACTTCAATTGAAAGAGGTCCGCCGAACGATGTGCTCTGAAGACGATGTTGCCACTTTCGGCCCGTCGAGCAAAGCCAGAGAATTTTCCTGTAAGTCCCCGCACTACGCCGTCCAATGTCACCTCAAACGTGAAGGACTGGTGGGCCAGCACGCACCAAATCGGCAACTTCAACCCAGCAGCGTCATACTGCTTTGGAGTGCTGGTTGGCGTCGGATCACCCCCAACCAATGTGGGCGTCTGTGCAATGGACGCATCGCTCATGATTGCAATGGCTTGGGCAGGGAGAGGGTTTAATTGACCAGCGTCAGTCTTTATGCCGCAAACTGGAAACGGTGCCAGGCGGGCAATATCGTTTTTGCAGCTATCCTGCACTAACTTGCAGGCATCTTTGGCTTTGTCGAACGGCCAATCTGTTGCTTTTTGGCCCTTGCCAAGCGCTTCCAATATCTCCTTCTTCGTAAGCCGATGCTTGTGACGCAAGTCAAAGTCGACCAAAACAGAAGCTTGCGCTGCGTCTACCAGAAGTCTCTTGACGGTCGCCTGTCCTTCCTTACCTATGGCAAATGCTCTCAAAAGCTGTTCAATGTTCTTCGACGCTTGACTGTCAGTGAAGTCGAAAATGCCGTTCCCCTTGTGACGTTTTTCTAGCTCAGCCGCGATGTTAGAAGAAAGAGGTTTAAACAACGCCCTTATGGATTTCGAAAAATCCAGGTCTTGCGAAATCTTCTTCAACTCGACGGCGTTCCCTCCCGGAAGTTTATCAAGGAAGTCCGTGATCATTTGGCTCGGACCATTCGCGATTTGAGAGGTGAATGTCTGGAACATGGCAATGTACCCAGCGTCGACATCCCGCTTCGTTGTCAGCGAAATCGAAAATCCTAAGTGCTTTTCCTGGAATTGTTTCTTGGGCAACCTCCCCATATACCCAAGGAGAGACAGGACTGGCTCAAATTGTTTGAGAAAAGGAAGCGACGCGGAATATTCATATTCAGGCAAATCAAACTTTAGCTCTAAGCCGTAATCAGAAAGATTCGGTAACTTGAACATTTTGCTTGTGTCAAATTCAAGTTTATCGATTCTCGGGCCCGCAAGCGCGAACAGGTCTTCTATAATCTTACGTGCAATCTCCGGCGCGTTTTCCTCGCCCGCCCGTTGAAGCCAAGCCACAATATCCGACCACTCAAGAATAAGCTGTTCCTTGAGCGTCGCAACCGAACCCTCGACCGTGCTCCCGGCGGTAAAGATGGCCCAACCAACTTCTTGCGCCACTCGCGATTCAGATATTGCGTCAACAAAACGCTTCGATGCCACGTAAACGTACTTGTTCGCAACGCGCCTACGAGGGTCGGCCCACTGATCGTAACCCTTACCCGGTTCGATCTTTACGAAGCCCATTCCAGCCACAATTTTCTTCACGTCGAGCGGAGGTGCGCTGAAGTGTCCCTCTGAGTTCGATTTGACCTTTGCTTTGTCTACCTCCGCGCCAAACGGCAGAGTAAGCTTGTATCCGGCGGAGCCCGCCTGTGCGTTGTAGGTGAAGTTCCCGTCTGTACGAATGTCAAAAAGCACAATCCCTTCCTTCGGGATTGGAACGGTCCCTAAAGCTGAAGCGAATTGATCTCGCGCTTGATTAACTGTTTTCCGCACGTTGTCTGCCTGCTTGCAGACGTTCCCAGCATCCAGGATGTGTTTCGGAAGTTCGAATGGCTTCTTCAGTATTTCTTCTGCCCCTTTGCGATCGCGGTCGAACTGCTCTTTCGGATTCAATGACGGTATTGGATTGAACTTCCATTGCGCGCTTACTTGGACTTGGGTGGCCAACAGAAACCCAATTGCGAGCACAAACATGCGCCCGGATCTGCGCGCAGTCTCTTCAGAACGTGACCTGAATTCGACATTCAACGAAGGCGGAGGATAGTCGTAATTTTGCATACGCCGTACCGCAGTGGTTGCCGACCAACTTTTGAACAGGCGTGGATTGTAAGGGCCGTTTTTGAAACAGGCAAGAGATCGGAGCGGCTTTTCAAAATTCGATAGTTGAACTCCCCCTCCCGACGCGGTGGAACAAGTCCGACAATGCGAATTAGTTGCATGGGGTAGCGTTCCCGCAGCGTGCCCATGCGGCCCCGCCCTTATCAGCACCCAGACAGCCCAGACGGGGCCGCTCTCATCTTGGATTTCAATCGCGAGCACTAAACGCGCTTCTTCTTCGTCCGGCCAGCGGTTGCGCGTTTTGCAGGCTTTTTTGCCGGCTTTTGTTTGCTGGTCGTGCCAAGTGTTTCGTGAACATTCGTCACCTTATAAAGCGCAGGCTCGCCTTTCGCGGTGCTCACTTGCCCGTCGATGACATGAGCCACCTTGAACGGGTAGGGGCGGTCGAGGACCGCGGCCTTAGATTCTGGCGTCATGAAATGAAGCTTCACCGGCTTTGTCGAGAAGCGCTCGATAATGCCCCGATCGCCAACCTTAGACTTAGGGTCGCCGCGCATCTGCTCAAGGTAGAGAACCTCGCGTTGGAAGGAGCCGGGATCGGGGATAGCGGGCCCGAGGAATCGCCGTACATTGTTCTGTATCGCGTTGGCGGTCTCGTTGTTGATTATGATGTTATTGGTTATGGCGATGGGCGCTGTGTTGCCGATGAAAGTAAAGCTGATCGCGCCCGAACCGTCTTTAGCGGTGGGCTCCACAATGCGCGAGAGCCTCGTCGCGTCATCGCGGGTAATCTCCGCCGGAGGCTTGGATTTTTGAGTCCGGAAGTACTCGATAAGGTCGTAAAGGTTCGTCATGAAACCGGCGAGTACGTCAATGTCCTTGAGCACCATCGAACCCTGCTCAAGGAGACTCTTCAAAAGGATGATGATACTGCCCGTTCGAACCTCGGAGACATAGAGCCTCGCGTTACCCGGCTGCTCGAAGCCATGCCGGTGTACGAAGTTCTCGTATTGCTTGCCAAGCGCGCGGAAGCTCTCGCCCAGATCCGCCAACTCTACCGGCCGGCCAGTCGAATACCTAACCTCAAGGGCAATGCCCTTGCTCTCGTCTGATGCCGGCATGGTCCCCCCAAACCTACACGTTACACGAGTGTTTCCGTATATCGGCATTAGGTCAAGGAGTTACAATGGATACCGCTTGCAATGGCAGGTCTGCGCCCAATCCATGAAGTAGAAAAACTCTCGGCCTTCGCTGTGGTCACAGCTTGAGTGCGGATCTCTGCCGGCACCAATGTTCGCTTCGTCGCACGGTCGGCAATTGCTGGATGCAACTGCGCCAGCGTGCCATTATAGACCAGATAGGGCTGGCGGCTGCCATTGAGCCTTTGATTGCCCAGTGACGGCCATTTCTTGAGTTCGGCGGGTGCATCGTAGGCTATCGGCAAGGTTTCTCTGAACATCGAGCTCACCCGGGAACGTGATCTCCGGAACGTTAGCCGCGGGCGGTAGACAGATTCGAACTACACCGTCATTCCGGGATGGCCCGAAGGGCCAGACCCGGAATCTCGACATCGGACGAAGACTCGCGAAACGAGCTCCAGGTTCCGGGTTCGCGCTTCGCGCGCCCCGGAATGACGGGTGGGTCGGCGATCCCGCATTGCGGCCCTGACCGCAAAAGTGTTACCCGAAGGTAACAACAGCGTCCCTGCCACGGAGGAAACGTCATGGGACTTTCGGTGATGATCCTGGGCCTCGTGCTGTTCATCGGCGTCCACACGCTGACCACGCAGCGGAGCTTGCGGGCGCGCCTGATCGCCTCGACGGGCGAGGGCGGCTACAAGATCGGCTATTCGCTGGTCTCGGCCGTGGGTCTCGCGCTGATCGTCTGGGGTTTTGCCAAATACCGTGCGACCGGCTGGATCGACGTCTGGTATCCGCCGGCCGCCATGAAGCACCTGGTGGCGGCGCTGATGCTGCCTGCCGTCATCCTGGTGGTGGCGTCCTATATACGCGGCCGTATCTACACCACGCTGAAGCATCCGATGCTGACCGGCGTAAAACTATGGGCGGCGGCGCATCTGCTCGCCAATGGCGATCTTGGTTCGATCATCCTGTTCGGCTCGTTCCTGGGATGGGCGGTGTTCGACCGGATCTCGCTGAAGCATCGCACCGACCCGGGCGGACCACCAATCCCGGTCGGCGGTATGAGCAACGACCTGATCGCAGCGGCGGTCGGTTTTGTCGCCTATCTGGCGCTGGCGTTCGCGTTCCACCCCGTCGTGATCGGCGCTCCCGTCGTAGGAGGCTGAATAAGTGTCAGTGCAGTCGACCATCAGGCGCAAGACCGCGCCGGATATCCGCGCCCGCAAGAACGGCGAACCGATCGTGATGCTGACCTCGTATCACGCCCATACCGCCGCTTTGGTCGATCGCTATTGCGACGTCATCCTGGTCGGCGATTCCCTTGGGAATGTGATGCACGGTTTCGAGACCACGGTGCCGGTGACGCTGGAGATGATGATCCTGCAGGGCCACGCCGTGATGCGCGGTTCGCAGCATGCGCTGGTCGTGGTCGACATGCCCTTCGGCTCCTATGAAGCCTCGAAAGAGCAGGCGTTTCATGCGGCGGTGCGGATCCTGAAGGAGACCCATTGCGGCGCCGTCAAGCTCGAAGGCGGCGAGCGGATGGCGGAGACTGTCGCGTTTCTGGTCGAACGCGGCATTCCCGTGATGGGGCATATCGGGTTGACGCCGCAGTCGATCAACACGCTCGGCTCGTTTCGCGCCCAGGGCCGCGAGGAGGGCAGCTGGGAGCCGATCGAGAATGACGCGAAGGCGATCTCGCAAGCCGGTGCCTTCTCGGTCGTGGTCGAGGCGGTCGCCGAGCCCCTGGCCCGGAAGATCACCGAAACCATCGCCATCCCCACCATCGGCATCGGCGCAAGTGCTGCCTGCGACGGCCAGGTGCTGGTGCTGGAGGACATGCTTGGCCTGTCGGCGCGGACGCCGAAATTCGTCCGCCGCTACGGCAATCTCGGGCCGATGATCGAAGCCGCGATCGAGGGCTATGCCACCGACGTGCGCTCGCGCGCCTTCCCGGGGCCGGAGCATGTCTACGGCATGAAGACCAAAAACTGATACGGAGCGGCGCGATGGACTGGTCGCAACACTCCATTCCCGCCATGCGGCTCGAGGCGCGCTTCGGCGACCGCGTGGTGCCGGCATTCTGCGCGCGGCCGAACAGCATCTGGGCGATGATCGCGGATGCCGCCGCGCGAAATCCTGACGGCGAAGCGCTGGTCTGCGGTGAGCGGCGGTTGAGCTGGCGCGAAGCGATAAAGCGGTCCGCGGAGATCGCGGCCGGGTTTCAAAAGCTCGGCCTGCAGAGCGGCGACCGCGTCGCCGTGCTGCTCGGCAACCACATCGAATTCGCGCTGACGGTATTCGCCGCGGCGCATGCGGGGCTGGTGACGGTCTTGCTCGGCACCCGCCAGCAGAAGCCCGAGATCGCCTATGTGCTGACCGACTGCGGCGCCAGGGTCCTGATTCACGAAGCCGGTTTGGCCGACCGTCTGCCGGACGGCCGTGACGTTCCCGATCTCGTGCATCGTATCGCGGTCGACGATGATCCGCGCGTGTCGCAGTTTTCGTCGCTGACCGGCCACGCGCCTTTGCCGGCGCCGGCCGATGTCGGCGAGGAAGACACCGCGATGATCCTCTATACCTCGGGGACAACGGGGAAGCCGAAGGGCGCGATGCTGGCGCATTGCAACGTCATCCATTCGGCCATGGTGTTCGTGTCGTGCCTCGAGCTCACCGCGGCCGATCGCTCTATCGCGGCCGTGCCGCTCGGACATGTCACCGGTGTGGTCGCCAATATCATGACCATGGTCCGCTGCGCCGGCGCGCTGATCATCATGCCCGAATTCAAGGCCGCGGAATATCTCAAGGTCGCGGCGCGCGAGCGCGTCACCTACACCGTGATGGTTCCGGCGATGTACAATCTCTGCCTGCTGCAGCCGGATTTCGACAGCACCGATCTGTCGAGCTGGCGGATCGGCGGCTTTGGCGGCGCGCCGATGCCGATCGCCACGATCGAAAGACTGGCGGTGAAAATTCCCGGCCTGAAGCTCGCGAACTGCTATGGCGCGACCGAGACCACGTCGCCGTCCACCATGATGCCCGGCGAACTGACCGCCAGCCATATCGACAGCGTCGGGCTGCCGTGTCCCGGCGCCGATATCGTCGTGATGGACGCCGGCGGCCATGAGCTGCCGCGCGGCGAGATCGGCGAGATCTGGATCCGCTCGGCGTCGGTCATCAAGGGCTACTGGAATAATCCGAAAGCCACGGCCGAGAGTTTTACCGGCGGCTTCTGGCATTCCGGCGATCTCGGCTCGATCGACGATGAAAATTTCGTGCGCGTGTTCGACCGTCAGAAGGACATGATCAACCGCGGCGGCCTGAAAATCTACTCCGCCGAAGTCGAGTCCGTGCTTTCAGGCCACGCCAGCGTGGTCGAGAGCGCCATCATCGCCAGGCCGTGCCCGGTGCTGGGCGAGCGGGTGCATGCTGTGATCGTGACCCGCGGCGATGGCGTCGGCGCCGAAGCGCTGCGCGCCTGGTGCGCCGAGCGGCTGTCGGACTACAAGGTGCCGGAGACGATGGAGCTCACTTTGGAGCCGTTGCCGCGCAATGCCAACGGCAAGGTGATGAAGCGCCAGCTGCGCGAGGCCTGGTTGGCTGCGCAACGGTAGCGGCAGCCTTCTCCCTCACCCCGCTTGCGGGGAGAGGGTCGGGGTGAGGGGGACTCTCCGCGAACTGGTGTCAATCGATTGACCTGTACCCCCTCACCCGGATCACATCTGCGATGTGATCCGACCTCTCCCCGCAAGCGGGGAGAGGTGAAGATGAAGCCTCGTCACTCAGGCTTCAGAATCTTGCGCTACAGTTTCGGCGCGCTGGCCTTTGGCTGCGGATTGCGCTCGCCCTGTTCCGCGGCGAGCGCATCGGCGTCGATCCTGGCCGCGCTGATCATGCGCTTGAAATCCATCAGCGTGAACTGCGCCTTGCCGACCCGATCCGGCGTGGCGCCCGGCGTCAGCTCCACGCTCAGCGCGCCGTCGCAATTGGCGGCCTTGGCCTCGCCCAGCATGGCGGCGAGGTTCTTTTCCCTGGCCAGCGCGCGCTTCACCATTGCCACGCAACTGCCGCGGCCATTGCTGTCGTTCAGCTTGAGCGCCATTTTGGGGTCGAGCGGCCGGTCGACCGCCTCCAGCGCCGCCGCTTCCTTGTATTTGGCGCCGACCGACATGATCGAGCCCTTGCGATAGAAATAATACAAATGCTGGCTGCCGACGATGGTCGGCGCGCCGTATTTGTCCATGACCTGCTTGACCAGCTCGGCCCTGGAAGGCTGCTGGTCCAGCGCAAATGTCAGGTTTCGGTCGACGAAATAAGCGAGGTTGGCGCTGGCCGGCGCGGAGAAGCTCGACGAAAGCACTTCGCCGGTCTGCTTCGGATCGGAGGGAAGGGTGAAGACCATCGCGGCGGTATAGCTGAGGGCGGTACCCCCGAATTTCTGCTCCTGGATATCCGCCTTGCCGCGCCCCTTGAACGACGATTCGAGGATCGCCCGTGCGGATGCCGCCGAGGAATCCGCGGAGATGCCCAGAATATCCGGGCGCGCTTTCTTGGAGAACGCGGTTTCCGGTGTCTTCGGCTTGAACTCGTAGGCCAGGGAGGTTGCGGGCAGGGCTGCCGCAGCGACGGCAACAAGGGCAATCAAGGCGCGGCGAAGCATGAATCACCTTCAATACAAATCGGAAGCAAAGTTAAAGGATTACGCCAATTTTCGAACCGCGATGTCAATATCGCCCGCCCCGGACCACGGCTTTAATATTGCCTCAACCGGCCGCCAGGCGTCTCCATGATCACGATATTCCCGGGATGATCGGATCCGGGCCGGGACGGCAATCGAGACAATTTGCTACACAACTTGCGCGCAATATTCGAGGAATTTGCACTAATTCGCTTCATCCAAGCTTAGAAATTTTCGCAATAGGGTTCCTTCGAGGGAACTGGTGGAGCAGAACCCCATAGCGAGAGAGAAAGCATCACATGAAGCGTTCAATTTTGAAATTTCTGAATGACGAGTCCGGTGCCACGGCCATCGAATACGGCCTGATCGCAGCCGGCATTTCGCTGGCGATCATCGCCGTGGTCAACGGCCTCGGCACCAACCTGAACACCAAGTTCACCGATATCAATACTTCGCTGAAGTAATCGCACGTCCGCCTTCCCGGGCGGATTCGTAACCTGATGCCGGCGGCCACTGAAATTCAGTGTGCCGCCGGTTTTCTTTGCAGTTCATGCCTTCGAACGGCCGGTCAGGCGGTGCGCACCGGCGGCGCCGTTCGAAAATTCCCGCCGATCGGCGCGCACCGCGGGGTCAGCGCCTCCGCATCCGGTGCCCGCGCGTTATCGCGGAAGCCGCCACGCGCGAGGGCGCGCAGATCTCCATAGTTTTACGGACTCGCGTCGAGGGTAACGTCTTCTTCACCATGAACGCCCCGTTCACCATGAGGACAAATCCCCGCGGTCTTTCGCCAAACTCCCTGAACCCTCAAGTTCGCTTATACCTTTACTGCCTAGTCATGGCTGGAGGAGACGGCGTCATCCCACTGCAGTTCAGTCGTCCGGCGTAAAAGTAGATCGTAAAGCGTATGAATACCGCTCGCATTGTGGTCCTGACAATCGCTCTCGGTGCCGGTGGCATTGCCGCCTACCTCGCGAGCGGGACCGACAAGAAAACCGTCGCGGCCGAACCGGCGGCCCAGATGCCGACGGTCGAGGTTCTCGTCGCCGGAGCCGACATCGGCCTCGGCCAGTCGCTCAAGCCAGGCGACCTGCAATGGCAGACATGGCCGGCCTCGTCGACCAGCAACGGCTTCATTCGCCGCGGCGAACGCCCTGATGCCACCACGCAGGTGGCGGGGTCAATCGCGCGCGCGCCCTTCATCGCCGGCGAACCGATCCGGGAGCAGAAGCTGGTCAGGGCCGACGGATCCGGCTTCATGGCGGCGATCCTGCCCACCGGCATGCGCGCCATTTCCACCGAAATTTCGCCGGAGTCCGGCGCCGGCGGCTTCATCCTGCCGAACGACCGCGTCGACGTGATCCTGTCCAGGCGCGAGAAGGGCGCCGACAAGAACGGCGCCGACGTCGTCAACTCCGAAATCATCCTGAGCAATGTCCGCGTGCTCGCGATCGATCAGGCGCCGAAGGAAAAAGACGGCCAGAACGCCGTGATCGGCAAGACCGTCACGCTCGAGCTGAAGCCCGAGCAGGCCGAGACGCTGGCGCGCTCGCGCCAGAGCGGGACGCTGGCGCTGGCGTTGCGCAGCATCGCCGACCTCAACGTGGTCGAGAACATCACCGAGGATTCTGCCGCTCTCAAAAAGGGCGCGGGTATCAATGTGGTTCGCTACGGCGTCCTCAGCGCGACGACGACACAGAAGTGACCGAAGGACGCTCGATATGAAATACAGCAGAAATCAGCTGGCAATGCGGACCTTGATGGCCGGCGCGCTTTCGTTGTCGGCCGCAGCCGCGCTGACGCTCGATCCGGTTTTGACGCCGGCTTTTGCCGCCGACGAAGCGGTGCCGGCGCCGGTCGGCGAGCAGGCGCCGCTGGTGTCGCCGGTCGCCACCATCGCATCGACCAGGCAACGTTTCCTGGCGCTCGGCATCGGCAAATCCGTGATCATCGACTTGCCGCGCGAGGTCAAGGATGTGCTGGTCGCCGATCCCAAGATTGCGAACGCGGTGGTGCGCTCGGCGCAGCGCGCCTACATCATCGGCGCCGCGGTCGGTCAGACCAACGTGGTGTTCTTCGATGCCGCGGGCCAGCAGGTCGCGGCCTATGACATCGCGGTCAAGCGCGATCTCAACGGCGTGCGCGCCGCGCTGCGGCATACCCCGGGAATCCAGATCGAGGGCGTCGGCGACGGCGTCATGCTGACCGGCACGGTATCCACTCCGATCGAGGCGCAGCAGGCGGGTGACCTCGCAGCAAGGCTGGTCGGTGGTCCCGACAAGGTCGTCAATTCGATCGTCGTCAAGGGCCGCGATCAGGTGATGCTGAAGGTCACGGTCGCGGAAGTGCGGCGGGACATCGTCAAACAGATGGGCGTCGATCTCTCTGCCAGCATGAACTCCGGCACCACGGTCGTGCAATTCAACAACACCAACCCGTTCACCGCCAACAGTGGACCGCTGGTCCCGGGCAATGGGCTTGCCGCGGCGTTCGGCTCGAGCCCGTCGGTGCAGGCGACGCTTCGCGCGATGGAGAGCGCCGGCGTCGTGCGGACTCTCGCCGAACCCAATCTGACGGCGATCTCCGGCGAATCCGCGACATTCATCTCGGGCGGCGAATTTCCCATTCCGACCGGCGTGACCTGCCAGCCGATAGCGGGGGGCGGGATCGGACAATGCGTCCAGACGGTCAGCTACAAGAAATTCGGCATCTCGCTCAACTTCACCCCGGTGGTGCTGAGCGAGGGGCGGATCAGCCTGCGGGTGATGACCGAAGTGTCGGAAGTCTCGACCGAAAACGCCTTGACCGGCGGTGCCGGTGGAACGACGATTCCCTCCATCAAGACCCGTCGTGCCGAAACCACGCTCGAAATCCCCTCCGGCGGCTCGATTGCGATGGCCGGCCTGATCCAGGAAAAGACCAAGCAGGCGGTCAACGGAATTCCCGGCCTCGACTCCTTGCCCGTCCTCGGCGCGCTGTTCCGGAGCCAGGATTTCATCAACAACCAGACCGAACTGATGGTCCTGGTGACGCCCTATGTGGTTCGGGCGGTCGCGCAGAAAGAGCTGTCGCGTCCTGACGACGGATTTGCCCCGGCGTCGGATTCGCAATCGACCCTGCTGGCGCAGATCAACCGGATTTACGGCGTCGCCGGCCGCGCCGAAATGGCCAGCGGCTCCCCGAGCAATTTTGGCTTCATCATTGACTGACGCGGTGCCCGGCGTTTGCGGGACGAGGACAAAACGATGACGAACAGAACACCGCGCGATCGCGTTCGCACCCTGCGCCTGCTGGGCGCGCTGGCCGGCCTCTCGGTCGCGCTGGGAGCCTGCACCTACACCGGTGCGGAAGTCGTGACGACGGCGAGCGTGCCCTACGACTACCGGCAGAACCATCCGATTGCGGTTCAGGAAGCCGACACCTCGATCGTCGTCTTCGTCGGGCAGGGACGCGGCGGCCTGTCCGCTGCGCAGCGCGCCGACGTCATGGGATTGGCGCGGACCTGGGTTCGCGAAGGCACCGGTGCGATCGTGGTGGATGTGCCGGTCGACACCCCGAACGCCCGGGCCGCGGCGTCGACCGCGCAGGAAATCCGGGCGACGCTGGCGGCGGGCGGTGTGCCGGCACGCGGCGTCAGGCTGCATCGCTACCGTCCGGACGATCCCCGCACGCTGGCGACCATCAGGCTGAGCTACCCGAAAATCTCGGCGGTCGCCGGCCCCTGCGGCCTGTGGCCGGAGGATCTCGGACCCTCGACCCTGAACAAGGGCTACAGCGAAAACCGGCCGTATCACAATTTCGGTTGTGCGAACCAGCGCAACCTCGCCGCAATGATCGACAATCCGGCGGACCTCGAACAGCCGAGATCCGAGACTGCCGCCTATACGGCGCGACGCACGGAGGCGTTCGAGAAGTATCGCAAGGGTACCTCGACGGCGACCAACTATCCCGAATCCGACAAAGCCAAACTCAGCGATACAGGCAAATGACAACCGCCACTGGACTTCCCGAAAATCAACCGGCGCCGCACGCGGACGACTATATCGCTCCGGCGCCGCGCGTGTCGGTGCAGGCCTTTTGCGAGTCGGTGACGACCGCTCTCGCCGTGAAAGCGGCGGCCGAAGACCGCCGTCTCGGCAAGGCGCATCTCACCGTCCAGATGGGCGGCGTGGCGACCGCCATCGAGAACTATCGCACGGTACCGACGCCGAACGTGATCATTCTGGAAACCGAAGGCGGCAGCGATATTCTTGCCGGCCTCGATGACCTCGCATCGGTGTGCGATCCCGGAACCCGCGTCGTCGTGATCGGCACCGCGCACGATGCCGCGCCCTACCGCGAACTGGTGCGTCGCGGTGTCAGCGATTACGTCATCGGTCCGGTCGTTCCGCTCGATGTGGTGCGCTCGGTCTGCAGCCTGTTTTCGGCGTCGGAGGCCGTGGCCGTCGGGCGTATCATCGCCGTCGTCGGCGCCAAGGGCGGCGTCGGCGCGTCCACCGTCGCGCACAATGTGGCCTGGGCGATCGCCCGCGACCTCCAGCTGGATTCCGTCGTCATCGATCTCGACCTCGCGTTCGGCACCGCCGGACTCGATTACAACAAGGACCCGTTGCAGGGGATCGCCAATGCGATCTTCTCGCCCGACCGGCCCGATACGTCCTTCGTCGACCGCCTGCTGGCGAAGTGCACCGACAATCTCAGCCTGCTGGCGGCGCCGGCATCGCTGGAGCGGGTCTACGACCTCGGCGCCGACGCCTTCGATGCGATCTTCGATACGCTGCGCATGACCACGCCCTGCATCGTGCTGGACGTTCCGCACCAGTGGTCGGGCTGGACCAAGCGCGTTCTGGTCGGCGCCGATGACATCCTGGTGGTCGCCGAGCCGGATCTCGCCAATTTGCGCAACACCAAGAACATGCTGAGCATGCTGAAGACGGCGCGGCCCAACGACCGGCCGCCGCTGTATTGTCTCAACCAGGTCGGCATGCACAAGCGACCGGAAATCACGACAGGCGAATTCGCCAAGGCGATCGAGAGTCCGCCGATCGCTTCCATTCCATTCGATTCGCGCATGTTCGGCACGGCCGCCAACAACGGCCAGATGATCGCGGAAATTTCCGCCAATCACCGCACCACCAAGATGTTTCTGCAGATCGCGCGGCAGCTGACCGGCCGCGGCGAGACCAGGAAGCCGAAGGGCTCGTTCCTGGCGCCGCTCATCAGGAAGCTGCGGGCAGGGTAGACGGCGTTTCGGCGACGATATCTTTCGCCGGGGCTCCGTCAGTGGCTCAGTCGCGGCGCCCGGCAGCTGCCACCGGCAGCTTGCCTGCATCCGCGCGTGCGCCCTTGCGGGCCAGCAATCGCTTGAGATCGGCGACATCCGCCGCGGCTTCGTCGGCCGGCCGATCGGCCTTCACAATGGTTTCAGCATCGGCGAGTCTGCCCTGCAGGCCGACCACCAGCGCCAAATTCAGCCGCACGCGCCGATCCGCATCCGGACGGCTGTTGGCGCGGCGCATGATCTCCTCCGCCCTGGGCAGATTTTTGGCGAGGACGTAGGACAGGCCGAGATTGGACAGCACGGAAGGTTCTTCGGGCGCGATCTTCAGCGCGCTTGCGTAGTATTGCCGCGCTTCCTCGTATCGGCCGAGCTGATCGAGCACCGCACCCTGAGCCGAAAGAATCCGCCAATCCGGATCGTCGGGGGTATGGGCGCGGGTGAGGATGTCGAAGGCCCGTTGAAAATTGCCGTTGTCCGCCAGCGCCCGCCCATAGCCGGCGAGCAGCGCCTTGTTGCTGGGATGAGCAAGGGTGGCCTGCTCGAGCACGGCTACGGCCTGGGACTTCTGTCCCGTGGCGCGTAGCGCCCTGCCATATTGCAGCGCCGCGTCGATATCTTTCGGATTGGCGCGAAAACGATCGCGTGAACCTTCCAGGTCGCGCCGCGGGTCGGCGGCGCGACTTGCTTCGGGCTTCTCCCCCAGCGACCCCGTGATGTCGGAAGTACCGGCGGTCTGGCAGCCACCCAGCCCCAACAGCAAGATCGCGGACGATGCTGCGAATGCAGCGCGTCTTGCGAAGCAATAATGGCGGCGCAACTGCTGGAGCACGAGGTTTGACCTATCGTCGGCGGGACTGGTCAAAAATGCTTGCAGTTTAACCCTAAGTTCAGGTTAAGGGGCGGTACGAACCGGAGCTGCAGCCATCGTTCGCGGGGAGCGAGCGTCGGCAGGTTGAAGGGGCTGATCGGCCTAGTACCTGGAATCATAAGTCCGTGTTGCTGCCATCCTTCGAGACGCGGCGAAGACGCCGCTCCTCAGGATGAGGTTTACCTTGTTGAAACGCCACAACCTCATGCTGAGGAGCGAGCGACGCGAGCGTCTCGAAGCATG
>NZ_JAURXB010000293.1 GCF_030654605.1 Bradyrhizobium sp.
GCCGACGCCGCGCAGCATCGAATTGAAGAAATGCAGGTCATTGACGCGGCGGACCTCGCGGGTCTTCCAGGTGATCGCCATCGAGATCGAGAAGCTGCCTGATGTGCGCACCCAGTGCGGCCATTGATACGGCACGTAGCAGCCGTCGCCCGCGAACAGATGGAATTCGGTGCCGCGCGGCGCAAAACTGTCATCGTATTTCAGGTTGCGGTGCTTGGTCATCGAGCGCTCGATCTCGTCATCGGAGACGATCGAGCGGTCGTTGTTGTCGAAGATCGTGAAGAATTTTTCGCCGTGGATCTGGACGAAGAAATTGTCCTCGCTGTCGAGATGAAACGGCGTGGTCGAGTTCGGCGACGACACGAAGATAAAGCCTTCGAGTTGCTCGAAGCCGGCGTCGAGCAGACTATTGAAACCGCGCGCGCGCGCCACCGACAGCAGCGTGTCTTCCAGCAGTCGCCGGTATTCCGGCGAATTCTCCACGCGCTTCAGCACCATCCAGGCGCCGGCGGTTTCGATGCGCTTGACGACCTCGACCGGATCGAGATCGACCGAGGGGATCGCATCCGGATCCTGGCTGATCGCGACCTTGCCGGAGTTGTACTCGATCAGGTCGCGCGGCAGCTCGGCGGCGAGCTGCGCGATGCGCGACAGAGTGAGGAGCGGATGGCCAGCCAGCTTGTGGCGGATCGCGAAGGGTTTGAGCGGAAAGTCGCGCTTCAGCGCTTCGTTTCCGGCCGTAATCACCGGGGCTACTGCGGTGACGGTATTCATGACGATTTCTCCTGGCGTTTCCGGATGAAATGGACGGCGCGGCGCAGCGGCTTGAGGATCAGCTGGCGCAATTTCAGGGCGCCAAGGACCAGCGGCACCACGGGATCGCGCGGCCGCAGCGGCACCAGCACGTCGCCGATCGCCAGGCGCCCGCGCCAGATCGGATTGATCATGGGATGATCGGCATTGGCCGTGGAATCGACCAGCGCGATGCCAGGGTCGGCGCAGAGATGCCGGGTCAGGTCGAGCGTCAGCTGCACGCCGGGCGACAGTTTTGCAAAGCGCTCGTCGACCCCGAGCTTGAAATAGAACGCGCGGTCCTGATGCCGCAGCACGATCGCGGCAGCCACCGGCGTGTCGCCGGCGAACAGCGTCACGACTTCGCCTTGACCTGATGCCGCGAGGTCGGCGGTGGCGCGGCGGACAAAAGTGGCATCGCCGTCGTCCTGCCCGAGCGCGGTGCCGCGCTGGCCTTTCCAGCCGGAGGCTTCCAGCGTCAAGAATATCTCGACCGCGGATGCAATCTGCTGCGGGGTGCGCGCTACCTCGAAACGGACCTCGCCGTGCTCGGCCAGCCGGTTGCGCTGGCGGCGCAATTCCTTGAGTTTCTTCGGTCCCAGCGCATCGCGTAGCAATTCCTCGGCGTCGCGTGTGGCGTCGAGGCAGGCGCGGAGGTGGGATTGCAGCAAACGCGGGCGCATGCCGCCCTGCCGCAGTACTTCCGTGAAAGTCTTGACGGTAGCGCCATCGAGCGCGACGTCGCGCAGGATCAGCGCACGGGCGCCGGCCCTTCGCGCCTCGCGCATCAATCCGATGGCGGCATCCTCGGCGACCTCGCGATCGAGCGGCGGCGTGCCGAGCGTGCCGTAGGGATCGGCGCTGACCAGAACGGGAAGCGGAATGTTGTAGGCGCGCCACATCGAAATCGCGGGCAACAGCCCGATCAGGCGCGCCGCGCCGTCTTCCGCAGGCGCAGCGTCGCTCCATGCGGCGAGCGCCGAGACGCCGGTGCGGCCCCGCGCCGAGGCGTTCACCGCCAATGCCCAGTCGGGCAGATAATAACCGTTCGGCTCGAAGGCGCGTTCGGC
>NZ_JAURXB010000005.1 GCF_030654605.1 Bradyrhizobium sp.
TGAGCCGTGTTCCCATCGGTGAGCAGTTGCTCCAGTTCCCTGCGAGCCTTGCGATCAAGTACAATCAAATCATTTGCCATGCCGCGAGTGAATCATGTTCGCGACAAGCTGGGATTCAAATGTCTGTGACAGAACACTAGGTGATGAAGTTGTGCGCTGGCGCGAGGGTAAACCTGCGAAGCTAGGGCGTGCGCGCAACGGATTTTGGCGCGGAAGTACGGCGCCGCGAAATACCCATGTAAGTGGCGTAGTGCTTTTCCCTGATGTCGGCCTATGGGGCCTCCGATCTGAGAAGCTGCAGCCAATTCTAGCGGTCAATCCTTGGGCCAAAGTCCCCCTTCCTGAGTCTCTGAAAGTACTTGGTTTCTTCCAAGTAGAGGACGAAAAGTGGAAATTCAACTCCGGCAAGAATATCGGCGACATTCTTGGCCTCCCGACGCCTTGGCCACCCGAGGAGACTTAAACCTTCGCTACTGCCGGCGTCACCTCCTCGGCCCGCCCTACTGCGTCACCGACTCCACCTCCTGTTCAACGCCCGCCCAGCCTCATTCCCGTTTGGTACGACCGGCGCAAGATGCGCGACACCGGCGGTGCGCAGCCGCGGCGCGCCGATGCGGTAGTTCTTCACCAGCTCCTCGGCGATCGCCTCGGCGCGGCGTCGAGATCAATCGAGATTGCAGGTATACGGCCGTTGGCTGTCGGTGGGCCGACGATGAAGACATTGAGTTGTAACTAATCGTCAGCAACTTCGCCGTATGCGCGAATTTCCAAAGGTTGATACGCTTTCGGAAGCCCGATGCGAAGGAGCAACCATGGCCGGCCCCCACCTCTCCGTCTGGTACAACACCCGCTGCCCCGTCTGTGACGCCGGCATCGACTGGCAGCGCAACAAGCTCTTGGCCGCCGTCCGCGCCGGCCACCTTTCATTTCGCGACATCAACGACGAACCCGCGGCACTTGCCGCTTATGGGGCCTCGCTCGACGATGTGCGCCGCCGCCTGCATGCGACGGACGAATCCGGCCGGCTGATCGTCGGCGCAGATGTTGCGATTGCGATGTGGCAGATAACGCCGGGCGAGGGCTGGCTGTCACAGCTGTTCGGCAATCGCGTGATGCTGCCGGTTACGCGGATTTTCTATGATCGTTTTGCCGATATGCTGTTCGCTTGGAATAAGTGGAAGGGGCATTGGTAGCTCCGCCAACCCCTCCTCAGTGCTGGGCTTGACCCGGCAATCCATCCTTGGAAGATGATGGATGCGCGGATCAAGCCGCGCATGACGAGGGAGCAGCGCATGCCGACCATCGCTTATTTCTACGGCATCGCCATCCGGATGTATTTCGTCGATCACCCGCCGCCTCATTTCTTTGCCAGCTACAGCGGCCATGAAGCCAACGTTTCGATCGAGACCGGAGAGGTCACCGAAGGCCATCTTCCGGCCAACGCTGCCCGTCTCGTGAAGCAGTGGGCACTGGCGCATCGCGGAGAACTGGAGGATAATTGGCGGCGGGCGCGTAGCCGTGCGCCGCTCGTCAAAATTGCGGGTCTCGACAATGATTAAGGTCGCAAGAATCAGGTATCTCGGCGGGCATCGCCTGCGCGCGACGTTCAGCGATGGCATGGCTGGAGACTATGACTTCTCCGCTATTGTCGGCGAAGGCGGTCCGATGGCGGAACCCTTGCGCGATCCGGCCTTCTTCGCGCGTGTCTTTCTCGAAGATGGCGCGCTGACTTGGCCGAACGGTTTTGACGCCGCGCCCGGCTGGCTGCGCCGGGAGATCGAGGCGGCCGGAGCCTTGTCACGCGACGCCGCGGCTTAGACGACGGGTTTTGCAAGCACAGGTTACGCCTCATCCCGGGAAGGCCACGACGTGGCGGTTTGCAAGGATGCGCAATATTTGATTCCTGGGGCTACCGCTTGGCACGCACCGCGACCCGCTCAAACCGCTGCGCCACCCGCCGCGGCGGGCCGCGCGGCGGCTCATCGTCCTTCTGCCGTCGCCCCATCGCCATGATCGCCGTCCCCATTGCGGTCGACCCAAACGTCACCACGAACCCGAACAGCAGCAGGCCGAGCGCGGTGCCGGGCGAGGAGTCCGCGAGGATCAGGTCGCGCAACCCGGCGGGATTGAGCGCCAGCAAGCCGCCGACGAACACCGTCGCCACCGCCGTGCCCGCCGCAAGGTTGATCGCGAGCAACCGGAATAGCGGCACGCGCAGGAAATTGAACCTGTGCGGCTGAGCTTGATCGGACATCTTGGTCATTGGCATCGGCTCACCTGCATTCGCCCCTGTTGCATTCTATCAGAACACCGCCGCCGGTCGAAGGCCTGAAACCGCCCGATCGCGCCGCCCGCCCTACGGCGCCACCAGCTCCACCCGCCGGTTCAACGCCCGGCCGGCCTCGTTGCCATTGGAACCGACCGGCGCCAGATGCGCGACACCGGCGGTGCGCAGCCTTGGCGCGCCGATTCGATAATTCTTCACCAGCTCCTCGGCGATCGCCTCGGCGCGGCGGCGCGACAGATCGAGATTGTAGGCATACGGCCCCTGGCTGTCGGTGTGGCCGACGATGAAGACATTGAGCTGCGCCTCGGCGGCCAGCAGCTTTGCGATCTGCTCCAGGGCGGGGCGGCTTTCGGGCTTCAGCACCGCGCGGTCGGTGTCGAAGTAGATGCCGTAGAGCGCGATGCGGCCGGTTTCGCGCAGGCCCTTCGACATCGCGGCGGCGTCCACCATCTTGTTCTCGATCGCGCGGGTCTCGGCGATGGTGAGCTGCGCGTAGATCTCGCGGTTGTTCTCGCTGACGACGACGCTGGCAAAGATCTCGCGCGCGCCCTCGATCCTGCGCCCGGCGTAGTAGTGATAATTGAAACCGTCGATCCACATCTGCGGGATCGGCAGCGCGTCGATCGCCTCGGTGAAGGGAATGCCGCCGCAGGCGTCGGTCTCGCAGGCCAGCAGCTTTTCGAAACCGATTTTTGTCAGCTGCGTCTCAAAATTCCTGAACACTTCCAGGATGGACGGCCCGGGATTGCTGCGATAGGCGATCCGCGTGACCTTGCCCTCCAGCCGCCGCACATCGGCCGGCTGTCCGTCCTTGAAGGCGGCTGCCTGCATCCGTGCGGCGTCGAAATCCTTCACCTCGTATCCCGTGATCACGCTGCGCGCGAAGCGGCCGACGCCGGGACAATCCCGCGCGCCCGCCACGTCGCGCGTCGCCTGCGCGGCGGCGCCGGTCGGCGCAAGCAGGCAGAGGGCGAGCAGCAGGATGAGCGGTCGGACGATCTGGTGCGGAGCCATCGGAGAATTCCCGGGATTTCAAGAGTCGCCGCAAGGGGTGAGGCGGATCAAAATCGTTCCGACCTGCCCCTCGGCACGGCCATGAGCGGCTTGAAAGGTTGTGCGATGTTGGCATTGTGCCGGTGATTTGCCCGACGTGTCAAAACGGTCGTTTGGTGCGCGCCAAAACATCCATGCCATCAACCCCTTGCTATCTGTGCATGGGGTTGTTTTCGATATTTTTGGTTTGGGGGATCGGAGGGTGGGCGCGGCCCCGCCGGGCCGTGCATGGCGACGACCACAATCCGCCGCATTTCCACGCACGTTATGGCCGGGCGAAAGCCATCGTAACCGCCACGCGGATGGTGCGACAATGGACTCTGGCGCGTAACGCCGAATTGCAGGATAATTGGCAGCGTGCGCGTGCGCACCTGCCGCTGGAAAAGATAGCTGGCCCCGATGCCGACGAATGAATTGCCCATGGTCGATGTGCTGCGCCTGCGGGCGCTCGACGGCCATCGTCTGTGGGTTCGTTTTACGGACGGCAGCGAGGGCGTGCGCGATTTTTCCGACCTTCTCGCCGCCGGCGGACCGATGGTCGAGCCGCTGAAGGCGCCCGATTATTTCGCACGCGCATTCGTCGAAATGGGCGCGCCGACCTGGCCCAACGGCTTCGACGTCGATCCGATCAATCTCTACATGCAATTGCGCGACGCCGGCGCGCTGACGCGCACGGCGGCGGAATAAAGGGTACGACGGGCTTTCCTCACCCAACCGGATTTATCGATGCATATCTTTCGCCTCGCGCTTGTTCTTTGCGGGTCTGCGCTTGTTACCTTCGCATCCCTGAACTCATCAGCCTTCGCCGCCCAATGCGGCAGCAGCGCCGCCGGATATGAGGCCTGGAAGCAGCAATTCGCCGGCGAGGCGCGGGCCAAGGGCATCAGCGCCCCGACCATCTCGGCCCTGATGGCGACCAACTATGCGCAGGCGACCATCAATGCCGACCGCGGCCAGCGCAGTTTTTCGCTGTCGCTCGAACAGTTTCTCGCCAAGCGCGGGGGACCTGCCATCGTCGCGAAGGGACGTAAGCTGAAGCAGTCGCAAGGCGCGCTGTTTGCTTCGATCCAGCAGCGCACCGGCGTGCCGCCCGGGCCGCTGCTCGCGATCTGGGGCATGGAGACGGGTTTCGGCAGCCAGCGCGGCAACCAGAACATGCTCTCGTCGATCGCGACGCTGGCCTATGATTGCCGGCGCTCGGCCTTCTTCACCGAGCACCTTTACGCAGCACTGCAATTGATCGATCGCGGCGCGCTCTCGCCGGCCCAGCGCGGCTCCATGCATGGCGAAGTCGGCCAGACCCAGTTCATGCCGAAAGCCATCCTGGCCTACGGCACCGGCAATCTCGAAAACTCCGCCAACGCGCTGAACTCGACTGCGAATTTTCTGAAAGCCCATGGCTGGCGCGCCGGCGCCGGCTACCAGCCGGGCGAACCCAACTTCGCCGCCATCCAGGCCTGGAACGCCGCCGGCGTCTATCAGAAAGCCATCGCCCTGATGGGCCGCCAGATCGACGGCGGCAAGTGAAGGCGGCGGAGGTGAAGCCAGTTCCGCCGTCGTCCCGGACCAGCGAGCAAAGCGAGCGCCGATCCGGGACCCATACGCCGTGACGACGTTGTCGGGCGGGATGGTTGACGGCTTCGCTTCAACAATTGCCGCCGGTGGTTATGGGTCCCGGATCGGCGCTCGCGCTGCTCGCTTGTCCGGGACGACGAGTTGAGTGCGAATACACCTGCCTCGCGCTGCTTTCTCATGGCATAACCAACACAAATCGGGCCGTCACAAGGGATTCGCATGCGCAAGCTTCTACTGGCCGTTTCGTTCTGCACCGTCCTCGCCACGCCATCCTACGCAGCGCGCTGCGGCGGCGATTTCAACACGTTCGTGGCGGCGATGTCGGCCGAGGCGCAGGCGGCGGGGGTTTCGCCGGCGGTGATTTCGCAGGCGCTATCCGGCGTGACGCAGGATCCGAAGGTGCTGGCCTTCGACCGCCGCCAGCGCGGCACCTTCAACAAGACCTTCGAGCAATATGTCTCGACCCGGGTCGGGCCGGGGCGCATCAACATCGGCCGGCAGATGCTGCAGCGTCACGCCGCCCTGCTGGCGCGGATCGAGAAGCGTTTCGGGGTGCCGCCCGAGATCATCGTCGCGATCTGGGGGCTGGAATCCGATTACGGCAAGGGCGACATCGGCAAGATGCCGGTGGTCCGCACGCTCGCCACCATGGCGCATGATTGCCGCCGCACCGAATTGTTCCAGGGCGAGTTGCTGGCGGCGCTGAAGATCGTGCAGCGCGGCGATCTGCCGCTGACGGACATGATCGGCGCCTTCGCCGGCGAAATCGGCCAGACGCAATTCCTGCCGTCGTCCTACCTCAAATACGGCGTCGATTTCGACGGCAACGGCCATGTCGACCTGCGCCACAGCATCCCCGACGTGCTCGCCTCCACCGCCAACCTGCTGCACGTTTCCGGCTTCAGGAACGGCCAGCCCTACAGCGAGGGCACGCCGAATTTCGAAGCGATGCGCGAATGGAACCGGGCCACGATCTATCGCAAGACCATCGGGTATTTCGCCGATCAGCTGGTCGGAAGGTAGGGCAGCTCCGTCGTCCCTGCCTAGTGCGCAATTGCGCACGGGGCGCAGGGACCCATACGCCGCGGCCTATCGGTGAGATGCCGGTGTTGGACATCTTCCTGCAACAACGGGCGCTCGGGATTATGGGTCCCTGCGTTCGCAGGGACGACAGCTGAATTAGCTGAGGCAACTCCGCAACCTCACTTCCCCGCCTTCGCCATCTTCTCGATCTTGCGCGCCAGCACCGCCCAATAGGTGCCGGGGCGAAAACGCTGCAGCAGGTCCATATAGCGGGCGTCATTGCCGATCAGGATGCGCGGCTGGTTCTTCTCGATGCCGACAATGATCCGCTTTGCTGCGGCCGCCGGTGTAGTTTTGGCCACCGCATCGAACCGTTCGATCGACTGCGCCCGGCGGGCATTGTCGGTCATGCCGACGCCGGGGCGGGAGTTGCGGGCGATGTTGGTGGCGACGCCGCCGGGATGCACCACCGAGAGGCGCACCGGGCTGTTCGCCATCGCCAGCTCGTGCCGCAGGCTTTCCGAAAAGCCGCGCACCGCGAATTTCGCCGCGCAGTAGGCGGTCTGGCCGGGCGGCGCGATGATGCCGAAAATCGAGGAGAGGTTGACGATGTGCGCCTCGGGCTTTTTCGACAGATGCGGCAGGAAGGCGCGGGTGCCGTGCACCACGCCCCAGAAATTGATGTTGAAGAGCCATTCCATCTGCGTCTGGTCGATCTCGTCGAACATCCCCATCAGCGCCACCCCGGCATTGTTGATGACGATGTTGAGGACGGGATGGGCGGCGATCGCCGCTTGCGCGAACGCTTCGATCTCCTTGGGCATGCCGACATCGACGGTATGCACCGTGACCTTGCGCTGGTGCGCCTTGGCGATCTCGGCGGCCAGCGTCGCAAGTCCCGCTTCGTCGCGGTCCGCCAGCGCCAGATCGCAGCCGCGCGCGGCCAGTTCGAGCGCCAGCGCCCGGCCGATACCACTGGCGGCGCCGGTGACGGCCGCCGCACTTCCGGGAATCGCAGTCATCAGATGTCACTCCAGGCGAGGAAGGCAAATGCCGGTCAACCCTTATCCGGCTGGCGGATTTTGGCAACCGGACGGGCGCGTCGGCTTCCTCGGCCGCCGTCAGCGTGATAGGGCTAGAACCATGTCGTGGTCCTTCCTGCTGACGTCGCTGATCGTGGTCGCCTCGCCCGGCACCGGCGTGCTCTACACGCTGGCGGCGGCGCTGACACGCGGCTCGCGGGCCAGCATCGCCGCGGCGTTCGGCTGCACGCTCGGCATCGTGCCGCATATGCTGGCCGCCATGCTCGGCCTCGCCGCGGTGCTGCACACCAGCGCGCTGGCGTTCGCGGTGCTGAAATATTGCGGGGTGGCTTATCTGTTGTACATGGCCTGGCAGGCGCTGCGCGAGCAGGGCGCGCTGGCGGTCGATGCAAGGGCCGATGCAAGGGCCGATGCAAGGCTGGACGGCCGCTCCAGCCGCCGCGTGGTCGTCACCGGCATCCTGATCAACATCCTCAATCCGAAGCTGTCGATCTTCTTCCTCGCCTTTCTGCCGCAGTTCATCGCAGCCGACGAGGGCCATCCGCTGGCGCGAATGCTGGAACTGAGCATAGCCTTCATGGCGATGACGTTCGCGGTATTCGCGCTCTACGGCCTGTTCGCGGCCTCGGTCCGCGACCGCATCGTGAGCCGGCCCAGGGTGATGACCTGGCTGCGCCGCAGTTTTGCCGCCGGCTTTGCCGCGCTCGGCGCGAGGCTGGCGCTGGCGGAGCGGTAGGCGTTCGGCCCATCCCCACCCGTCATTGCGAGCGAAGCGAAGCAATCCATCTTTCTTGAAACGATAAGAAAGATGGATTGCTTCGTCGCAAGCGCTCCCTTGCGCAAACGCTTCGCGTTTGTCGCAGGCAATGACGGGTGGGGGTGCAGTTGCCGTCCCGAAAATCAAAAAAGCGGGCCCAGGGCCCGCTGCTTTACCAAAGAATGTTTCGCTTCGGCTGGATGCCCGGGCGGGGCCGAGGCTCCACCCGGGCAGAAACGTTACTTCTTGGCCTTCTTCTTCTTTGTTGCCTTCTTAGCCTTCTTAGCCTTCTTCGCTTTCTTAGCCATAGCATCCTCATTGGGTTTAATGGGTGGAAACGCGACACGAGGCTTGCTCGGGGAGGGCTTAGCCTCGCAACAGCCTCAATCGTCATCCGAGCAGATTCGCGCCCGACTGCCTCGCGCCGTCACGCCGGTGTCATTGTGTTATCCACAGCTGTTATGCATTTTCGGGCACCTTTCAGCCGCGCCATGCATTCCGCGCCGCCCCGTCACGGTTAACAGCGCGCCAATGCGAGCCGCGCAACTGCGTCGATCCGGTACAGGCTGACGGTGCGATGGTGCGCCGCGCAATCTTCATGATTTCAAAACCACGGTGCGGATTGCCTTGCCTTGGTGAGGGTCCGTTAAGCCACGCGGGCGCAGTTTACCCGCAAGAACACGGGGACTTCGATGGGTGGGTTGTTGGATAACAGGGGAGACGGGACGATGCGCGTTCTGGCTTCGCGATGCTGAGCGTACCGACGCTGTGGACGGCGTTCATCATCAATTTTCTCGCGCTGGGCCTGATCTGGGCCTACGTCACCCGGAGCTATCCGAAATTCGCGGCAGCGCCGTACTGGACCGCTTCGGCATTTGCCGCAGCCCTCGGTGCATCGCTGGCCAGCCTGCGCATCGTGGTGGATTCGCTGCTGCCGTTGTTGGCCGGCGGCACCGTGCTGATCATTGCCTCCTGCCTGGCAGCGATGGGCGTCAGGCGGTTCTACGACCGGCCGGTCGGCTGGCGCCAGACCGCGCTGATCACCGGACTGGGCACCGCGGGCATGACCTTCTTCGCCTTCGGCTATGACCACCAGCCGATCCGGATGTTCATCTATTCGGTCGCCCAGGTATTGCCGTTCGCGCTGACCCTCAAACTGTTGCTGGCGCGGGAGAACGGACGGGTCAACGCCGGCGCCCGGCTCGCGGCCACCGTCGCCATTCTCATCATCGCCATCTATGGCATGCGCGTGCTCAGCAACGTGATGCAGGTCGGCGGCGAGTTCTCCTTCCTCCGTTTCACCCCGGTTCATTCGATTTCGATCCTGGTGCTGATGTTCCTGTCGATGTCTTGGAATTTCGGCTTCCTGCTGATGGCGATGGACCGGCTGCGCAACGAGGTCGCCGACCTCGCGCTGCTCGACGACCTCACCGGCGTCGGCAACCGGCGGCATCTGCTGCAGCGCCTGACCGAGGAATGTGCCCGCTCGGAACGCTCAGGCGAATCCTTCGCGCTGCTGGTGATCGACCTCGATGGCTTCAAGGCGATCAACGACACCCATGGCCACGCCGCGGGCGACGCCTGCCTGCAGCACTTCACCCTGATGGCGCAGACCCGGTTGCGGCCCGGCGACATGCTGGCGCGCACCGGCGGCGACGAGTTCTGCGTCGTGCTGCCGTCCTCGACGCTGCGGGAAGGGGCGATGATCGCGCGCCGCATCCTCGATGTCTGCCGCGAGGACGCGGAAGCCTGCGTCGGCGCCGATATCCCGATCTCGCTCTCGATCGGTGTCGCGCAATGGACCCGCGAGATGGGCGCTTTCCCGGACCGGGTGATCGCCGCCGCCGACCATGCGCTCTACGCCGCCAAGAAGGACGGCAAGAACCGCCACGCGATTTACGATCCCGCCCCGCCGCTGGCGCCCGGGATCGATCCCGCTTCGATGCCGGAACGCGCCCTGCGCCTGCATGCGTGAAGTCAAAAGCGTGCTAAACGCTGCATCATGAACATCCGCCTCATTGCGATGGCGCTTTGCGCCGTCGTCATCGCCACGCCGGCCACGGCCCAGACATCCGACCTCGCGGCTGTCGCGCGCGCGGCGGGCACGCCCGATATTCCCGGCCTGAAGATGGTCTGGCTGGCGCCGTGGGGCGAGGTTTCAAAAGCCCACCCCTGGAAGAACATCATCGTGCACCAGACCGAGGGGCCGGCCGGTTCGGCGCGCGGCGGCGCGCAACTGCAATCGAAAAATCCGACGCGGCGCGGCGTCACGGTCTGGGTCGAGACCGACGGCACGGTGTACTGGGCGGTGGCGGAGCATCTGGTGCCGACCCATGGCGACGGCGCCAACCGCAACGACAACAAGTACATCGACAACCGTCCGACCTTTCGCCAGGTGGTCGGCAGCAATTCGATCGGGGTGGAATTCGCCGGCAATTATCCCGACGTGACGCGCGGCGCCACCGAGGCGCAGATCGCGGCGTGGCGGATCCTGCTCAAGGTGCTGCGGACACGCTACGGCATCCCGCTCGAACGGGTCTATGCGCATAACTGGATCGACTACAAGGACGCGCGCTATTGCGAAGGCTGCGCGCTGGCGAAACTGGCGAGGGAGTGGGGGGAGTAGCAGCCCAAACAAAAATATCGAAAACAACCCCATGCAAAGAATGGCTGGTCTGGCGGCACGCTTCCCGGCACAAGATATAGTATGTGGGCTTCCGGTATCTTGCTGACGTCCGTCGTCCCCGCGAACGCGGGGAGCCATAATCCCGGTCGTCGAAGTTATGACGAGTGCCAAAGAAAAGCAGCGGCACCGCTGCTCTCATCTTCTGCACGGCGTATGGGTCCCCGCGTTCGCGGGGACGACGGTAGTGATGAAGCACTTCACCCACCCAACAAAAAAGCCGGCGTTTCCGCCGGCTTTCGTTATTCGTTCGCTGTGCCGCGCTGATCAGTGCGCGGCTTCCAGCGCGGCCTGTTCCTGCCGGGCGATGGTGCCCTTGACCGCCGACTGCACCTTCTCGAAGGCGCGGACTTCGATCTGCCGCACGCGTTCGCGCGACACGCCGAATTCGGTGGCGAGGTCTTCCAGCGTCATCGGGTCTTCCGCCAGGCGCCGCGCCTCGAAGATGCGGCGTTCCCTTGGGTTGAGCACGCCGATGGCGCCGTTCAGCGCCTGACGGCGATGATCGAACTCCTCGTGCTCGGCCATGATGGCTTCCTGGTTGGGCGAGTTGTCGACCAGCCAGTCCTGCCATTCGCCGGCTTCGCCGTCGTCTCGGATCGGCGCGTTGAGCGACGCATCGCCGCCGAGACGGCGGTTCATGTCGATCACGTCCTGGGCCGTGACGCCGAGGCGCTTGGCAATCAGCTTCACCTGGTCGGGGTGCAGATCACCCTCGTCCAATGCGGAGATCTTGCTCTTCGCCTTGCGCAGGTTGAAGAACAGCTTCTTCTGGTTCGCGGTGGTGCCCATTTTCACGAGCGACCACGAACGCAGGATGTATTCCTGGATCGAAGCCTTGATCCACCACATCGCGTAGGTGGCGAGCCGAAAACCCTTTTCGGGCTCGAACCGCTTCACCGCCTGCATCAGGCCGACATTGCCTTCCGAGACGACCTCGGAAATCGGCAGGCCGTAGCCGCGATAGCCCATGGCGATCTTGGCCACGAGCCGGAGATGGCTGGTGACGAGGTGATGTGCCGCGTCGCGATCGTCATGCTCGCGCCAGCGCTTGGCGAACATGTATTCCTGCTGGGGTTCCAGCATCGGAAATTTGCGGATCTCGGCCAGGTAACGGGACAGGCCGGATTCTCCGTTGAGAACCGGCAAGGTAGCTGTACGGGCCATTCTAGCGCCCTCCAGTGGTTCAGGCCCCCGATAGCGGCGGGCCCGGCAGACGAGCGCTGTGTTAAAGCCGCCCGGGCTGCGATGTTCCGCGTTGGATATTCAACGCAGGTGCAACATACACCAAATCGGGGGATATAGGGAAGGATTGCTGACGTCACGTCCGCGTGTGGGTGGTATAACCTGTTGGTATAACTGATCTTTATCCAGCGGCCTGCGTCATAGCGCCGCTCGGAGGGCGTTTCGCAGGAGAAGCAGGTCCTGCGGCAGGGGGCTTTCCCAGTGCAAAATTTCCCCGGTTTGGGGGTGTTCCAGCGCCAGGAGGTATGCGTGTAACGCCTGCCGGCCGAGGGCGGTCAGCGCCGCCTGGCTTTGGGGGCCGAGGTGGCTGGACTTGGTCTTGAAGTGCGGGCCGTAGACGGCATCGCCCAGCAGGGGATGGCCGATATGGGCCAGATGCACCCGGATCTGATGGGTGCGGCCGGTCTCGAGCTGGCAGGCCAGCAGCGCCGCGACCGGTTTGCCGTCGCGCCCGTTGAAGGTTTCGAGGATTTCCCAGTGGGTGATGGCCTCGCGGCCGCTATCGCGCACCGCCATCTTTTCCCGGGCGAAGGGATGCCGGTCGATCGGCGCATTGACGGTGCCGCGTAGCCGGTTCGGCACGCCCCAGACCAGCGCCATATAGCCGCGCCGCATCTCGTTGGTGCGGCCGTGGTCGGCGAACTGCTCGGTCAGCGATTTGTGCGCGCGGTCGTTCTTGGCCACCACCATCAGCCCTGTGGTGTCCTTGTCGAGCCGGTGCACGATTCCGGGCCGTTTGACGCCGCCGATGCCGGAAAGGCTGGCGCCGCAATGGGCGATCAGGGCGTTGACCAGCGTGCCGGTCTCGTGGCCGGCGGCCGGATGCACCACCAGCCCTTTGGGCTTGTTGATGACGATAATGTCGTCGTCCTCATGGACGATATCGAGCGCGATATCCTCGCCCGCGGGCTCGGCGGCGACCGCCTCCGGCACGTCGATTGTGATCGTATCGCCTGACGCGACATGATAAGCGGGGTCGCGGATGGGGGCGTTTTTGAGGGTGACGGCGTCAGCCAAAATAAGCGCCTTCAGCCGCGAGCGCGACAATTGCGGCAGCCTGACCGCGAGCACGCGGTCGAGCCGCACCGATCCCTCGTCGCCGGCAACGATGACCTCCAGCCTCTGACCGCTATTCGACGCCGAGCCGTGTTCCATTTGCCTTGAGAGCCTTGTAAATAAAGAGCCTTGCATGACCGAAGAAGTTGCGCCGCCCGAACCGACACCCGAACAGGCTGCGCTGTTCGCGCGGGTGCGGCGGCTGATGCTGATTGCGGGGCTGACCACGGCCCTGGCCGTCGGCGCCGTCCTGATCGCCATCGGCTACCGCCTTTTTCGGTCAGAGGGAAGCGTTGTCGCCACCGACACCACCTCGATGCTGCCGAAAGGCGCCCGGATCGTCTCAACCGGCATCGCCGGCGACCGCCTGGTGGTGACGCTGGATGTCGGCGGCGTCACCGAAATCCGCACTTTCGACGCGAAGACGCTCAAGCCGGCCGGAAAGCTGAAATTCGTCAACGAGCCGTGAAATGGTGCCGTGATGGCCGGGCCGTCCTTACCCTCCCCTGGAGGGGGAGGGTCGGCTCGCATCGCAAGATGCGAGACGGGGTGGGGTGATCTCTCAACGCGGGCACCGCCTGAAACGAGAGACTTTCACCCCACCCCGCCGCTCATTTCATTCGCGCCGACCCCAGAGCGAGCTTCGCTCGTCTCGCCCCCTCCAGGGGAGGGTAAGAAAGACCGCGGCTGATACCCAGGGTTTGACGGGTATTCCCGATCCAATCCCGCCTTGCAGCCGGCGGATTTCAAGGCTATTGGCTGAGCCAACGCTCCCTTCGTCTAGCGGTTAGGCAACTTATATACCCCTTCGAACCTACCATGTGTGTAAGTGGCTGGGTTTTGCAGTGGTAGGCCTACCAAAAGGGTTCGTTCTACATCTGCTCCGGTAGGTTTCTCCCACCGAAGCTCCGTTCGTCTATCGGTTAGGACAGGGCCCTCTCAAGGCTCAAAGGCGGGTTCGATTCCCGCACGGAGCGCCAGGTTTCAGCGCGGTTCATAGCTTCTGACGATCTTGCCCAGCGCATCCAGAAAGCCCGGATCGGCGATGGGGCGACCATCCTTGAGCTTCACGCCCTTATGCGACGTCGCCTGGAGATGCTTGGCCTTCATCTTCCTTGGATCGATGAAGTCGCGGATGGATTCGACTTCCGCGTCGGACAGGGCGAGGTCGTCGGCGGGAGCGAGCGATACACCTTCGATGCGGATCGGGATGTTCGTCTGGTCCTGCTTCACGATGTTGAGTTGCCTGTATAGGCTCCGGTTCTGAGCCATCAACAGCACGACCTGATGTCGCACGACCGGGTTTTCGATCAACAGAATGTCGTGATCCCCGATCACCCCCACGTCGGTGCCGCGTTTCCGCGGAACGGAGGAGGCGACCATAGCGACCGCCACCGTCTCCCACTTCCTGTACAACAACTGATACAGGTTCTCGCCGCCGCGCTTGTTGCGGATGGTCGACTCGCCGATCTCGGAGTCCGCGATCGCGGCATACGTCTTCATCACCTGAGGGATCGTCAGTCTAAGCTGGGCCTTGCAGACGATGTGCCTACACGCCTCGTCGAACTTGCGGAGCTTATATCTGACCTTCTCCGAGGAGGCCCGCGCCAGCACGGTCTCCAGATGTTCGCTAGTTTCATTCAACAGATTTTCGATCGCAATCTTCGTCATTTCGCACTCTCCAAAAACAAAACAAGAAAGCCGCTCTGGACCCACCAGGGATCAATCGATTGACCCCGGACTCCCCGTCACGCTCAGACCCTGGCACCGCCGTGCTCGTCCGCAAGGGACGCTACGCTCTTCGCCCTTGCGGACTGCGCGCGTCGTCGCCGGACGGGTCGCGCGACGGCGGCTCCGGGGATCAATTGAAAGAAAACGATGCCGGGCCAAGACCGGCTTTCTCAGACCAACCATCGCATTCCACTCCTTCGGACCTCGGACGCCGGCGGACGCGCGACGGCTTCGGCGAAGACGCTCCGCCGCCCCACCAGCACGACCTGGCGTTCGGCGCGGGTAATCGCTGTGTAGACCCAGGACCTGTCCAACAGACGGCTCGGATAGATCGGCACCACGATGCGCGGAGCGCTGGATCCCTGGCACTTGTGACAGGTCACCGCGTACGCATGATCGAGGAACAGGAGCTCCTCGCCGCCCAATGTCTTGCGGTCGGCATCGCCGTCGAACACGACGTCGACCGTCCGCTCTTCCGGCGTCACGCCGACAACGCGGCCGAACAGGCCATTGAACAAGCCCAGGCGATAGTCGTTGCGGCCATAGATCACGGAATCCCCGACCGCGAACCGCAGCCCAAAAAATCCTCTGGTCGTCGGAGCCAAACCGTGAATAGCCGCGTGGCGACGTTCGTTCACCTCGCCGACGCCGGCCGGTCCGTCCCTGGTCGACGTGACGACCAAAGCCTCGTCGCCCAATTCATCGCAGAGTCCATCGACGGCGCCTGCGAGCTCCGCCTCGGCCGCATCCATGAAGTAGATCCCGTCCGCCTTTCCCCGATACGCCCGAAGATCCGGCACACGGCCTTCGCGAACGGCTGCGGCCGCCGCGGGAATTCCGGTTACCTCTGCCTGTCGATGGATTTCGTGCAGGCGCGAGGCGATCGCGTCGTCCTCGACCAGCCGGTGATAGACCAGCCCAAAACCCACGGGAGGCAACTGCGCCTCGTCGCCGACGAACAGAATACGTCCACCCAACGGCATCCGCCTGGCGATCGCCATGACCGTCGGCAGATCCACCATCGAAGCCTCGTCGATCACCAGCAGCGTGCGCGACGTCAAACGGCAAAGCTCCTGCAGCCTGGCACGCTGCTTCGGCGTGCCGCCGTCCTCGTCGCCGCCGACTTCCTCCTCGAGTTCATCGCGCTCCGCGAGTTCGGCCAGCGTCCGCGCGAGAGTGCGGGCAAGCCGGCCCGTCGATCGCGACAGACGCAGCGCGGCCTTGCCCGCCAGCGCACACAGGACGACGTCGCCTCCCTGCCGTGCCCAGAGATCGCACAGCACCCTGCATGCGTACGTCTTGCCCGTGCCGGCGCCGCCCGCAAGGCAGGAGAGCGGACGCGACAGTATCGCCGCCACGGCAGCCCGCTGGTCGGAAGAGAGGGGTCTGGAGGCGTCTTCGGCCTGCGAGATGAAGTCGGACCATCCGCTGGCCGACCTGGGCGCCGGAAGGCCCTCGCCGCCCACCTGGAAGGCCTTCAGCACTTGGACTAGGCCGTCCTCGATCGCGGCGGCTCCCGGCGCGCGCAACAGGTCGCCTTTCTCGACCACGGCGCCGTTGCGGCGCGCGATGTCCAGCAGCACGGTCGAGGCGGGCGCGGGCCCGAGCAGACGCACCATCTCGCCGGCGAAGCGCTCCGCCGACGATGCAGTGTCGCCGCGACGAAGCATCCGCTTGACGATTTCATCAGCCGCACCGGTGATGCGGCTGGCGTCGGAACGAGGGTCGCGGCCCTGTTCGATCAGCAGCCGGCGGCCGATGGGATCGAGACGGCCCCACGACAGCAGCGGGACCATCGAATAGGGATTGGCCGCCAAGCGCTCGACCGCCGCCTCGCCGAGGATGCGATGCAGCCGCCTGACGACCTTCAAATCGTCCACGCCTTGCTGGGCGAGCCAGTCGACGAGAGCGGCTTCACCCGCGGCGTCCCGCCAGGCGCTTACGGCCATCAAGGCCAGACGGTGGGCCAGCACTGGCCGCTCAGGATCGAGCGCAGCGGCGATGTCGTCGACTGCGCCGTCATCCGCCAACACTTCGGCCAAGTTGGCTCCGAACGTTTGCCAGAGCCGGTCGGCACGCATCTGCCCGATGCCGGGAACGTGCTCGGCCACGAAACGTACGATCATCCGGCCCGACGGCAGAAGACGCCGGCCGGCAGTCGCCTCGACCTGAAGGCCGCCGGAGGTCTCGACGGCGACGCCTGCAATCTCCCAGGTGTCGCCGACAGACGGAACGCCAAGCAACCGATCGAAGGTCCCCCGCACGCGCAGACGCCTACCCGCTGTCGGATCCCGGCCAAGCAGGCGGCCGGCGAAGATCACGCCGAACGGACGTTCCGAAACGATGCTGTCCACCGCCACCCTCATGGCCGCACCACCGCGGTCCGCAGGACCTGCCCCGTCTCCTCGAACATCCGCAATTGCTCGCGGAGGCCTTCGATCTCGCGGCGCTGTCTCTCGATCACGGAGGCCTGTTCGGCGACCAACTTGGACAGATCGTTCGATCTCGCCTCGGTCCGACGGACGTGAGCGACCGCCTCCCGTTCGAGTTCTTCCGACGGCATCCGTCCGCCGATCGGCTTCAGGCCTTGCTCGAAGGCCACGGCGTTGACGAGGGATTTCAGTTCGGGCCGCTTGAAGAGATGCTGCTGACGGGCCGCTCCAATTCCCGATTCCTCGGCAATCGCGAGCACGTTCACCTTGTCGTCGCTCAACACCGGCAGCGTAGGCAGGCGGGCGCCCTCGGGCTGGTCGAGCCACGCCTGCACCTGGCGGGCCAGGTATGCGCGAAGGGTGTCGAGCAATTCAGGAAGAACGGACGCTGTCATAGGTTACTCCGCAGCGATGTCGATGAGTGCAGCCGGACGCGGCAGCGACAGACGTTCGATCGGTCGACCGACGGCGGCGGCCGCCACCGTCTCCAGCTTGTCCTGCAGTCCGAGGTCGGCGAGCGACTTCCGGCCCTCGATCACGTTCTGGGCTTCGGCGGCGCCCAACTCCACCAATAGCATCTGCGCGAGCGCATCGGCGGCCTTGCGGCGTTCGGCGGCGGTGAGCGGAGACAGCGTGATGGGAACGTAACCGTTGCTGTAGAGAGCCTTGTTGAGGAACTCGTCGCGCTCGGCCTCCAGGTCGGCGGAGGCGAGCGAAGGAAACCAACGCGAAGCCTGGACGACGGCATCGACGATCTCAAACCGGGTCGATTCCCGGACTGCGAACTGGGGAACACCATCCTCTCCGAGCAGCATCGGCAGCTTGACTTCGCCGTCCGGGTCGCCCGACGCGATGATCGTCCGGATCTTCTCCAGCAGGAAGACGGTCGCATGCACGTCGGCCAGCGCCTGATCCCGAGCGTCACCGTCGGAAGCCAACATCTCATCGAGCACGACGATGCGGTCGGTCAGCGAGCGCGGCGCCTCCAGCGCGAGCGAACGCCGCTCCGCCTTGAGCGCCTCGCTCTCGGCGGTCACTTCGTCGATCCGCTTCGAAAGCGAATCGACCTTCACGAAGATCGCGCTGGCGTGCGCCCACAACGGGATCATGAACGGCAAACCGGTCACGAAGAACCTGCACCGCACGCAGTTGCGGGGACCGCCCGATACTTCCTTATAGGTTGACCTGTCGCGCCCATTCTTTTCCTTCTTGGTGTGCACGATCTCGCCGCCGACGTGGCACAGCGTCCCTCCGTTCGGACAGATGCCCAGATCGAACCTGCTCCAGCCGGTCGGCTCTCCGTAGGACGGTCCCTTCATCTGCCCCAAACCGTCGTCCGACAGGCGCGCAGACATCCGCATCGCCTCGGCGATGGTGGCGGACTTCAAGAAATTGGTGAAGCGATCCTTGGACTCGAGCATCACCTTCGTGCGCGCGTCGTTGAGTATCTGGTTGACGTGGGCGGGGTCGAACTTGGTGTAGCGCAGGGTCATCAGAATCGTCGCGTGTCCGGCGACGAGCTTGCTTAGAACGCCGATCGGAACGCCGGCCAGGTGCAGGGCCGTCAACGTCGAGGACCGCATGCCGTGCATCGTGAAGATCGCCGCCGTCGGCTGGCCGGAGTGATTGCGCTCGGTGATGATCCTCACCGCTCCCGCTGGATCCTCCTCGCGCAGCCGCCGCTCCATTTCGTCCAAGGCTTCCAGGAAGAACGACCACACTACGAAGTAGGACGGAGGCGCTTCCCGTGCGCGGTGATGGTCGACGTTGAGGGGATAGCGGAACAGATAGAAACGCGCGGGAAGGACCGCCCTGACCGACCGGCTGGGTTCCTCACCCTTGAACACGGCCGGCGATACCGCTTCGTACTCGAGAGGCCCGGATACCGGATTGTACTTCTCCTGCCAGCGGCGCATCGCCACCAGATTGTCGATGAGCTCTTCGTGCTGCCAGGGAATTTCGTAGCCGCTGGTCTCGTCGAACAGGCTCGCGCGGTCCTGCGTCTTGTTGCTGTTGATCCAGAACCCCGTAATGGTGCCAATCTCGGTCGCGATCTCGCGCAGAACGCCGCGACGGGCGTTCACAGCCTTGTTCGATCTCCAATATCCGGCGAGCGGTCCCGTCGCGTCCTTCCACGTCCGGGAGACCGGATCGTACTCGCGCTCGTCACCTTCGCCGCTGTCGAGGCGTCGCGCCTGAATGTTGCGCAAAGGAAGCTCGAGCAGCAACAGCAGCAGCCTCGGCACGACCTCGCAGAAGACCCGCTCGATCTTCTGAGTCTCGGGATTGGTCCATGAGACCCAGTACGCCGGCACCCCGCCGACGTTATTGATCACCGACTTGGGCCATGCGAAATCGTTCTCGGTGATGATCTGCCTGAGGAGGCGATGATACCGGGTCGGCATCGGTCGCGCCGCGACCTCTCCGCTGCCCGACGTCGCGCGCGGGATGGCCTTGATGAACTGCTCGACGTCGAACCGCGTCCATTCCAGCTTGACGGTCTCGCCTTTGCCCTGCGCGTGACCGTGACAGTACCATTCCGCGAAGTCCATCAGCTTCGCCATGGACAGGCCACGTGAAATCGGCTTCCTCCACGTCCTGCCGAACTCGACAAGCTCCCTGATCCTCGCGCGGCCGAACACGCGCTCCGGAACGGTTTCCTCGGGCGGGAGAGTTCGCAGATGATCGGTCAGCAGCCGCGACGCGTACCGCGCATTCTTCTTCGTTTTGATCACGCTCTCGTCGAGCCATGTCTCGAAGGCCTCTTCGATCCAGGCCAGATGAGGATGCGACAGGACGATCGGCGGGACGCGCGGGCCGGCCTTGATACGCCGCGCAGGGTTGAGGATGCTCGCACCGTACATCTGGTTCCCGGACAGGGCGGCCATGAACCGCGTGAACCGCGTGAGGGACCGCCTGTTCGACTGAGCGGTCCAACCCGCCCAGACACCGTCGATCTGGAGGGCGGCGACCACCGCAAACACGTGCTCCTGACCAAGGTTGGCGAAGTCCTTCAGACCGAGGGTCGCGAGGCGTACGGTCATGAACACGCGCCAGAGCTCGCTGCTGCGATCCTGCCTGATCGTGTCGGGATAGCCGCAATTCTCGAAGGCTGCGGTCCCTTCGATGGAGTCGCGGAGCGCGAACATCGGAGGGTCGATCTCCTCGATCGAGCCGAAGAATATCAGGGATCTCCCTTTCCCTAAGACGGATTTGTTGAACTGGACGCCTACGGGCCAAAGGATCAGCTGCTGCGCGTGCAGATCGTACAGTTCGGCGACGACCTCGCGCACGGGTTCGGTATTGACATCCTTGCCTTGAGGGGCCGCCCGATAACGCCGAACAAGCTCGTCGACGACCACTGCGGTCGCCTCTAGATCCTGACCGGGGGTGTCCGGAACGAGGGCGAAGTGCGTAAGCGACCGGTTGAACCAGGCGCCGTTGATCTTCGAGTCCGCGACGACCGTGAATTCACTCAAGCGGACCTCCATGCAGAAGAGACTCATTCAGGCGCAGCAGCGCCGCGGCGGTGTCCTCGCCCAGGGTCGCGACGGGTCGCTCTCCGTCCTTCACCCGCTGCTGGGCCGCGCGCAGTTGCTCGTTGATCTCCGCAGACATGGGGATCGTGTAGATGGTCTGGGACAGCAGGTTGACGTGATGCAGGCCCTGCCGGATCACCTCGGGGTGGACGCCGAGCTTCTGCATCGTGTGCCCGTAGAGGTGCCGCAGCCCGTGCGTGGTCGTGCCGGCGCCCTTTTCGTAATCGAGATCCAGCCGCCGCACGGCGGCTTCGTGATTCCGTTCGTAGGCCTTCTCCGAATACGGTTCGCCCGGCAATCCCGTCACCGGATTGATCTCCTCCGACACGAACAGGAAGGGATGATCGCGGCCACCCAGGTCGCGGCGTCTTTCTATGATGGCCGGCCGGACGAACCGGATGTAGGCGAGATACAAGGTCCAGAACAGCGCGCCGGCGGCGGGATCGATCCAGAAGATGAAGGACTGATGGTCCCGATTCAGCGCCATGCCCTTCCAGCCGACATGGTAGTGCCCGCGCTTGACGACGTTGCGCGCCTTCAGTCCGTAGAACCGCGCCAGCATCTCCTTGCGCTGGATCCAGGTCCGGGCGCCCGACGACGGGTCGGTCCACTCCACATAGGCTTCTTCCGGATGGTTCAGCACGACGAAGGCATGCCCCAGAAGCTCCGGGTCTTCGTTCTCCCTCACGTCATTCAGCCAGAGGTGAAGCCCCTCCGACCTCCGGAGACCGCCCCATCCGTCCAGCAGAGCCATCATCATGTCGCGGATGTTGTAGCGGGCGAATACATTCGGATCGGTCGAGGCCCCGGGGCGCAGATGCCCCTTCCACAACAGCGCTTCCGCCAGTTGCGGCGGAAAGAACTTGGCGGCCTCCGTCTCCTTACCGCCGCCAGTGCGGGGAAGCTCGACGCGGCTCCTCACCGTCGAAGTCGGCGCCGCCTTGAGGTGCCTGAGCATCGAGATGCGCCGCATGCGCGACCACATCAGAAGCCGCGTCGCGTGTTCCGCCGTTCCGGGAATCAAGGGGACTTCGTCGCGGGCAATCGGCGAAACCACATCCTCGTGCGTCGAGCACCATTCGGCGAAGTCTTCTATGCTCCGGACAAGGCCCTGGGCGCGCCTGACGGGAATGGACGGCCACATCAAGTCCCGCACGCCGGCATGCTTCGACTCGAACGTCCCTTCGATGAGGGCGTAGGCGAATTCTTTCAACAACCGATCCGGCGACCATCCGCTGTTCCGGTTGGCGACCGAAAAGTCCCACAGCAGACCCAGCCCCCGCGCCCGCGTATCCTGCCACGAACGAGACCGATGCCTGAATTGCCGCTGGTACCTGACGAAGGGTAGATAGGGTTCGACGGTCCCGTCCGGACGCTGCAGAATCAGCACCCGCGCCGTGAACGACGCATGCATGTCCTGGAACGACCTCACCACCGAAGCATGGTGAAGCGGTTGCGGCTCGCTGAGGAGCCGCAACGGAAACTTCATCGTCATGGGAAAAGCCGCCCCGTGCGGGGTTCGTCCCCGCTTGATGTTCAAAACGCCACTCAACATACGAACGCGAACCTGAACAATGATTAAGAGCCGGAGACACTTCCGGCAGTGGTCAACGAATCCTTGAAATAACGGTACTCAGAGCCTCGGTGGTGGCAGGAACTCCTCTCCTTCGAGGGCGTCCAGCAGCGGGCGGAAGCCACAGACCTGCTCCTCCTCGAACGGCGTCTTTTCGTGGACCATGGTCGCGGTCGCCGAGACCAGGTCCGTGGCCATCTCCCGCGCGTTCGGAGACATCTCCTCCATCTCCAGCGCGACCGAGCGCAGGATGCACCAGGCCCTCGGATCGAGCACCGAGACGGTCGCGGCCCGGCCAGTCCGGTCGATCACGACGGAACGGACCGGAGGTTGCTCCAAGGCCCACCTCGGCACGTCGGCGGCGAACGAGCTTTCATAGCCATCCACCATCCGCTCCAGGGACGAGAGAGTGAACAAGTGGATTTTGAGGTTTTCCTCGGTGCGAAGGACGGCGAGGTCGTGTCCGCGGCCGCGACCGGGGCGGACCGGAATCTTGGCTCGCCGCAACACCGCCGCGAGTTCTTCGATCCGATCCGCGGCGCGCATGTCGTCGACCACCAGGTCGAGACCGTCGTCCGGCAGGACATCCCGGGACAGCAGCGAGCCCATCTCGTTTTCGTAGGCGAACACGCATGCGTCACCGGCGAGCGTCAATCGGTCGAGCAGATCCGAGGTGCCTATCGCCCGCAGGACGGCGCCGACCTCGCTCGGTGCCCGCGTCAGCCGCAGCGCCCGGGCCATCCGCGCCTGCTCGGCCATGACCGGTCTCAGGACGGCGATGCGTTCGTCGAGTTCGGCACGCTCCTTCATGAACGCGTCGTAGATCGCCTCGTTCTCGGGCGTGCGGCGACCGAGCGAGGTCGCCTTCTTCTCGCCGGTGAGGGGATCCTGGCGATAACGCGTCAGGTACTGATGATTCTTGGCCGTCAGCCACTGCATCCCGCCGGCGTACGCATCGCGGGCCCGCAGCACGTCGCCGTAGTCGGCGACCGTGGCGCGCATGGTCTCGGCCAAGCGGCGCTGCTCTCGGCTCATGGGGACGTACAAGGCGTTTTACCTCAATTAGGAAATGTTATCTGGTGGTATAAACTTGTTTTGCAAGGTCTGCGAGTCAAATGTTCCAGCGGGCGCCCGGCCACGGCCGAGCATCTTTCGCAACGCTGCAACCTCGGCGAGCCGCCGGCATGGACCCTGCGGCCGGAGCGGTATCTGAGCGAACCGTGCTTTCTGGGGACGTATACGTCGAAGGAAGAGGCCTTCGCGCGGGGTCCGTCGGCGTCACGCCGTCGGGGCTTCTACACCTAAGGCGGACCGATGCGGTGCTCGCAGGATACCTTGAGCCTCTGGTCGTTCGAGCACGTCCAGATAATCCCGACAAAGGAATGCGGATGGGCTTCTGCCGAGGCCGGCAGCCGCCGTGCCGGTTTTGGTATGGTAGGTTGGTATGGTAGGGAAGGGTACGCTTTCGTCTCCGCACCACGCAAAAAGACTGCTCAGACCGCCGAAAACAGATTGGTTTGGTAGAAAATGGTAGCCTCGACGAGGGTCATATTAGG
>NZ_JAURXB010000012.1 GCF_030654605.1 Bradyrhizobium sp.
TCTGGAGGGATTGCCGGCGTCGATGCCGCGCCGGCAAAACCCGCATATGCATCTGTTCGAAGCCATGATCGCGACCTTCGATGCGACCCATGAGCCGGTGTTCCAGAACCGCGCCGGCGACTTCTTCGCGCTGTTTCTCGCCAACCTCTACGACAAGCAGAAACGGGTGCTGGGCGAGTATTTCGAGGAAGACTGGTCGAGGATCGAGCCGGTCAGCGTCGAGCCCGGGCATCAGGCGGAGTGGGTCTGGCTGCTGAAGGGATTTGAACGGATCACGGGCTGCCCGACGGGGCGTCCACGCGGAGAACTGCTCGCCACCATGCTGCGCTATCGCGACGAGGTCACCGGCTGCCTGGTCGATGAGGGCGACGCCGAGGGCAACATAAGAAGGCACACGCGGCGCCTGTGGCCGCAGACCGAGATGGCCAAGGCGTGGATCGCGCAAGCCGAAGCAGGCGAGGCCGGTGCCGCCGATGAAGCGCGCGCAGCGCTGGCGCGGCTCGAGCGGCATTATCTCCGGCACCCCGTCGCGGGCGGCTGGTACGACCAGTTCGATCGCGACGGTGCGTCGCTGGTCGCCACGATCCCTGCATCTTCGTTCTATCATGTCCTCAGCGCGGTCGCGGAAGCCGAACTGGTGCTGGCTTAAGCACCCCCGGTGCTCGGTTGAGCACCTGCGGCATCACAGCCACCGCTTCCTTCGCTTGAAGCTCTTCAGGTTCTTGAAACTCTTGCGCTGGTCGCCGGCGCCGCCGAGGTAGAATTCCTTGACGTCCTCATTGTCGCGCAACTCGTCGGCCGAGCCGTCCAGCACCACCTTTCCCTGTTCCATGATGTAGCCGTGGATCGCCACCGAGAGGGCGGCGCGCGCATTCTGCTCCACGAGGAGGATGGTGACGCCGAGATCGCGGTTGATCTTGCCGATGATCCCGAACACTTCCTTGACCAGCAGCGGCGACAGTCCCATCGACGGCTCGTCCATCAGGATCATTTTCGGCCGCGCCATCAGCGCTCGGCCGATCGCCAGCATCTGCTGTTCGCCGCCGGAGAGATAGCCGGCGAGGCCGGTGCGTTCCTTCAGGCGGGGAAAATACTCGAACACGCGGTCGATGTCGGCGTCGATCTCGTTGTCGCTGCGGGTATAGGCGCCGAGTTTGAGATTCTCGATTGACGTCATGTCGGCGATGATGCGGCGGCCCTCCATCACCTGGAAGATGCCGCGTCGGACAATCTTGTCCGGATCGATGCCGTTGATGCGCTCGCCGTTGAACACGATCTCGCCGCGGGTGACTTCGCCGTCTTCGGTCTTGAGCAATCCGGAGATCGCTTTCAGCGTGGTTGACTTGCCGGCGCCGTTGGCGCCGAGCAGCGCCACGATCGCGCCCTGCGGCACCTCGAGGCTGAGGCCGCGCAGCACCAGGATGACGTCGTCATAGACCACCTCGATGTTGCGCACGCTGAGCAGCGGGGCAATGGCAGGCGCCACGGCTCTTGGCGGGCGATCGATTTCGGTTGTTTCGGTCATGCTCTGATCCTGACGCCTCGCTGACAACACGCGCGCTACGTATTACTCACTGCGTTTGCACCACCCACCGCTGTCATCACCCGCGAAGGCGGGTGACCCAGTATTCCAGAGCCACCTGCGTTCAACCGAGGCGCAGCGGCGTACTGGGTCCCCCGCTCCAGTGCGCAATTGCGCACAAGGCGGGGGACGACAAGTGAGTGCGTTGGATCGTCCCGTGGGACGGTCTCTACCTTACCAGCCGAGCCATTCCGCCTTGCGCGGCAGGTCGATGGTCTTGACCTTCTCGAGCTTGATCGCGCCGTTCTTGACGAGATCGTTGAGCGGCGCATCGGTCGCACCCGTGATCTTCATGCGATAGAGATCGACCTTGAGCGTGCCGCGGTGATCCTTTTCGGTGAAGGTCGACGGATTGCAGACGCCTTCCATGCCGGCCGGCACCCAATCCTTTTTCTGGTAGAAGCCCTTCTTGACGTTCTCGCCGGTCGCGCCACCGTTCTTGGCGGCCCATTCGACGGCCTCCCTCGTGTAGAGCGCGCTACAGACGCCCGCGATGTAGTGCACCGGTCGGTAGACCGTACCGGCCGCGTCCGACATCTTGGAGATTTCCATCAGGGTTTTCATGCCGGGTGCGTCGCCGCCCCACGCCACCGCGGTGCGCAACGGAAACACCACGCCATTGGCGGCCGCGCCGGCGGCCTTGGCGGCGTTCTCGTCCATGCCCCAGACGTTGCCGAGGAACTGGACATCGACACCCGCGGCCTTGCAGGCGTTCAGCACCGAGATGTTCGAGCCGGCGGTATTGCCGAGATAGGCGTAGTTGGCGCCGGAACTCTTCAAGGTCAGGCACTGTGCGCTATAGTCGCCGGGCGTCAGCGCGAACACGATCGGCGGCAGCAGCTCGAAGCCGAGTTCGGCCGCCATCGCTTCACCCGCCGCCTTGGGCGCGTTGGGATAGGGATGGTTGGCGCCCATGTGGACGAACTTCGGCTTGCCGGGCTTGCCCTTGGCCTTCCAGTCATCCGCGGCCCAGGTCAGCATGCCGCGAACCGCGTCGGAATAGCTCGGACCGTAGAAGAAATTGTAGGGAGCGGGCTTGGCCTTGCCGCCTGCGCCGGTCGGGTCGGACAGCGCGGCGGCGTAAGACGCCGAGATGTCGGGAATCTTGTCTTCGGCGAGGAAGCCGGTGAGGGCTTCGGTGTCGGCCGTACCCCATCCGAGAATGGCGGCGACCTTGTCGGCGCCCGACCATTTCTTGTACTGGGCGATCGCACGCGGCACCTGATAGCCGTAATCGACGGTATCGAGGTTGACCTTGGTCTTGTTGATGCCGCCGCTTTTGTTGATCCAGGCATAAGTATCGACGATGCCTTGTCCGTAGGGCGTTCCGACGTCGGAGGTCGGGCCGGAATAATCGACCAGATTGCCAAGCGGTATCGGCGTCTGGGCGGTGGCGGGCGTGATGGCGGACATGCCGCCAAGCATTGCCGCCAAGGCGGCGCTGCTGAGAAGAGCTTTCATGTTCATAAGCATAATCCTCCGGTTTTCTTCTCGAGGTCTTCTTGTTGTCTGCCCGTTCCGACCTCAATGCGAGAACGGGTAGAGTTTCCAGTAAGCCTTGATCTGGCGCCAGCGGTGCGCCAGTCCGTCCGGCTCGAACACCAGAAAGATGATGATGATGATTCCGATCGCCATCTCGCGCAGGAAAGCGATGTTGTTCTTCAGTCCCAGGAACTGGTCGATCGGACTGTCGCGCAGCGCGACGCTCAGCCATTCCATCGATTCCGGCAGCAGCACCATGAAGGCGGTGCCCATCAGCGTGCCCATGATCGAGCCGAGCCCGCCGATGATGATCATGGCGAGAAAAATGATGGAGCGGTCGATGCCGAAGCCCTCGTTGGAGACCACCTGGTTGTAATGCGCATAGAGCGCGCCGCCGACGCCGGCAAAGAACGCGGCGAGGCCGAACGACAGCGTGCGGTACTTGGTCAGGTTGATGCCCATGATCTCCGCCGACAGGTAGTGATCGCGCACCGCGATCAGCGCCCGGCCGTCGCGCGAGCGGATCAGGTTGGTCACCAGCAGGTAGCAGACCACGACATAGGCGAGCACGACGTAGAAATACTTCTTATCGCCGCGCAGCGAATAGCCGAAGATCGAGAACGGCTCGGCGCTGGCAGGCACGCTGCCGCCGGTGAACCATTCGGCTCGGGCAAAGAAATCCAGCAGGATGTACTGCGCCGCCAGCGTCGCGATCGCGAGATAAAGTCCCTTCAGGCGCGCGGCGGGCAGGCCGAACACCAGTCCGACCGCCGCCGTCACCACGCCCGCGAGCGGAATGCAGAAGAACACGGGGATGCCGAACCGGTTCGACAGATAGGCCGAGGTAAACGCCCCGAAGCCGAAGAAGGCGGCATGGCCGATCGAGATCTGGCCGGTGAAGCCGACCACGATGTTGAGGCCAAGGGCGGCGATGCCGAAGATGCCGATCTGGATCAAGAGGCTGAGGCTGTATTCGCCGAGGACGTGCGGCGCAAAACAGATCAGCACGATGCCGGCGATCATCGCGTTGCGCCCGGTCCGGGTCGGGAACACGGTGGTGTCTTCCGCGTAGCTGGTGCGGAAATCGCCGGCGGGAATGAGGGTGGGGCCTGCCATGATTATACCCGCTCGATGTCTTTGGTGCCGAACAGGCCATAGGGCTTGATCATCAGGATGATGATCAAGGCGTAGAACGGCACGATCTCGTAGAGATTGCCCCAGTGCAGATACTCAGAGTCGAGGAAATGCGCGAAGTTCTCCAACAGGCCGATGATGATGCCGCCGAGCACCGCGCCGCCGACGCTGTCGAGCCCGCCGAGGATCGCCGCCGGAAACACCTTGATGCCGTAGGCCGAAAGTCCCGCCGAGACGCCGTTGACGACCGCCACCACCACGCCGGCCACCGCCGACACTGTCGCCGAGATCGCCCACGCCATCGCGAACACGCTCTTGACGGAGATGCCGAGCGATTGCGCCACCTGCTGGTTGAACGCGGTGGCGCGCATGGCGAGGCCGTATTTGGAGAAGCGGAAGAACCACGCCATCCCGATCATCATCGCCACCGAAACGGCGAGACTCATCAGATAGACGGTCTGCACCTGCAGTCCCAGGATATTGACGTGCTGGGTCGCGAAGATGCGCGGAAACGGCTGCAGATTGACGCCGAACATCCATTTCATCAGCGCCGAGAACACCGTGGACAGCGCGATCGTCACCATGATCACCGAAATGATCGGCTCGCCGATCATCGGGCGCAGGATGACGATCTGGATCGCGATGCCGAAGATGAACATGAAGACCAGGGTGATCGGCATGCCGAGCCAGAACGGCACCTGGTATTTGGTCAGCAGCGCCCAGCACACCCAGGCGCCGACCAGCAGCAATTCACCCTGTGCGAAATTCACCACTTGCGTGGCCTTGTAGATCAGCACGAACGACATCGCGACCACGCCGTAGAGTGTGCCGACCACGAGGCCGTTGACCAAGAGCTGGATCAGAAGCTGGGTGTTCATTCCGCGGCCTCCGCCACAGCCGCATCGTGCCCGAGGTCGACCACCGCCAGCGTGGTGCGGATGCGCTGGGTGGTGCCGTCCTGGAAGCGGATCACGGTATCGACCGGGATTTCACTCTTGCCGCCGTAGATCGCATCGATGATCCCGGCGTATTTCTCGTTGATGACGCTGCGGCGCACTTTGCGGGTGCGGGTCAGTTCGCCGTCGTCGGCATCCAGTTCCTTGTAGAGCAGCAGGAATCGGGAGATACGTTGCGCCGGCGGCAGGGTGGCGTTGACGGTTTCGACTTCCTTGCGCAGCAGCGCGTAGACTTCCGGGCGCGAGGCGAGGTCGGTGTAGGTGGTGAACGAGATCCGTTTTTTCTCCGCCCATTTCGAGATGATCGAGAAGCGGATGCAGATCATCGCCGCCAGTGCGTCGCGGCCGGCGCCCAGCACCACGGTCTCGGCGATGTAGGGCGAGAATTTCAGCTTGTTCTCGATGTATTGCGGCGAGAACCGTTCGCCGCGGGCGGTTTCCGCCAAATCCTTGATGCGGTCGATCACCACCAGCTGCTTGCTGGGGTTGAAATAGCCGGCGTCGCCGGAATGCATCCAGCCATCCTCCATGTCGGCGGCGGAGGCCTCCGGGCTCTTGTAATAGCCGAGGAACATGTTGGGGTGCCGCACCACGATTTCACCGACACCGTGGATATCCGGATTGTCGATGCGGATCTCGATGTTGTCGGCCATCGCCACGCCGGTGGTATCGGGGTCGACTTTGCCCATGGGATGCAGCGTGTAGGCGCCGAGCATTTCGGTCTGGCCGTACAGCGTGCGCAACGGCACGCCCATGGCCTGAAAGAACTTGAAGGTGTCGGGACCGAGCGCGGCGCCGCCGGTGGCGGCCGAACGCAGCCGGCTGAAGCCGAGGCGGTCGCGCAGCGCGCGGAACAGCAGGATGTCGGCAACCGCGGAGTGCTTGCCGTGCGCCAGCGCCGCCAGCCCCGTCTTCATGCCGAGTTCGTAGAGGCTCTGCTTGAGCGGCGAGGAATCCATCACGCCGGCGCGGACGTCGGCAGCGATCGATTCCCAGACCCTTGGCGCGAACAGCACGAAGGTTGGCGCGATCTCGCGGAAATCGTGCATCATGGTGTCGGGCTGCTCGACGAAGTTGACCTTCATCCGGCACAGCAGGCCTTTGCCGAGCACGTAGACCTGTTCCATGATCCAGGGCAGCGGCAGCACCGAGACGTATTCGTCGTCCGGCCCCTTCGGATCGAATGACAGGTAGGTCGCGCAATGCCGCAGCACGCGGCCGGCGGCGAGCATCGCCAGTTTCGGATGCGCCGTGGTGCCCGAGGTGGTGCAGAGGATCGCGACGTCCTCGCCTTCGGTTTCGTCGACCAGTCTGTCGTACAGGCCGGGTTCGCGCGCGGCGCGGGCGCGACCCATCTCCGCCAGCCTGGCGGCTTCCATCAGTCGCGGGTCGTCATATTTCCGCATGCCGCGCGGGTCGGAATAGACGATGTGCTCGAGTTGTGGCGCGCGGTCGGCCAGCGCCAGCAGCTTGTCGACCTGCTCTTCGTCCTCGGCGAACACCAGTTTGGCTGCGCCGTAGCTAAGGAGATAGGCGGCTTCCTCGTCCAGCACGTCGCGATAGAGGCCGAGTGACATGGCGCCGATGGCATGGGTGGCGATTTCGGCCGACACCCAGTCCGGCCGGTTGTCGCCGATGATGCCGATGACGTCACCGCGGCCGAGGCCGAGTTCGACCATGCCGAGCGCGAAGTCGTGCACCCGGGTCTGGTAGTCGTTCCAGGTGAATACTTTCCAGAGTCCGAAATCCTTTTCGCGCAGCGCGATCTCGCCGCCGTGCTCTCTGGCGTTGAGGCGCAGTAACTTCGGATAGGTGTCGGCTTGGGCGACGCGGCCGGCGTAATCCATCATGCCACGGTCTCCGCTGACGCCGGGTTGTCGTCGGGGTCGACCAGGACCTCGTCCTCTTCGCCGAGGTATGCGCGCTTGACGTGCGGATCGGCCAGCACCGCGGCGGGATCGCCTTCGGCGATCTTGCGGCCGAAATCCAGCACCATGACACGGTGGGAAATATCCATCACCACGCCCATGTCGTGCTCGATCATCATGACGGTCATGCCGAACTCTTCGTTGAGGTCGACGATGTAGCGCGCCATGTCCTCTTTTTCCTCGAAGTTCATGCCGGCCATCGGCTCGTCGAGCAGGATCAGTTGCGGCTCCAGCGCCATGGCGCGGGCGAGCTCGACGCGCTTGCGCAGGCCGTAGGGCAGGGTGCCGGCGGTGGCCTTGCGGACCGACTGCAGATCGAGGAAATCGATGATCTCCTCCACCTTGCGGCGATGCTCGAGTTCCTCGCGCCGCGCGCCGGTCAGCCAGTACAGCGATCCCGTCAGGAAATTGTTCTTCAGCAAGTGATGGCGGCCGACCATGATGTTGTCGAGTACGCTCATATGATGAAACAGTGCGAGGTTCTGGAAGGTGCGGCCGATGCCGAGCCGCGGCCGCGCGTTCGGATTGAGGGCGGTGATGTCCTGCCCGCGATAGAACAGCTGGCCTTCGGTCGGCTTGTAGCGGCCCGAAATGCAGTTGACGATCGAGGTCTTGCCGGCGCCGTTGGGGCCGATGATCGAGAACAGCTCGCCATCGTTCACGCCAAAGCTGACCTCGGTGAGCGCACGCACGCCGCCGAAGCGCAGTGACACCCCGCGCACTTCCAAAGCGTAATCCACCTATTCCTCCGAGATACGGCGCTTGACGCGCTCTTTATCTGTCTTGCTCTCACCGAGCCGATCATACATGGGCCGTCATGGGTAGGCCATTCCAACCGCGGTAATGCCGCACCCTATCTCCCCCTGGACTACGGGCCGCGCTAGGAGATGGCCCTCAATAGGGTAAAGCGGTACTTTGAAATGTCTTGCGCCTGACAATCTCCAGGCAAATTTCGTCGGCGGCCATGATCGGCGTTTTGTTCCCAAGGGGACGGCGCGGTGGTGGGACCAGGGTTATTGTTGCGGCGCAGCATGGGCGTCGTGCGGCATCAGGGGGACGGTTCGACGTTACAATGATTGCAGCAGATAATTTGAAGCGCATCGCGGCCTGGTCGCGCGAATTGAACGAGCGGGAGGTCGAGATCGCGCGCGCCGGGATCGTCGAAAAATCCTACCGCGCCAATGAATTCATTTTCATGCGCGGCGACAATTTCGACTACTGGACCGGCGTCGTCACCGGTCTTGCCCGTATGGGTATCGTGTCCCGGGGCGGCAAGGCCGCCAGTTTTGCAGGTCTGACCGGTGGGGCATGGTTCGGCGAGGGCTCCGTGCTCAAGAAGGAGCCCCGGCGCTACGACGTGGTGGCGTTGCGCGATACGCGACTGGCCATGATGGACCGCGGAACCTTCGTCTGGCTGTTTGAAAACAGCGTGGGGTTCAACCGTTTCCTGGTCAGGCAACTCAACGAACGCCTCGGCCAGTTTATCGGATTGCTCGAATATGGCCGGACGCTGGACGCCACCGCCCGTCTGGCACGGTCGATCGCCTCGCTGTTCAATCCCATCCTCTATCCGGATCTCACGCTTCATCTGGAGATCACCCAGGAGGAAATCGGCGCCCTGTCCGGCATGAGCCGGCAGAACGCCAACCAGTGCCTGAAGCGGCTGGAGAGCCAGGGGTTGCTGCGGCTCGAATACGGCGGCGTCACCATCGTCGACCTCGAGCGACTGCGCCGTTACGGCGAGTAGCCGTCACCTTGCCGATGGCGGAGCCGGGCTCTCCCCGATCCCGCAACCGATTCCGGTTCAGACTTCCAGCCATTCCTTGCGAATGGCATCGTTGGCTTTGAGTTCGGCCGGCGTACCCTCGAACACGATGCGGCCGTGGCCCATCACGTAGACCCGATGCGAGATCCGCATGGCGATCGAGAGTTTCTGTTCCACCAGCAGGATGGCGACGCCGCGGCGGGCGATCTCGGCGAGGAGATCGCCGACCTGCTGTACGATGATCGGAGCCAGCCCCTCGGTGGGCTCGTCGATCATGACGAGTTCGGGGTCCCCCATCAGCGTCCGGCAAATCGTCAGCATCTGCTTTTCACCGCCCGACAGCACGCCGGCCGCGGTATCGGCGCGGGCGGCGAGGTTGGGGAACATCTCCAGCATGTCTTCGAGCCGCCACTTGCCGGCGCGGCTGGTATCCTTGATGCCAAGCATCAGGTTTTGCCGCACCGTCAGCCCTGGAAAGATATCGCGGTGTTCCGGCACGTAGCCCAAGCCCAAATGCGCGATCCGGTAGCTCGGCAAGCCCGCGATATCGGTGCCCTTGAACTTGATCGAGCCCTGCGGCGGCACCTCGCCCATGATGGCCTTGACGGTGGTGGAGCGGCCGACACCATTGCGGCCGAGCAGGCTGACGACTTCGCCGGCATCGATACGCATATCGACGCCCTGCAGGATGTGGCTTTTGCCGTAATAGGCGTGCAGGTCGCGGACCTCCAGCATCAGGCGGCCTCCTCGCCGAGATAGGCTTCCCGGACTTTCGGATTGCCGCGAATCTCTTCCGGCGTGCCCGAGGCGATGATCTGGCCATACACCAGCACCGAAATGCGGTCGGCGAGGCCGAACACCACGCTCATGTCGTGCTCGACGATCAGCAGCGTGCAGCCTTCCGTCAGGCGGCGGATCAGTTCCACCGCGCGTTCGGTCTCGGCGTGGCTCATGCCGGCGGTCGGCTCATCCAGCAGGATGACATTGGCGCCGCCGGCCACCGTGATGCCAATCTCGAGGGCGCGCTGCTCGGCATAGGTCAGCAGACCGGCCGGCACGTCGCGCCGCGCCGTCAGGTTGATATCGCTGAGGATCCGGGCGGTCCGCTCGCGCACTTCCGGCAAATTGTCGATGTTCTTCCAGAACGTATAGCGATAACCGGCGGCCCACAGCACGGCGCAGCGCAGGTTTTCCCACACGCTCATATTGGCGAACACGTTGGTGACCTGGAAGCTGCGTGACAGGCCGCGGCGGTTGATCTGGTAGGGCGGCAGGCCCGACACCACTTCGTCGCGCAGCAGGATGCTGCCGGCCGAGGGCACCATGTAGCCGCTGATCAGGTTGAACAGCGTGGATTTGCCGGCGCCGTTCGGTCCGATCAGGGCATGGCGTTCGCCCTGCGCCACCGTCAAATTGACGTTGCGGATCACCGAGGTGATGCCGAAGCTCTTCTCGACGCCACGCAATTCGATGGCGGTGCTCATGCGATGGCTCCCTGCTCGCGCGCGCCGCTGGTGGCCTCGTCCCACGCATGTCCGACCATCGTCCAGGTCTTGCGCGCCACCCAATAGCCGCCGAACAGCAGGACCGCCGACATCGCCCAGATGTAACGGTTCGCCGCGTCGAACGGGACGCCAAACGCCTTGATGTGAGAGTCGTCGCCGGAGTGGACAGAAAAATACACAATAATTTCGGTCGCGAGGATGAGGCCGATGAGCATGGCGAGCGTCGGCACGAAGGCAATCAGATAGCTGGGCAGCACCCTGCCGAGCGTACCGGCCTTCACCAGCGGGCGGTGCATCATCAACAGGCCGGTGATGCCGCCCGGCGCGAACAGCACCACGGCGATGAAGATCAGTCCGAAATAAAGCTGCCACACCTGCGTCAGATCGCTGAGGCCGAGAGAGAGAAACGTGACGAAGATCGCGCCAACGATTGGGCCGATGAAGAACCCGACGCCGCCGATATAGGTGGCGAACAGCACGGTTCCCGACTGCACGGCGCCGAGATAGGCCGAATTGGCGATTTCGAAGTTGATGGCCGCGAGGGCGCCCGCTATGCCGGCGAAGAATCCGGAAAAGCAGAACGCGAGGTAACGGACGACGTGCGGATCGTAGCCGACGAACTGCACCCGCTCGGGATTGTCGCGCACCGCATTGCACATCCGGCCAAGCGGCGTGCGGGTGAGGGCGTACATGGCGATGACGGCCAACAGCGTCCATGCCGCGACTAGGTAGTAGATCTGGATTTGCGGCCCGAAACTCCAGTCGAACAGCCGAAACACCTTGGTGCGGTTGGCTGAGATGCCGGCTTCGCCGCCGAAAAAAGTGCGCAGGATCAGCGCCGACGAGGCGACCAGTTCGGCAAGGCCGAGCGAGATCATCGCGAACGCGGTTCCGCTGCGCTGGGTCGAGACCCAGCCGAGCAGCACCGCGAACAATAATCCGGTCAGTCCTCCGATCAGCGGGACCAGCGGCAGCGGGATCGGCAGCTTGTTGGCGCCGATGATGTTGATGGCGTGGATCACCAGGAAGCCGCCGAGGCCGTAATAGACGGCGTGGCCGAACGACAGCATGCCGGTCTGGCCCAGCAGGATGTTGTAGGACAGCGAGAAGACGATCGAGATGCCGATCAGGCTGAACGTGGTCAGCGATCCGCCGGAGCTGAACAGTTTCGGCAGCAACAGCAGCACGATCGCGGCCGCGAGCCATAATCCGTAGAATTTGAGTTTTTCGGCGGCCGCGGGAACGGGAGGTGCCACGCTTGAGGTTGTCTCGGTCATGTGTCGCGTGTCCCGAGCAGGCCCATGGGACGGAAGATCAGGATCAGTACCAGCAGTACATAGGGCATGATCGGCGCGATCTGGGCGATCGTCACGTTCCAGATGTCGGCGAGCCAGGTCGCCGCATAATCAGGGCTGAGCGGGCCGAACGCGCCGGACAATGAGCCGTTCATCGATACCGCAAAGGTCTGCACCAGGCCGATCAGCAGCGAGGCGACGAAGGCGCCGGGCAGCGAACCCAGTCCGCCGACCACCACCACCACGAACAGGATCGGGCCGAGCAGTCCGGCCATGTTCGCCTGCGTCACCAGCGCGGGACCGGCAATGACGCCGGCGACGGCGGCGAGCGCGGTGCCGACGCCGAATACCAGCATGAAGATGCGTCCGACGTTATGGCCGAGATGGCCGACCATGTGCGGATGGGTCAGTGCCGCCTGCACGATCAGGCCGATCCGCGTCTTCTTGAGCGTGACCAGCAAGGCCGCGAAGATCAGGATCGAGACCAGCAGCATGAACATCTTGTAGGCGGGATAGTTGGTCGAGAAGATCGTGAAGGCCGAGAAATCCAGCGACGGCGGCACGCGGAAATCCACAGGGCTCTTGCCCCAGATGATCTGCACGACTTCCTCGATCGCGAAGGCGAGGCCGAAGGTGAACAGCAGTTCGGCGACATGGCCGTTCTTGTGGACGCGGCGCAGGCCATACCGCTCGACCGCGGCGCCGATCGCGCCCGCCAGCAATGGCGCAATCACCAGCGCCGGCCAGAAGCCGAACCACCGGCTGATCTGAAAACCGAAAAACGCGCCGAGCATGTAGAAGCTGGCATGCGCGAAGTTTAGCACGCCGAGCATGCTGAAGATGACGGTGAGCCCGCTCGCCATCAAAAACAGCAGCATGCCGAACAGTACACCGTTCAGCGTGGAGATGACGATCAGTTCAAGCACGGCGCACCGCCTGGTGGATAAGGGACGCGTCCGCCCCGAACCTTCGGGGCGGACGGCTTACGTGCGAATGATTACTTCGGACGTTCCATCTTGCAGGTGGTCGGCAGCACGGTCTGGGCGGTATCGATCCTGGCGATCAGCTTCCAGCCCCAGCCGGTCTTTTCCTCGTCGAAAGGTTCCTTTGCGGTGCGCTCGCCGAGCGAGGAAATATAGATCGGCTGGAAGAACTGGTGATCGTCCTTGCGCATATTTCCCTTGCCGCCATTGAAGACGTCGAACTCCATGCCTTCGAGCGCGAGCGCGACCTTGATCGGATCGATCGACTTGGCCTTGTCGGCAGCTGCCGCCAGCATGCGCATCTGGTTGACGGCGCGCGGGTAGAACAGACTGAAGTCGTATTTGGCGCGCAGCGCCTTTTCGAACTCCTGCGACGGCTTGTTGTCGAGATTGGCGATGCCTTCGCCGACCTGGAACACCTGATGGTTGAGGTTGGCCTGCTTGACGGCGGTCGGACCGCCGGTGCCGCCGGCGTAATAGGTGTACCAGTTCACCTTCAATCCGGCGTCCGCCGAAGCTTTCAGCAGCAGCGCGAAATCCTGGCCCCAATTGCCGGTCACCACGGTGTCGGCGCCCGATGCCTTGATCTTGGCGATATAGGGGGCGAAATCGGTGATTTTCAGCAGCGGATGCAGTTCGTCGCCGACGATCTTGATGTCCGGCCGCTTGGCGCCGAGCATCGACTTGGCGGCGGTTCGGACCGAGTGGCCGAACGAGTAATCCTGATTGATCAGATAGACGTTCTTGATGGCGGTCGCGGTCTTCATGTAGTTGGTGAGCGCCTCCATCTTGATGTCGGAGTTGGCATCCCAGCGGAAATGCCAGAAGCTGCACTTCTCATTGGTCAGGACCGGATCGACCGCGGCATAGTTGAAGTACAGGACTTCCTTGCCGGGATTGCGCTCGTTGTACTTCGAAACGAAATCCGTCAGCGCGCCCGCGACCGACGAGCCATTGCCCTGGGTCAGGAACCGGATGCCTTGATCGATGGCCTTCTGGGCCTGGATCAGGCTTTCCTGCGGATTGGTCTTGTTGTCGAAAGGCACGATCTCGACCTTCTTGCCGAGAAGTCCGCCCTTGGCGTTCAACTCCTCGGCGAGGAACTGAAAGGTCTTCAGGCCGATTTCGCCAATGCTGGCGCCGCCGCCCGACAACGGGTCGATATAGGCGATCTTGACCGTCTCCTGCGCGATCGCAGCCGTGCCGAACATCGGCAGCGCGATGGCCGCGGCCATCATCAGTTTACGCATGTGTTTCTCCCTTTATTGACTTTTCTTGGGTTTTGGCTCGGCACGGATGCCGGAATAGCTGGATTCCAGTCATTCGGGCCCCAAGCCCTCACGTGAGTCGATTGTGGTCCATGGCTCCGTAACCCGCAAGCCCCGGCGACGCCTGACCGGTAACTGACTGCCGGGGACCAATTTGCTTGGGGGAAGGGGGGCATGATAGGGCTTTGGCCGTCCGGCTTGCGTCCTTGGGACCGAAGTGGCCGGTCCAGCGCAACGTTTGGTGGTTTGTCGTCGCCCGGCTGCTCTCGGGTAGTTGCTTTTGGGTAGTTGCTCTTGGGTGGTCTTGGCGTTGTTGGAGAAGACATGACGGTTCAGGATTCAAAACGGCGCGTTGCGCTGATTACCGGCATTACCGGCCAGGACGGCGCCTATCTCGCCGAATACCTGCTCGGCCTCGGCTACACCGTGCACGGCATCAAGCGCCGATCATCCTCGTTCAACACCGCGCGCATC
>NZ_JAURXB010000019.1 GCF_030654605.1 Bradyrhizobium sp.
GCCGAAGGCCTGCGTGTCCTCGGCGTCGCCCGCGCCTCCTTCGCTGGCGCCGCATGGCCGGCCTCGCAGCATGATTTTGCCTTCCAGTTCGAAGGGCTGGTGGGCCTGGCCGATCCGCTGCGGCCGAGTGTGCCCGCCGCCGTCGCCGAGTGCCGCTCCGCCGGCATCAGGGTGGTCATGATCACCGGCGACTATCCCGCGACCGCCATGGCGATCGCCCGGCAGGCCGGTCTCGACACCGCCGACCTCGTGACCGGAGAGCAACTGGAAACGCTGGACGCGCAGCAGCTGGCGCAGCGCGTGCGGACCGCGACCGTGTTCGCGCGGATCATGCCCGACCAGAAGCTTCGCATCGTCGATGCGCTCAAGGCCAACCGCGAAATCGTCGCCATGACCGGCGACGGCGTCAACGACGCGCCGTCGCTCAAGGCGGCGCATATCGGCATCGCGATGGGCGGCCGCGGCACCGATGTGGCGCGCGAGGCGTCCTCCATCGTGCTGCTCGACGATGATTTCGGCTCGATCGTGCACGCGGTGCGGCTCGGCCGCCGGATCTACGACAACCTCCGCAAGGCGATGGGGTTCATCTTCGCCGTGCATGTGCCGATCGCGGGCCTTGCGCTGCTGCCGCTGCTGTTCGGCCTGCCGATCATCTTCGGGCCGATCCACATCGCGTTCCTGGAGATGATCATCGATCCCGTGTGCTCGCTGGTGTTCGAGGCCGAAACGGAAGAGGACGACGTGATGAGCCGGCCGCCGCGTCCGCCCGATCAGCCGCTGTTCTCGGGCAGCCTGATCGGCTGGAGCCTGGTGCAGGGAACGCTGGCCTTTGCGGTGGTCGCCGTCATCTACGTCACGGCGCTGAAGCACGGCATGCCGGAGGCGGAGGTGCGGGCGCTCACCTTCTTCTCGCTGGTGCTGGCCATTGTCAGCCTGATCTTCGTCAATCGCTCGTTCAGCGCGTCGCTGATCGCGGCGCTGCGGCGGCCGAATGCCGCGCTCGCATGGGTGATGCTGGTCGTTCCCGTCATGCTGAGCCTGACGCTGCTTTTCCCCGCCGCCAGCGCGCTGTTCCGTTTCGGGCCGCTGCATCTCGATGATCTCGCATTGACGCTGGCGGCGGGGATCGTCGTCCTGGTGTCGCTGGAAGCCCTGAAGTCCATCGGGCGCGGGCGCTTCAGGGTTGCGGGGCGCTGACCATGACGATCGAAAGCACGGACCATGTCATCGAGCTGCGTGTCGACGAGATCGCTCAGCTCTTTCATACCCTGGACCCGTCGCCGTTTCGGGAGCGCGATCTCGACCGCGAGGCGGAAGAATTCATCGTGGGTTGGGCGCGCGAATTGCGCACCGACCAGCCCATCAGGATTATCGTCCATTTCCCGGAAAGCGAGCTTCAGAACAAGGCGGCAAAGGATCTGGCCGAAGCCATCCGCGGATACTTTTCCCACCGCGCGACGGTCCTGCAGGGCGACCTCACCGAGCTGTTCCGGGTTGGCCGCCGTTCCCTCGGCATCGGCGTGATGGTGCTGATCGCATGCTTTGCCATCGCGCGGTTCGCAGGCGGACTCGTCGAGGGCTCGCTCAGCCGCATGATCGAGGAGAGTTTCCTGATTTTGGGCTGGGTCGCGAACTGGCGTCCGCTCGAAATCTTTCTGTACGACTGGTGGCCGATCGCCCGGCGACGCGATCTGTATCGCCGTCTTTCCAGCGCATCGGTCGAGGTTCGGCCATTCCCGTCGACCTGATCCGGCGCGGATGCTTCGCCCTTTCACCGGACCGGGCCGCCGAGATTGTCGATGTCGGGCGAGGGGCGGGCGGGGAACAGCCGCGCCGTCGACGAGATCATGATGTTGCGTCGGCATTTCGCCGGATCCGCATCGTCGGAGCCATCGCGCTTCCCGGCGAAGATATCGTCCTGCTGGTTGACGATCAGGCTTGCGTGATCGCGTTCCAGCGTATCCGGGTTCTTGCGTCCTGCCTCGGAGCGAAACACGCCGTTGATGACCTTGCCTTTGATGTCGAAGTCGCAACCGGCTTTCCAGTCGCCTTGCTCCCACTTCCAGCCGTCGGCCTTCAGGCCGCCGTCCGGTGTCGGCGTCACCTTGAGGACCGCGTTGTAGCCCAGCCACAGGCCGGCAAGGCCGCTGCGCTTGTCGTCGAAACCGTCGAGCAGCGCGATCCGTTCGCGCTGCAGCCGGTCGAGCTTGTCGCGCGCGTCGGCGGTGAAATGCATGTGGGAGGTGGTCTTCTCCCAGGCCGGATGCAGGAATTGCGGATATTGATGGGTCTGGGCGAGGACCCAGTGGCGCTGGTCCCCGGTCAGGGCGCTGCGCGTCGTCTCGTCGAGCCGCGGCAGCAACGCCTTCCATGCCAGGTTCAGCCGCCGGTCGTTGTCGGCGAGGTCCGGATCGGCGCAAATCTCTTCATCGCTTGCGGTGTCCGGCCGTGTGCAGTCGAAGCTCGGTGTGACGAACGAGGTGCCGGCGCTGTCCGCCGCCGCAATTGCGTCCGGCTTGCCGTCGGCGAAATAGCTCGCGGTGATCTGCCACATATACTCGCAATCGGGCCGCGCTTCGTCGCGCCATTCCTGGCCGCCGATCACGACGCGGAGCGTGCCGCCCTGTCGCCGCATCTTGATGGCGGGCGGTTTTGCAGAATGGGATTTCGCGTCACCGGCAGTTGCCCTGTCGCTATCATCGGCGGGCAGAATGAAGCCCGTCAACCAGCCGCCCGCCGGCTTCACCTGAGCTGTCGCCTTGCATTCCCTGCGGCGGTCGCTGCCGGTGCCATAGACCGCGCTGGTGTCGATGGCGAGGCGATAGAAGCCACCGGCCGGGGTCACGGTCACGCTGCCGAAGGCGTTGACCCATCGCCCGGCGACGCCGGAGCGGCCAAATCCTTGCGCGACGCCTTTCAGCGTCGCGGCGCGCTGGCGCAGCGTCGCCACGAAGGCTTCCCGAAAATCATCGTCGGGTTGCGTCATCGATTCCGCCGCGCTGAGCACGATGTCGTTGAACCAGACCTGATCGCGTTTCAGGAGCGGCCGGATGATCGCCGGCGCTTTCGAAAGCGCCGCCTGGAGCGCGCTTTCGATCCGCCCGGTCAGCGCATCGAGATCCATGTCCCTGCAGGCTTCGGCGGAGGCGGCCGCGCCATCGGTGCCGCACAGTCGAAGCCCGGTCGGTCCGCGGCTGGAGGCGCGCAGATCCGCGTCCATCGCGCCGGCTGTCGGCGGCGCCAGCAGTGCTGCAGCCACGGCCAGTGCCGCGAGACGGTGTGAAGCGGGCATGGCTATCAGGCTCCCGGGGACAGGCGGGATGCCGGCCCCCGATATCAGTCGCGCCGCGTGTGGTCCGGGTTCAGGCCGGCCGCAGCATGGCGCACGCAAGGCCCGGCCGATTGCTGTAGTGAAATGCAGGGCGCTCGCTATACTCGTCGATGTCCAGAAACAAAATTCCGGAGCAGGGAATAATGGCGGGAGGCAAGTCGCATTACGAGGTCATCGTCGTTGGCGCGGGTGTGGCTGGAATCTATCAGATCAAGCGCCTTGCCGACCTCGGCGTCGATGCTCTGGTGCTCGAGGCCGCCCCCGACCTCGGCGGCACCTGGTACTGGAACCGCTATCCGGGCGCCCGCTTCGACTCGGAGAGCTACACCTACGGCTATTCGTTCTCGAAGGAGCTGCTCGACGAGTGGCACTGGAAGGAGAGGTTCTCCAGCCAGCCGGAGAACCTTCGCTATCTCAATTACGTCGCGGAAAAATTCGATCTGCGCCGGCACATGCAGTTCAACTGCAAGGTCGAGGCGGCGAAGTTCGACGAGGCGCATGATGTGTGGCGGCTGCGAATCGACGTTGGCCGCGAGCTGACCTGCCGCTTCGTCATCATGGCGGTCGGGCTGCTGTCGGCGCCGACGCTGCCGCGTTTGGCCGGAATGGAGAGCTTCAAGGGCCGCTCGTTCCACACCTTCCACTGGCCGCATGAACCGGTCGAACTGGCCGGAAAAAAGGTCGCCGTCATCGGCACCGGCGCCACCGCCATTCAGATCATCGGCGAGATCGCCGACAAGGTCGGCGAGCTCACGGTGTTCCAGCGGCGGCCGAACTGGAGCGCGCCGCTCAACAACAGCCCGATCTCGGACGCGGAAATGGCCGACATCCGTGCGCGCTACGACGAGATTTTCGAGACCTGCGGCCGCACCCCCGGCGGCTTCGTACACGAGCCCGACCGCCGCGGCTTCTTCGAGGTGACGCGCGAGGAGCGGCTGGCGCTGTGGGACCGGCTCTACGACGAGCCCGGCTTCGGCATCTGGCTGAGCAATTTCCGCGAAATCTTTACCGACCCGGCCGCCAACGCTGAATTCTCCGCCTACATCGCCGACCGGATCCGCCGCCGCGTCAAGGATCCCGTGGTGGCGGAGAAACTGATCCCCAGGGACCACGGTTTCGGCGTGCAGCGCGTGCCGCTGGAGACGAATTACTTCGAGGCCTATAACCGGCCCAACGTCCACCTCGTCGATATCAGCGAGACGCCGATCGAGCGGATCACCGAGTCGGGCCTGCGCACCAGCGCGCGCGACTACGAGTTCGATATCATCGTCTACTCCACCGGCTTCGACGCCATCACCGGCGCGTACGACCAGATCGATATCCGTGGCATCGGCGGCGAAAAACTGTCCGAGAAATGGAAGGACGGCCCGTCGACCTTCCTGGGCATGCTGGTGCACGGTTTTCCGAACCTGCTGATGCCGACCGGCCCGCAGAGCGGTTCGGCATCGACCAACTTTCCGCGCGGCATCGAAACCGGCGTCAACTGGTGCAGCGCCCTGCTGGAGCACATGTGGGCGCGCGGTTTTTCGCGAGCCGATCCCACGCTCGCGGCGCAGCAACGCTGGACCGGCTACGTCGCCAAGATGTACGCGGTCATGTTGCTGCGTAACGCCAAGGGATGGTTCACCGGCTACAATTCCAATGTGCCCGGTCACGAGGCAGGCAAGGTCCGGCACGTCGTCTTCAACGGCGGCACCCCGAAATACGTCGCGGCGATCAATGAGGTCGCAATGAAGGGTTATGAGGGGATTGTTTTTGCGGGAGGAGAGCGGGCGTCGGTGGTTAGGTCATCGACCACGAGCGTCGAAGCCAAAGCTGTCTGACTGAGGCCGCGGAGCGCTTTCTTCTCCCTCCTCCCGCGAAGCGGTGGGGAGGGTGGCCGGCCGAAGGCCGGTCGGGTGGGGGGTGTCTCAGCAAACTCACTGGCAGAGGAATGCGCCGAAGCACCCCCCACCCGTCACATCGTTCGCTGCGCTCTCGATGTGCCACCCTCCCCACCGCTTCGCGGGGGGAGGGAGAAAAATCACCCCTCTGCCACCGCATCGCCCCACGGCTGCGCGCTTTCCGTCGCGCCCGAGTTGGTGTCGCCGTCGCGCAGCACCACGCTCGGGCAGGCGAACTTCATTGGGAAGGTCTGCACCCGCGCTTCCTCGTAATCGAAACCCGCGCGCAGCGCATCGCTGACCGGCTGCGGCAACCGCACGTCGCCGATCACGACCGCGCCCTCGCTGGCGTCGATGCGCGGGGTGTGGATCGCCGCATCCAGGTCCATGCCGTAATCCATCACGAAGGACAGGATCTGCGTCACCGCCGGCAGGATGCGCCGTCCGCCGGAGGCGCCGAGCGCCAGCCATCTTCCGTCGGCGGCCTGCGCCAGCACCGGGGTGTAGTTGGTCAGGCAGCGTCTGCCGGGCGCCAGCGCGTTCGGCCCGCCCGGCGTCGGGTCGAACCACATGATGCCGTTGTTCATGGTGACGCCGCTTTGCGGCGTGACGAATTTCGAGCCGAAGGTCGACAGCAGGGTCTGCGTCACCGCCGCCATGTTGCCCTCGCGGTCGACTGCCGAGAAATGCGTGGTGCAGGCCGGCGCCAGATGTTCGGCGCCGAGCGCGCGGCGGCCGTCGGCGTCGCCCATGTCCTGCAGGCGCTCGCGATAGGCCGATTGCAGCGCCAGCGCATATTCCATGTAGGCCGTCGCATCCGGTCCATTGCCGGGCTGCAGTTTCTGCTGCAGCAGGCGCAAGGTGTGCGCCAGCGTCGGGCCGCAGGTCAGTTCCGGCGTCGCATAGACGTTGCCGCCGCGATAGGGAATCGCCAGCGCCTCGCGGCCATGGGCGCGGAAGGCGGCGAGGTCTTCGATCGTGAGCGCGCCGCCGGCGGCCTGGATATCGGACGCCATGCTGCGCGCCAGGTCGCCCTGGTAGAAATCGCGCGGGCCTTCGGCGGCGAGGTAGGACAGCGTCGCCTTCAGCCGGTCCTGCGGCAGCCGCACGCTGGACTTGATGCCCCATTGCGCGTTCGGCGGCAGTCCGTCCTTGAGGTAGGCGGCAGCACTGGCCGGATAGCGCCTGAGGTCGGCGGCCGAACTCGCGATCATCAGCGTGGTCCACCAGTCCACCAGAAGGCCTTCGCCGGCGAGCTTGATGCTGGGACCGAGCAATTCCTGCCACGACATTTTGGCGTGGCGGCGATGCGCCTCTTCCATGCCGGCGACCACGCCAGGCACGGCGATCGAGCCCGGACCATGCAGGTTGCGGTCGTCCTTGACCCGCGGCCAGGGGAAGATATCGGAGGCAGCGCCATCGCCGGTCAGCGGATAATCCTCGGGCCGCAGGCTGTTCGGCGCGCACATGCCGTAGTCGATCACCTCATAGCGGTTCTCTTTCGCCCGGTAGAGCACCATCGCCCCGCCGCCGCCGATGCCGCTCATCCAGGGTTCCAGCACCCCGAGCGCAAAGGTGGTCGCGATCACAGCATCGACGCAGTCGCCGCCGGCTGCCAACACGGCGGCGCCGACTTCGGCAGCCTTGCGCGATTGCGAAGCGACGATGCCGCCCTTGGAGGTGGTGGCGGGTTTGCGGATCTGCTGGGCGTTGGAGAACTGGTCGTGCATCGGGGTTGCCTTGTTGTTTTTCATAGGTATCGGGCCGAGTTGGCGTCCTGCGGCAACAATGGCACATTGCGAACGACCAAGACAAACATGCAGGGAGAAGAAAATGGCCGGGGTGAAGCAAACCAGGGACGGCGCCGTCGGTATATTGACCCTCGATGAGCCGGCCAGCCTGAACGCCATGACGCCCGACCTGCTCGGCGGCCTTGCCGCCGCGATCGGCGAGATGACGGCTGATTCCGGCGTGCGAGCGCTGGTGCTGACCGGGGAGGGCCGCGGCTTCTGTTCCGGCCAGAACCTCAAGGCGTCGGAGGCGCTCGGCAGCGACATCGTCGCCGGCGTGATGAAATTTTACTGGCCGGCGTTCCGGGCGCTGCGCGAATGCCGGGTGCCGGTCGTGGTCGCAGTCAACGGCGTCGCGGCCGGCGGCGGCTTCAGCCTCGCGATGGCCGGCGACATCATCGTCGCCGCGCGTTCGGCGAGCTTCATCCAGGTGTTCAGCCGGATTGGCCTGGTGCCCGATCTCGGCTCGACCTGGCTGCTGCCGCGCCTGATCGGCCGCCAGCGCGCGCTCGAATTGATGTTGCTGAACGAACCGCTCTCCGCCGAGCGTGCCCATGAATGGGGACTGGTGCGGAAGGTGGTCGATGACGCGAGCCTGCTCGACGAGGCCATGCAGCTGGCGCAGCGCCTCGCCGCAGGGCCGACGCGCGCGCTGGTCGCCACCCGCGCCTTGCTGGAGCAGAGCGAGCACGCGACCTACGCCGCCCAGTTCCAGCGCGAGATCGAGCTGCAGTCGGAGATCCGCCGCAGCGAGGATGCGCTGGAAGGCCGCAACGCCTTCGTGGAAAAGCGTGCGGCGCGGTTCAGCGGGCGGTAGTCTGGAAGCTGCCCTGGATGCGGTCTATGCCTCACGCGGCGGGATGCGCCGGGCCTGAAACCCGGTCTTGCTTTGCTCGAAACCGACGTCCTGATAAAACCTCAGCGTCGCCGGATTTTTCGAGCCCGTCAGCAGCATGACCTTGTAGCAGCCGCAATCCCACGCGGCGGCAATGGCCGCTTTCAGGATCGCCTTGCCATATCCCTGCTGCCGATGCCGCCCATCCGTCACGACGTTTTCGATGAGGGCATAGGGCGTGCCGCCTCGCGTCAGGTTTGGAATGACAACCAGCGTGCACGTCGTAACGACGGCGTCATCTCGAAGGCCGAGGAAAATGGCGCTGCCGGGGTAGCGCAGGAATTGCGCCAGGTTGTTGCTCGCGGCCACCGGCGACATGGTCTCGTCATCGGGGTGTAGCTGGCCGTAAAGCGCCAGCAACGACGAAAGGTCATTCTGACCGGCGGTTCTGATCGTCAATTCGTGCGACATTTTTCTGCCCCGGCATCGGGGTCCGGCCGCCCCTTGAAGCAATCTTCGCGAACATCGAACGGCGCGTCCAACAAGGAGCGGTCCGCATCAGCTGATTTCGTTGCAAGTAATTCGCATTTGCAATATTATTCCCCGATTGCTCCCGGCCCGCAGACCCCGAAAAGGTCATTTTCATGCGCTTGCCCCGTTCCCTGTCGATCCTGGCGGCGCTCTGCGTTGCCCCCGCCGCGCAGGCCGCCGGCAATCTGGCCGGCCAGGAACCGATCGTGGTCACGGTCGAACTCGGCAAGCCGGGCGAGCACTCCTTCGTACCCAACAAGCTCCGCTTCGAAACCGGCAAGCTCTACAGACTGGTGCTGAAGAACCCGAGCAACGATCCGCACTATTTCACCTCGCACGCCTTCAGCCAGATGATCTTCACCCGCAAGGTCCAGGTCACGCAGCTGCGCGACGGCAAGACCGTCAACCTCGCCGAGTTCAAGGGCGCGATCCGCGAGATCGAGGTCTATCCGGGGGCGTCGGCGGAATGGTGGTTCGTGCCGGTCGCCGCCGGCAAGGTCACCGACCTGCGCTGCGGCATCTCCGGCAGCGACGGCAAGACCCACGCCGATCACGGCATGGTCGGCGAGATCGTGATCGAGTGAGGGGCGGCGGCTTCGGCATCTTGCGCCGATGGTAGAATTTATCTATATTTCTACCATGACGAAGGCCATGCATCTCAACATCAAGAACGACGAAGCGCACAAGCTGGCGACCGAACTCGCCGGCCTTACCGGCGAAAGCTTGACCGCCGCCGTCACGCTGGCCTTGCGCGAGCGCCTGGCGCGTGAACGTCGACGCCGGCGTCCCGACCAGGTCGCGGCACGATTGATGAAGATCGGAAGCCAGTATGCCGCGCTGCCCGACACCGGGCGTAGCCCGGATGAAATACTTGGCTACGATGACCAAGGACTGCCGACGTGATCGTGGTCGATAGCTCGGCCGTCATCGCCATCTTCCGCCAGGAGGTGGATGCCGACGATTATGCCCGCAGCATTGCCACCGACGATGATCCGATCATGTCGGCTGCCAACCTGGTGGAGACTTCGATTGTCCTGCGCGGGTTGAAAAAGATTGCTCCTGGCAAAGCCGAGCGTTGGCTTGACGATTTCATCAAGGCGGCGGGCATTCGGATCGAGCCGGTGACTGAGGATCAGGCGCACGCCGCTCGTTCCGCGCACCTGCAATTCGGCAAGGGGACCGGGCATGGTGCGGCGCTGAACTATGGTGATTGCTTCGCATACGCACTGGCGAAGAAAATGGACGCGTCATTGTTGTGCAAAGGCAACGACTTTCGGTTGACCGACATCGGCATCGTCTAAGTCCGTTTTCGGCAAGACCGCCCATGACCTCGCCGCTCGATGCGTGCATTGAGAATGCAATGTCGCCTCAAGGCTCAGCGACCGGGGTTTGATATCAGCGGCGGTTCGGTTGAGCCTGCAGCGAGAGAGCGTTGCACCATGACGGTGTCGGCCCAGCGGCCGTATCGATAGGCGACGCCCGGAAGCAACCCGACCCTGCGAAAGCCGAATTTTTCGTGGATGGCGAGCGATGCCGTGTTGTCGGTATCGATGTAGCCGATCATCTGCCGAAAACCGGTGGCCGCGCAGGCATCGATGAGTTCCTGCAGGAGCCGCCGTCCCACGCCGCTGCCGAGATGCTCGCGATGGACGTAGATCGAATGCTTGACGGTGTAGCGGTATGCCGGTCGCTTGCGAAACAGAACGGCATAGGCGTAGCCAACCACCTCGCCACCGCAGGTGGCTACCAGATGTGGCAGGCGATGATTGCGCAGGTTCCGGCGCCGGTCGCGCAAATCCTCGGGCTCCGGGGTGCCGCTGTCGTCGACGCTCTCCTCGATGCCGCGGCGGATGTGGTGTCGATAGATCGTCAGCATCGCCTCGACATCGCCGTCGCGCGAGGTGCGAACGACCACCGGTCGTTCGTTCGTCATGGCCTGGCCGGTCGGTTCGATCGGCCGGTTCATTCGGTGACCACATAAGTATGCAATCGGATGCGGCCGGACGCATCGACTTCCTTGTAGACTCCCTGAATCTCGACGTCGAAGCCGGGGAACGTATTGAAGCAGGTTTCGAACATCCGGAGATAGTCGATCATGGGCTGCGCCCGCCCGGTGAGCCGCTCGCCCGGCACGATCGTGGCGATGCCGGGCGGATAGACCACGAATGGCGTCGTGGCGATGCGGCCGGCGATGGCGTCGATCGGCTGATAATCGACGTCGTTGCGTACCAGATGGCGCGCCGCATCGCGCGGCGACATCGCGATATCGGGCAAGTGTTCTGCAAGGAATTGCTTCGCCTGCAGCATGCTCACGCCGGCATCGCGGAAGAAACGATGCATGTCGGCGCAGAGATCGCGCAGCCGCACGCCGGCATAGCGCGCCGACCGGCGCTGACAGAACTCGGGAATCACCTCTTCCAGCGGCGCGTTGTCGTCGTGCAGCTTCTTGAAGGCGACGAGCCCGCTGATCAGGGTGCCGGCCTTGCTGGCCTCGACGCCGGGAGTGAGCAGAAACAACAGCGAGTTCAGGTCGTTCTTTTCCGCCACGATGCGGTTTTCGCGCAGATACTGCGCCACGATGGGAGCGGGGATGCCGTGATCGGCATAGCCGCCCGTCGCATGGTCGAATCCGGGTGTCAGTACCGTCAGCTTGTTGGGGTCGGTCATGGCGAAGCCCGCCGTCAGATCCGGAAAGCCATGCCAGACCGATTCCGGCGAGAGTTGCCAATAGGACGGGTTGGTGGCGAGCAGGTCGGTGCTGATCGTCTCCCAGGCGACGTTGTGCACGGCGCCCTCGCGGGACACGTCCGGGATCGCCACGCGGTCGGGCACGAACGGCTCGAAGAACCAGCGGCGTTCCGGGCGCGTCTCCTTCTCCTCGAATTCGCGCCGGACCGCGCGCAACTTCTTGCGCAGTTCGATTCCGAGCCGGATCGTGTCGTCCCACAGCACTTCGCCGGAGCGGCCTTTCATCATCTGGGCGCCGACATCCAGCGAGGCAAACAGCGGATAGAACGGCGAAGTCGACGCGTGCTGCATGAAGCTCTCGTTGAAGCGCCGATGTTCGATCCGGCGTTTCTGGCCACGGATGTGGCGGTCCTTGATGTGTATTTGCGAGGCCTGCGAGAAGCTCGCCAACTGCTTGTGGGTCGACTGGGTCGCGATGATGCCTGGTGCGTCGGGACCGAGATCCTTGAGCCCCATGGCGAAACGCCCGGCATACAGCGGATGAAACTTCATGAAGCCGGCCCAGGCTTCGTCGAACAGGATATAATCGCAGAGATGGCCGATTGCCTTCAGGATCATCTCGGCATTGTGGATCGTGCCGTCATAGGTGCACTGTTCGACGACGGCGACGCGGAACGGGCGCGGCTTGCGCCAGGCTTCCGGGTCCTTGACCAGCGGATGGGTGCGGATCCGCTCGCGCAAGGCGGTTTCGTCGAGGGCGTCCCAGCGCATCGGCCCTATCAGACCCCAGGCATTGCGTATCGTCGGAATATAGACCGGAAGGCCGCCGGCCATCATCAGTGCGCCATGGTGGGCGGCCTTGTGATTGTTGCGGTCGAACAACACGAGGTCGCCGTCGGTGACCAGCGCTCCCAGCGCCACCTTGTTGGAAGTCGAGGTGCCGTTGAGCACGAAGTAGGTCTTCTCGGCGCCGAATATCTGCGCCGCTTCCTTTTGCGCCTTCAGCGCCGGGCCTTCGTGGGTCAGGAGGTCGCCGAGGTCGAGTACCGAGTTGTCGAGGTCGTCGCGGAACACCGCTTCACCCAGATGCTCAACGAACACGCGGCCGATCGGGCTGCGGCTGTAGAACACGCCGCCGTTGTGGCCTGGGCAGGTCCACAATTGGTTGCCCTCCTCGGCATAGTCGACGAGCGCCCCGAAGAACGGAGTCTTCAGGGTCTCGGCATACTGCTTCAGGCGGCTGATCAGGTTCTTGGCAATGAAGGGCGGCGTCTCTTCCGACAGAAAGACATAGCCGTCGATGAAGTCGAGGACCTCGACCGGCAGGTCCTCGAACCGCTTGCGGCGGATCAGCAGGATGATCGGGAAGTCGAGGCCACGTCGTCGCATCAGATTGATCAGCGCCGCGGTCTTGCCTTCCAGGCCCTTCTTGCCCCAGTCGACCACCATGCAGCCGATGGCGGCATCGGTCTGCACCGCGATCTCGGCATCCTCCAGCCGCCGCGCCCGGACGACTTCGAAGCCGGAGCGCTCGATCTCCGCGATGATCTGATTGAAACGCAGCCCTTCGAGATCGTCGGTGTCGAAGACGGGTGCTGCGAACAGAAATGTGAAGCGCCGGAAGTAGTCCATCATCGTCCTCGAATGCGTGCTGGCGCAAGCTGTTGGCGCATTCGATGACAGGTCGATGACAATGATTTGCGGTTCCCGCCGTGTCGCGGTATCTGCCTGAAAAGAAAAAGATTTTACCTGCCATGCGTTCACCCGCCATGTCTTCGTTACCCGGGCTTGTGCCGTTCTCCCGCTCGTCGTTTTTCCAACCCGGTCGCCGCCCAGTTCGGCGCAAAATCCAGCGTGAAGTTGAGAAAACTCTCCACCGCCGGCGAGAGCGACGCCCGGCGCCGCGCGAACAGCGCGATCTTCCATGTGACGGTGGGTTGCCGCAACGGCAGGAAGGTCAGGCCGAAGCCGCGCACCAGCGAGCCCGCCATCGAGGGACAGATCACGACGCCCTGTCTCACCCGCAGCATCGACAGCGCGGTGTTGACCCGGTGCACCGGCACCAATTGCTTCGGGTGATGCCGCGGCGGCACCTGGCTCAGCACGTTGATGGCGATATTGGGCATGTAGTTGATCAGCGGCCGGTCGCGCAGATCCTTCCAGCTGACCGCCTCGCCTTTTGTCAGCGGGTCGTCGGTGCGCAACGCCACCCATAGCGGGTCGGCGCAAATCAGGTGGGTTTCCACCGATTCGTCGGCCAGGACGCCTGCCATCACGCCGGCCGGCCCGAAGCCGATGTCGGTAGAGCCGTTCTGCAGGCCGGCCAGTACATGCTGGATCGGCACGTCATCGAATCGCACATCGACGCCGGGATGGCTCGAGCTGTACCTGGCGATCAGTTCCGGCAGCAGCGTGCAGGACAGCGTCTCGGGCGCCGCCACCCGCACCAGCCCGCGGCGCAGCTCCTTGAGGCTGGTCACGCTCTCCAGCGCCTCGTCCAGGTTGGCGAGCACGCGCCGCACCATCGGTTCGAAGGCTTCGCCGACCACGGTGCGGGAAACGCTGCGGGTGGTGCGGTCGAGCAGGCGCACACCCATCCGGTTCTCGAGTTCCTTGATCAGCCCGCTGAGTGCTGCCTGCGACAAATGCATGGCCCTGGCGGCTTCCGAAAAACTGGCGGCCTCCAGCACGGCAAGGTAGGCGCGCAACTGCCGCAGCGTCACATCCATGGCCATCCCGTGTTCTCCCGCGCCCTCACCCTTATTCACAAACATATCCTATAAATCGGTCAGAAAATACACATTGTCCGATAGAGTGCGCGTACCTATCCTCGGCTGCTGGTTACGGGACGGAGCTCCCGATCCAGCCGTGCGATCGCGGCTCGATACGAGCGGACGCGCCAGGCGGTATCCCCGGCTTTCGGCGGACTGCAAATTTCCAGGGGAGGCATTCATGAGCGTCACACGCCGAAATGTGCTGGGCACCATCGCCGCCGGTCTCGCCGCCGGCTCCGGTTTCCGGGCGCATGCCCAGAGCGATTGGCCCTCGCGCGTCGTGCGTTTGATCTCGCCCTATGGGGCCGGAGGGGCCAACGACATCTCGTTGCGGATTCTGGCCGATCAGCTCGAGCGCCGTCTGGGCCAGAAGTTCATCGTCGAGAACAAGGCGGGCGCGGGCACCCGCATCGCCAACGAATCCGTGGCGCGCGCGGCACCGGACGGCTACACGTTTCTCTACGTGGCCGCCCCCTACGCGACGGCCGAAGCGCTCTACGGAAAACTGAATTACGAGCGCAAGGATCTGCGGCCGGTGGCGATGGCCGTCACAGCGCCGATCTTCCTGATCGTCAATGCGGAAGCGCCGTTCAAGACCTTGAAGGAACTGATCGCCCATGGCAAATCGCAACCCGACGGCCTGACCTTCGGTTCGCCGGGCGCGGGCTCGCAACCGCATCTGGCGGCCGAATTGTTGTTCAGGGACGCTGGCGTCAAGGGCCTCAACGTTCCCTTCCGCGGCGACAACATGGCCTACACCGAACTGCTGGCGGGCCGGCTCGACGCCACGCTGACCGCGATCAGCACGGCCTTGCCGCATATCCAGACCGGCAAGCTGCGCGTGCTGGGCGTGGCATCGGCCGTCCGCAGCCCGATCTATCCCGAGGCGCCCACGCTGCGCGAGCAGGGCCTGAAAAGCGTGGTCGCCGCCGGCTGGTACGGCTTCATGGCGCCGGCCGCCACGCCGGACCCGATCGTCGACCGGTTGCAGGACGAAGTCGTTCGCGCGCTGGCCGATCCCGAGGTGAAACAGAAGCTGCTGGTCCAGGGACTGGAAGCACGCGGCGGCAGTGCCGCAGAGTTCGGCAAATTCGTCGACGACGAGACCCGCAAATGGACCGAGGTGATCCGCGCCGCGGGTCTCAAGGGGGAGTAGATTCCTTCTCCCCTCCCTCCGCGCGCCCTTGCGCGTGGCGGGGTCCGAGGCGAGCGAAGCTCGCTCTCGAGGGTCGGGGGTGGGGGGCGCCTCAGCAAACTCGCTGTCAGAAGAATCCGCCGATAGACCCCCCACCCCCGACCCCTCCCCACCGCTTCGCGGGAGGAGGGGAGAAGAAAGCAGGGGACTTGGCTCAGATGATTTGGACAGCGCTCTAGCGAAGACCCCATCGATCGCTTGCGGCCGCCATCACACGATCCCGCCGAGATAGAGCCGCTTGACGATGTCGTTGCCGCGCAACTCGTCGACCGAATCGGCCGCGACCACGATCTCGCCATGGACGATGATGTAGCCGCGGTCGGCGATCCGGATCGTCTGGTTGAAGTTTTGCTCCGCCATCAGCACCGTGAGACCCAGATGCCGGTTGAGCTCGCCGATCTTGGTGATGGTCTGCGACACCAGGAGCGGCGACAGGCCGACCGAGGGCTCGTCGATCAGCAAGAGGCGCGGCGACGACATCAGCGCGCGGGCGATGGCCAGCATCTGCTGCTGCCCGCCCGACATGGTGCCGGCAAGTTGCTTCTGCAGCCCCTTCAGCGCCGGAAAGGTCTCGAAGGCGAGCGCCAGGTTGCGATCGATGTTTTGCCGGGCGGCCTTGCGGAAGGCGCCGAGCATCAGGTTTTCCAGCACCGTCAGTTTTGGAAACAGCCGTCGCCCCTCCGGCACCATCGCCACGCCGAGATCGACGATGGCCTCGGCCGACAGTTTTGTGAGGTCGTGCGCGGTGCCGTCGATGGTCAGGATCAGGCTGCCGCGCTCCGGCCGCACCAGGCCCGCGACGCACTTCATCAGCGTGCTCTTGCCGTTGCCGTTGGTGCCGAGCAGGGCGACGGTCTCGCCGGATTCGACATGGAGACTGACGCCGCGCAGCGCCTTCACCGCGCCGTAGCCCGCATCGAGATCCCTGATGGCGAGGCTAAGTGCCAAGGTAGGCCTCCTGCACGCGCTGGTTGGCCATGACTTGGTCCGGCGTGCCGATCGCGATGATCTTGCCGGCTTCCAGACACATCACGCGCTCCGAAAAACGCATCACCGCCTGCATGATGTGCTCGATCATGATGATGGTGATGTCCTGGTCCGCGAGGCTCATCAGCAGATCGAGCACCTCGTCGACCTCCGAACTGGAAAGGCCGGCCATCGCCTCGTCGGAAATCAGCAGCTTCGGGTGGGTCGCCATCGCGCGCGCCAGCTCCATCTTGCGCAATTCCACCTGGCTGAGTTTCGTTGCCGACACGTTCGCCTTCGAGGCCAGACCCATCCGTGTCAGGATCGACATCATGGTGTCGCGCCGTTGCGCCTCCGACACGATGACGCTGGTGTCCGCCGCGAAGTCGAGTCCGACCATGAGGTTTTCGGCGACCGTCATGCTCCGGAAGGGCCGCGGAATCTGGAAGCTGCGCGCGATGCCGCGACGGGTGCGAATGTGCGGCGCCAGCCGCGTGATGTCCTCGTCGCGGAACGTCACGGTGCCGGGCTCGGTACGGAACGCGCCGGAAATACAGTTGATCAGCGTGGTCTTGCCCGAGCCGTTCGGGCCGATCAGGCCGAAGCGCTGTCCCGGAGGGATGTCGACGCTGACATTGTCGAGCGCGATGAAGCCGCCGAAGCGTTTTGTCAGCGCGGATATCCGCAGCAGGGGGGCTTGGCTGCCGGGGGCCATCATCCTTCGCCCTCGTTGCGTTTGCTTCGAACCTTGCGGATCAGGCCGACGATGCCTTCCGGCGCGGCCACCACGAACAGCACCAGCATGACGCCCAGTACCAGCACGTTGACTTCCGACGAGATGGTAACCGTCAGCAGTTGCTGCGTCACGCCGAGCAGGATGGCGCCGATGACGGGACCCGCCCAGTGTGCGGTTCCTCCGATCAGCGACATCGCCAGCGCCGAGACCGAGTAGTTCAGATTGAACGCGGAGGCGGGGTCCGCATACTGCAAATACATCGCGGCGGGCGCGCCCGCCGCGCACATCAGCGCCCCGGAGATGACGCAGGCCGTAAGCTTCAGCCGCAGGGTCGGCACCCCCGTGCATTCCGCGGCGAGTTCGTCGTCCTTGAGCGCCTGCAGACCGCGGCCGATCCACGAATTCTGGATGTAGCGCGAAATCGCCACCGCCAGCACCACCATTACCGCCTGGACGAAAAACAGCATCTCGACGTAATTGTCGAACGGCGCCATCACCGCCGGCCGCTGCAGCTGGATGCCGGACGCGCCGCCGACGTATCGCCAGTTGGTGATCGCGGTCTCGATGATGATCGTCGCCGCGATGGTCGCGATCGAGAAGAAGATGCCCTGCATCCGCAGCGTGAGCAGGCCGAGGGCGAATCCCATCAGGGCGCCGACCGCCGCGGCCGCCGCGATCTGCACGGCCAGCGGTACGCCGGTCGCCTTGAACAGGAACACGGCGGTGTAGACACCGACCCCGAAGAACGCGCTGGTGCCGAAATTGACGTAGCCGGCATAGCCGCCGAGGATGCTCCAGGCCACGGCCAGCACGATGAACTGCAGGATCACGTAGCAGGCGAAGAACGGATACTGGTTGCCGATCACCTGCGTCATCAGCAGGGCGCCGGCGAGAAACAGCGCCGCGCCGCCCCAGAAATACATCCCGTTGCGCTTCATGATCGCCTGCCGAACAGGCCCTGCGGCCGGACGGCGAGCACGCCGAGCAGCATCGCAAAGGAAATCGCCGGGGCCCAGGAGGCACCGAACAAAGTGAGCACGACGGTTTCGGCGACGCCGAGGATGATGGCGGCGACCAGCGTGCCGGACATGCTGCCGAGCCCGGCCATCACGACGACGCAGAAGGTTCGCCCGATATAGGTGCGGTCGAGCGTCGGCTCGACCGGGGCCACGATGATCAGCAGGGCGCCGGCGATGCCGAGCACGGCGGTCGCGATGCCGAACGCCCATTGCTTGATCCGGATCGGGTTGGCGCCCATCAGCCGCAGCGCCTCCTGGTCCTGCGCCACCGCGCGGATGGCGCGGCCCATGAAGGTACGCGACAGATACAGCGTCAGCAGGATCGTCAGCGCCGCCGCGACCACGAACGCGACCACCAGCCGGAACGGAATCCGCATTTCGCCGATCCGCCAGGCCTTGCCGACATAGTCTGCGGTGACCGAGCGCTGGTCGACGCCGAACTGCATGATGATCAGGACTTCGATGATGAAGGCGATGCCGAAGAAGAACGCGATGCCGCGCACCCCGGCGTCGCTGCCGCGCCTTTCGAAGGTTTCGTAATACAGCCGGTAGGCGAAGAGACCGAACAGAAAGAACAGCGGCGTGATCAAAAGCCCCGCCAGCAGCGGATCGACCCCGTAATGCTCGTTGAGGAAGTATACCGCGTAGGACGCCAGCACCAGGAAGGCCGGATGCGCGACGTGGGGAACGTCGAGCAGGCCGAACGAGATCGACAGCCCGAGGCTGACCGCCGCATAGAAGCAGCCGAGCAGCACCCCGATCACCACCGCATCGAGCAGCAGTTCAAATGAAAACACGTAAGGCTCCCCTCGACCCGCCCATCGGCCGCCGTTTCCCGGTCACGCCGTTCATCCCGTCCCGGTTGCCACGAAAACGCGGTGGGCCGATCCCCGATCGGCACACCGCGCCGGCCGCGGGATCTACTTCCGCGCGGCCTCGAAGGGAGTGATCAGGTCGCCGGATTTCATCTTCGCCGGGAACAGGATCACCTGCTTGCCCGGGCTGCGGAACTGCTCGATGTTCTTGTCCTTGATGCCGCGGAACTGGGCCTGCACGACGCCGGTTTCCTTCCACTCGCCGTCCGCCGCGAAGGTGATCGAGCCGACGATGGTCTTGTGGGTTTTTTCGCGCAGGTATTTTGCCAGCGCCTTCTGGTCGAGTGACCCCACCGCCTTGATGGCCTGCTCGATCATCTGGCCGTTGGCGTAGCCGTAGGGCGCCAGATAGTAGCCGAGCGGATCGACCTTGGCTTCCACGGCGCGTTTCGTATAGGCCTCGAAGAACGCCTTGGTGCCGTCGTTGTACATCTGCGGTTCCGGCAGCCATGTGTTGTAGTTGACGACGCCGTTGAGCAGCGAACCGAGATTCTCCATGACCGTGCCGAATTGCAGGCCGACCATGCCGCCGCCGAACAGCTTGACGTTGTCGCCGATCCCGATCTCGTTCACGGCGCGCAGGATTCCGGCCGAATCCGGCGGATAGGACGCGACATAGACGATGTCGGGCTTGGCGGCCTTGAGCGCGCGCAGGATGCCGGAGAATTCCACCGTGCTCGGCGGATAGGCCTGGTCGAACACGACCTGCATGCCGAGCTTGGTCGCGACTTCCCGGGCGGTCTTGGCCAGGTTCTGGGCGAATTCCTGGTCCGCCGCGAGCAGCGCGATGGTCTTGCCGCCGGCCTTCTGGCCCAGATCGAGGAACGAGGACGCCCAGCTGTCGGCCGGTCCCCACGGCGCGTTGTTGAACCACATGTCGTGGCCGACCTTGCTGTTCACCTGGAACGAGAAGTTGCCCATCAGCAACATGCCGCGCTGCTTGACCAGCGGCATCAGCGGCGCCGTCGGCACGGTCGCATAGGGGGCGAACAGGATATCGACCTTGTCGACGTCCAGCAGCTTCGAGTAGATCGCGGGCGTCTCCGAAGCGCTCGATTTGTCGTCATAGACGACGAGCTCGACCTTGCGGCCGAGCAGACCGCCCCGGGCGTTGACGTCGTCGCGCCAGACCTCGATGCCGAGCAGCGAGGCCTTGCCGCCGCCGGCGAGACCGCCGGTTTGCGCCATGCTCATGCCGATCTTGATCGGCGCCTGCTGGCCGATGGCGGCCGTAGTGAGCCCCAATACCGCGACGGCAATGGTGCCGCCGAGAAGCGTCCTGCGTTTCATGTGATCCTCCCCTGTGTTTCGTTGTCGTGACCTGGCCGCGTTCGGATGCTTCGCCCCGATTGCCGCGGACAGGATGGTGTCGTGCCGGAATTGGTCTCTTCGTCAGGTTAGAACTAAAGATGGCCTGGCCACAAGCCACGATGAAACCGGGCGCGGCGTTTGGGACCAGACGTCGGTCGGGTAATGTGCAGCGGCGCCGGTGCGAAGGTCAAATCCGCCGACGGCGCTGATAGGGAGGATTGCCAATTTTCGTGACAACCGCCGGTGCCTTGCCCCGGCGTTCAGGCGACGCGCGGCTTCGCGACCAGCTGCACGCCGAGCGCGCCGAGCACCTTGCGGATCGTCTCGAATTCGGGCCGCGTGGTGCCACTGAGTGCACGGTACAGGTTTTCCCGGGAGACGCCGGCGCTGTCGGCGACCGCGCCCATGCCTTGCGCACGCGCGACGGTTCCGATCGCCTTCGCGATGAACACCTCATCGTCGGTTTCGAGGGCTTCCGTCAGATATTCGGCAACCATTTCCGGGCTGTCGAGGAATTCCGCGGCATCGAATGCTCTGGTCTTGGGCATGGATCAGTCTTCCTCTCGCGCGAGTTTCTTCGCGGCCTCGATATCGCGCGCCTGACTGCTCTTGTCGCCGCCACAGAGCAGCACGATCAATTCACCGCCGCGGTTGACGAAATAGACGCGATATCCCGGTCCGAAGTGGATACGCATCTCGCTCACGCCGTCGCCTGATCATCGGCACTTGTAGCTTATACGCTACATTGCTGACGACAATCAGTTCCTTAAGAGGGCTTCGCCGCGGCCGCGACCCAAAGAGCTATCGAGCTTATTGCTATAGCTCATAATTCTGGCTAATGTGAGCTATAGAGTGAGGCGCCTATAGCTCATGAACTGGAACTGGCAAAAACCCGATTGGCCGAATTTCGCTTATAATTCAGCCGCTTTGGAGCCGCTGGAAAAGCGGTTCCTGCTCCGGTCGGGAGAGTTCATCGGCGCTTTCAAACACATCGGGGCCGCTGACCAGGACACCCTGAAAATCGAGTTGATCGGCGACGAGGCCGTCAAGACCTCCGAGATTGAAGGCGAGATCCTCAACCGCGACAGCGTGCAATCGTCGCTGCGCCACCAGCTTGGGCTGGGCGCGGAAAGGCCCGGCACGACACCGGCCGAACGCGGCATCGCGAACATGATGCTCGATCTCTATCGAAACTTCGCCGACGCACTTGCTGACAAGACGATGTTCGACTGGCACCGCATGTTGCTGGGCGGCGATCGATCCATCCGGGTCATTGGTGGCTACCGGACGCATGCTGAAGCCATGCAAGTCGTCTCGGGACCGATCCATCAACCCACGGTGCATTTCGAGGCTCCGCCGTCCAGCCGTGTGCCGGACGAAATGAAGCAGTTCGTCACCTGGTTCAACGACACCGCTCCCGGAGGCGCCACTCCGCTGTCGCCGCTGACGCGCGCGGGCATCGCCCACCTCTACTTCGTGTGTATTCATCCGTTCGAAGACGGCAACGGCCGTATCGGCCGTGCCCTCGCGGAAAAATCGCTGGCGCAAAACCTCGGTCAACCCAGCCTGATTGCGCTAGCCTGGACGATCGAGCGCAAGCGTAACGATTATTACGCCGCCCTGGAGTGCGATAACAAGGCGATCGAGATCACGAGCTGGCTCGAATATTTTGCCAACACGATTCTGGAAGCCCAGAAAAACACTATCAGGCGCGTGGATTTCTACATCGCCAAGGCGAAGTTCTACGAGCGGCATCGCGGCACGCTCAACGAACGTCAGGAAAAAGTCATCGCCCGCCTGTTCCGCGAGGGCATCGACGGCTTCGAAGGTGGCCTGAGCGCGGAGAACTATATCAGCATCACCGGAACATCCCGCGCCACGGCGACGAGGGATTTGCAGGATCTCGTCGGGATGGGCGCATTGACCAGGACCGGGGAGCTGCGACACACAAGGTAT
>NZ_JAURXB010000027.1 GCF_030654605.1 Bradyrhizobium sp.
GAATCTGCTCGATGCGTTCTACTCCCGCGATCTCGAGGGCGCGCTGGCCCGCCTCAGCGACGACATCGATTACATGGCGGCCGCGCCGATCGATATCCTGCCGCATCTGGGCCACCGCCAGGGCAAGGCGCAGATCCGGGAAATGTGGCAGATCGTCCAGGCCCGCTATTCCGGCATGCGCTACGAACTGCCGTTTATCGTCGCCGAAGGCGACAAGGTCGCCGCACTGGTTCGGGCGTTCTTCCGCAAGAGCGGCAACGACCGGATCATGCAGTTCGACATCGCGATTTTTTTCACCTTTCGCGACGGCAGCATCGCGCAGATCCGCGAGGTCATCGACTCCTTCGACCTGGTTCAGCAGGTGCTGGAGCGCGACGTCGCCGCCGTTCTGGCCGATACCGAACCCGGAAAGAGCTGAGCCCTCCTTCGCCCGTCGCGCGGCAGGTATTTGCGACCGCCGCGTTGAACCTTCCGGCACCCCGCCGCGACCCATCACGAGGTTTTGCGGCTGCTGACACAAAGAAACCACATCCATGAAAATTGCGTTGCTTGTCCTGCTCGGCCTGTTGTTGGGGGCGCTGGGCGGCGCAGCACTTGGAATCGGCGCCGGGCTCGCCTGGGTCGAACTGTTCAAAACCTCGAATTTCGAAGGCTATAGCGGCATGCTGGTGTTCTTTACCTTCATGCCGCTGGGGGCCGCGATCGGCGGGGTCGGCGGTGCGCTGCTGTTCGGCGTGATCGCGATTCGCGATGCCGAAATCGCCATCGAGCAGGAGCCGGCGCGCCGGCGCGACAGGTAAACAGGTGGAACAAGCCGCATTTGTGCAATGCAAAAACGTCCGTTGAGTTTTGGCCAAGATCTTGTATTTGTAATGCCAACAACGAAGTGCAGCATCTGAGCCAGGCGTCGCGAATGACGCTCATTGCGGCCAGCTGCTGTTTTGCCCATTCCAGAGTTCAGGAACCACATCAAATGACAGAGCACAGTCTCTGGCGTTTTTCGCGCGCGTTGCATCGCGCGATCAATGAACGCCGGTTCGAAGACATCGAAACCCTGATCGACGACGATGTCGACTGGGCGATCTATGGCCCGATCGACATGTTTCCATTCCTCGGCGCGCGCCGCGGCCGGGAGGCCGTGCTCGAGGTCATCAAGCAGATCGCGCACAATGTCCGGGTCCACCGCTTCGATCGCGAGACCATCATGCTGGGCGTGGATTCGGCGTCCTCGATGCTGCGCTATTCGCTGACCGCGCTGGATTCGAACAAGCCGATCAGCCTGCGGATCGCGCATTTCGCGCAATTCAAGGCGGGCCGGCTGTTCAATATCCGGGTTCTCGTCGATACTTTCGACCTGGTGGAGCAGGCGCTCGGGCGGCCGATTCACCTGCCGAAAATGGCATCGTTCGCGTGAACCGGACCGTAGGGTGGGCAAAGCGCAAGCGTGCCCACCAATATCCCCGGCAAAAAGATGGTGGGCACGGCGCAAGCGCGCCTCTGCCCACCCTATGTACTAAAACCCCGCCACAATTTCGCGCCGATGTATCCGCATCAATGACCGTGTGCAGGCGGGCGGGTTTATGATTTCGAAAACACGATACGGGCTGGCGATGCTGCTGTTGCTGGCGGCAAGCCTTTGTTTGGAAGACGTCAGCATGGTCTCGCTGGCGCGTGCACAGGCGCTCCCGTTGGACGAAGCGGCGGAAACCGCGGCTTCCGACGACGCCGCGGCCGATGAGAACGACACCGACGTCGAGGATCTGGAGCCGGACTGGAGCCAGCTCAACGTCGATACCGCCACGCTGCTGCTCGGTCCGGCCTCCAAACCGCCATCGAAGGCGCGCCAGCCGCGGGCCTCCGATGGCTCCGACACATCGTGGAAATCCACCAGCAAGGCCAATGGCACGGCCGATGTGTCGGTGAAGCAATCGCTGTCGCCGTTCTGGGATACACGGATCGGCGCCGACATGACCGTGGTCGGCCCGCCCCAGACATTGACCAGCGCGGACCTGCTGCGGCAGAAGATTTCGGGCGACGGCCAGCCCGCGCAGTCCTCCGGCACCGCATGGGCGGCGATCACCGCGCCCGGCGTCGGCTCGATCTGGGACAAGACCGCGATCGAAGCCCGGGTCGATCCCGCGCAGGAGCAGGGCAAGCTCGGCGCCAGCCTCTCCAAGTCGCTGCCGCTCGGCGAGCAATATTCGCTCACCTTGCAGAACGGCTACAACATCATCCAGCAGGGCATCGTCCCGGTGCCCGGCATCGCCGCACATCCGTCGCGCAACTACCAGACCGAGCAATCGGCCAAGCTGAGCATCGCCGATACCGGCACCAGCTTCATCGCCGGCCAGTCGCTGTCCTCCACCGAGGACAAATGGCTGCGCAAGATCGGCGCCGAGCAGAAATTGTTCGGCGGCGTCACCGTCAACGGCTCGATCGGCGAAACCGCGCTCGGCACCTCGAACAAGAGTCTGAGCGCCGGCTTCAAGACCAGCTGGTAAAGGCTGCAGGCCGCGTTCTCCCGCAAATCCCGTGAAAGATCGAGCATTGCCGCATATTGGCCGCGATGCGGTCAAAATCAGCAGCCCTGATGGCGCTGTTGAATTTCGTCGTGCGGGGGACAACCGCGCTCGTTACACACGCAGGGGAAAGCCGATGAATGCGACCATCCGTTCCGATAAAATTGAATCAACCGAAGCGGACCCGAACCTCGCCGCCGTCTCGGAAGTCGAGGCCGGCATCCGCGACTTCGTCCGCAACGACGTCGCCTATCTGCGCCGTCCGCCGACGCTGACGCCTGACGCCGCCGCGCTCGAGCCCTCCACCGAGGCCACCGTCAACAACGTCAACTCGCTGATCCAGCGCGTCGCCGGAACCTCGCTCTCGGAAATCGAAAACCTGATCGGGGAACTCGAAAGCCTGCGCGACCTGCTGCATGCCGAGGGTCAGCGCGTGCAGCGCGAGATTTCCGGCTATGCCCAGCTCAGCCAGGCCGCGATGAAGTCCACCCGCATGATCGCCGACAATGTGACGCAGTGGAAACGCGCCGCCGACGGCCTCCGCAACAGCTGATCGCTGGTTTCAATCCTTTGGCCGCCGCCTCCCCTGCCGGGAGCGCGGCGGTTTCATTTTCACCACGTCGCATTTTATCAAATCGGTTTGAACTTGCCGCGTCCCGGCTGCGACCAAAGTCAGGCGCGCATCGCGCGGCGGGGGCACGTTTCCATGAAAACCATTCGACCTGACAATGCCGATCCGATTCCGCTGCGGGTCTCGCCGCACCGGATGGGCACCATCATGATCCGGTTTGTCGGGCTGTTGTTGCTGGCGGTGCTGGTAATGGCGCTGGCCTGGCGCTGATTTTGGCGCTGATCAAATCATCCGCGATTCGGCTGCCATGGTTAGCCGGAGGTAACTTATCGGCTGACGATCCGGGCGCCGTCGAACGAATAGGCGCCGTCGGCATGGCCCTTCACCACCATCCCGGTGGCCAGCATCACCGCAAGCGTCACGGTTGCGAAGATAAAGCCGACAATTTTCAAGCCGCCGCGGTCTGCCATCGTGGTCCCCGAAACTTTCGTCCCCAACGCGATGTCCCATCGCGCCTTCTCATTCAAGTCAACTATGGCAGGCACAAGGTTCAAAATGCGTTAGCAAATGAATGGTTCCCGGCGATCGTCGCGATCGATCGATTACTGCGGCAATCCGGTAACCATGTCGATTCAGGAAGTCGGGTTCCGCCGCGGCACGAAGGCCGTCGCCAGCAGCGAATAGGTCGGTTCGCCGCGCTGGTTGGTGCCGGTGTGGCGGGCCTGCACGATGCCCCACTCCGGGCGCTTCTCCGAGGTCCGCAGCGATTCGATCTCGCTGGAAAAGCTGATGGTGTCGCCGGCCAGCACCGGCCTGATCCAGCGCAGTTCGCGAAAGCCCGGCGACGGTCCCCAGATCGCGATCTTCTCGCCGCGCGCGGCGGCTTCCCTTGCCTGGCTCTGGCCGTCGGCCACCAAGAGCTTCATGCAGACCGAACCGACATGCCAGCCCGAGGCCGCCAGCCCGCCGAACAGCGATCGGCGGCCCGCCTCCTCGTCGAGATGAAAGGCTTGCGGATCGAACTGCGCGGCGAATGTCTTGATCGATTCGGCGGTGAAGGTGAACGATCCCACCTCGCGCCGCTGCCCGATCGCCATGTCCTCGAAGAATCGCATCAGCCGGCCTGCCCCGAGGCGACTTCGGCGCGACGCCGCACGATGATCGGCGACACCATCTCGCACAGTTGCTGCCCGGCCGCGTTGCGCACCACGCCGCGGAACGTCACGATGCCGGTCTCGGGACGGCTGTTCGAAACCCTGGCCTCGGCGACGTCGATATCGAGCGTGATGTCGTCGCCGGGCCGCAGCGGCGCCAGCCAGCGCAATTCGTTGACCCCGGGCGAGCCGAGGGAGGCGGTGCGGCCGATGAAGCCATCGAACATCATTCGCATCATGATCGAGCACAGATGCCAGCCCGACGCCGACAGGCCGCCCAGCATCGAGCGCGCGGCGGCCGCTTCGTCGAGATGCATCGGCTGCGGATCGTACTCCGCGGCGAAGGCCAGCACCTCCTCGCGGGTGACCCGGCGCGGGCCGAACGTCCCGAATCGGCCGGGCGGGAAATCTTCGAAGCTGAGTGTCATGCGGGGGGATTTAATCGGGATCGAATGGGGGATTGATGCTGATGAGGCCCGATTGTGGCCGTTATTTGCGGCAATCTCAACCCGCCCGCCCGCATGGCTCATGCCCGGCAGGCGAGCATTGCCATCAGGGTGCTGTCCGCGATCTTGCCCGGAACAACATTCGGAGCTAGCCCTGTACACAGGCTGAACTCAACTCATACGCGACTCGCCGGGAGAACGACCGATGTTTGAATTTCGGGATCTGTTTCAGTGGGACCGCTTCATCACGCCCACCATCATCAAGACCTTCTACTGGCTGGTGATCGCGCTGATTGCGCTGTTCGGCATATCCGGCATCTTTACCGGCCTGTCGGCGATGGCCATCAGCCCGTTCGGCGGGTTCATCGTGCTGCTGTCCTCGATCGCCAGCATCATCGTCGGCGTGATCTTTTCGCGCATCGCCGCGGAATTCATCCTGATCGTGTTCCGCATCAACGAGCACCTCGGCGCCATCCGCGACCAGGGCCAGGGGCAGGGGCATTGAACTCGTGCCCCGGACGCTGCGCAGCACGAAGTGATGCGCTGCAGAGCCGGGGCCCATGCCGAGATGGGTCCCGGCTCTGCGGAGCAGCGTGAAGAACGCTGCACCGCGTCCGGGACACAACTCACTTCCCTTACGTATTGAACCGGAAATGCATCACGTCGCCGTCGGCGACGACGTATTCCTTGCCTTCCAGCCGCAGCTTGCCGGCGTCGCGGGCGCCGGCTTCGCCGCCAAGCGTGACGTAGTCGTCATACGCAATGGTTTCGGCGCGAATGAAACCCTTTACGAAATCGGTATGGATGACGCCGGCCGCGGCCGGCGCCTTGGTGCCGCGGGTGATGGTCCAGGCCCGCGCTTCCTTCGGCCCCACGGTGAAATAGGTGATGAGGTCGAGCAGTTGGTAGCCGGCGCGGATCAGGCGGTCGAGACCGGCTTCCTCGAGGCCGAGCGTATCGAGGAATTCGGCGCGCTCCGCGCGCGACAGCGTCGCGATCTCGGATTCGATCTTGGCGGAGATCGCGACCGCGACCGCGCCCTCTTTCTTCGCCTGCTCCATCACCGCCCGGGAAAAGTCGTTGCCGGTGGCGGCCGCACCCTCCTCGACGTTGCAGACATAGAGCACGGGTTTCGAGGTCAATAGTCCCAGCATGCCGAAGGCGCGCTCTTCCTCGGGCTTGCGGGTCAAGAACCGCGCCGGCTTGCCTTCGCGCAGCAGCACCAACGCGCGGTTGACGAGCTCGAGCTGCTCCTTGGCGTCCTTGTCGTTGCCCTTGGCCTTCTTGGTGAGGTTGTCGACGCGCTTCTCGAGGCTGTCGAGATCGGCGAGCATCAGCTCGGTCTCGATGGTCTCGATGTCGGCGAGCGGCGCGATCTTGCCTTCGACATGGGTGATGTCGGAATCCTCGAAGCAACGCACCACATGCGCGATCGCATCGACCTCGCGGATGGTGGCGAGGAACTGGTTGCCGAGGCCCTCGCCCTGCGAGGCGCCGCGCACGAGGCCCGCGATATCGACGAAGGTCAGCCGGGTCGGGATGATCTGGCCGGACCCCGCGACCTCCGCCAGCTTGTCGAGCCGGGGATCCGGCACCGCGACCTCGCCGACATTCGGCTCGATGGTGCAGAACGGATAGTTCGCCGCCTGCGCCGCCGCGGTCTCCGTCAGCGCGTTGAACAGGGTCGATTTGCCGACATTGGGCAAGCCGACGATACCGCATTTGAATCCCATGGTGTCCTCTGCATCAGTGCTCGTCATGCCCGGCCCTGTGCCGGGCATCCACGTCTTGCTTCGCTGGAAGAAGCAGGACGTGGATGGCCGGGACGAGCCCGGCCATGACGGTGGAGCGTGTCGTTAGCGGGGGCGCGGGGTCATTTCTTCTCCGCGCCGTCCTTGTCTTCGAAAAATCCCCTGGCCTGCAGCGCCAGATGCACCCTGTTCTGGAACGTCGAGTCCTTTTCGCTCGCCAGCAGCCCGGCGTTCTCGGCCATCGCCTCGCACAGCGCGATCACCCAGGGCCGGTCGCTCTTGGCGAAATCCGACAGCACGTGGCCGTGCACCAGCTCCTTGACGCCGGGGTGGCCGATCCCGATCCGCACCCGGCGATACTCGTTGCCGATATGCGCGGAGATCGAGCGCAGGCCGTTGTGGCCGGCAATGCCGCCGCCCACCTTCACCCGCACCTTGCCGTCAGGCAGTTCGAGTTCATCCTGGAACACGGTGATCTCGCCCGGCGCCAGCTTGAAGAAACTCGCGGCTTCCTGCACCGCGCGGCCGGATTCGTTCATGAAGGTCATCGGCTTCAGCAGCACCACCCGCTCGCGATCGAGCGTGCCTTCCGCGGTCTCGCCCTGAAAGCGGCGGCGCCATGGTGCGAAACCATGACGCCGCGCAATTTCATCGACGGCCATGAAACCGATGTTGTGCCGGTTATGCGCGTACTTCGCGCCGGGATTGCCGAGACCAACGAACAGTCGCATGACGCGGCATCCCGCGTCCGCTTACTTCTTCTTGTCGCCGGCGGGCTTCGCCGCCGGAGCCTTGGCGCCGGCCGCAGGCGCCTTGGCGCCTGCCGCGGGAGCCGCACCGGCTGCCGGAGCCGCCGCGGCACCAGCCGCGGGAGCAGCACCAGGAGCCGCCGCCGCACCACCAGCCGCTGCCGCCGCTGCCGCCTTGATTTCCTCGGCGTAGCCGGACGGCGGCACGATGGTCACCAGCGTGATGTCCTCGCGCGTCATCGACTTGACGCCGGTGGGCAGCTTGACGTCGGACAGATGCAGCGAGTGGCTGATTTCCAGCGAGCTGACATCGGCCTCGATGTACTGCGGAATGTTGTCGACCGAGCATTCCAGATCGATCGAATGGGTGACGATGTTGACGGTGCCGCCGCGCTTCACGCCGGGCGCCGCATCGGCGTTCTGGATGTGCAGGGGAACGCTGACGCGGATGGTGGCGCCTTCGCCGAGCCGCATGAAATCGACATGGAGCGGAAAATCCCTGACAGGATCGAGATGGAAGTCGCGCGGAATCACGCGGTGCTTCTTGCCGTCGAGCTCGATGTCGTAAATCGTGGTGAGGAACCGGCCGGCCTGGATGCGCAGGCGCAGTTCGGTGTCGTCGACCGAGATCGGCTGGGGGGGCTGGTTGTTGCCATAGATCACTCCGGGAACTCTCCCGGCGCGACGTACTGCCCGTGCGGCCCCCTTGCCGCCTGCCGGACGAGTGGTCGCCTTCAATTCCTTGACGGTCGCCATCTGATTAAGTCCTTGTTTTCAAAAAGTTAAAGGCCGCATCGCGGCCCCGTTTCTCCGCCGCAGCAAGCCTCCAGGGGTGCGGGGGCTGCGGACGTGGCGGGGTTCTAGCCCCAAAGGGGCGAAATGACAAGGAAATGCGGGGATTTTCTTGTCCCTCCCCGCTGTGGAAGTTGGCGCGATGCGCCGTCCGGGGGCCAGCGCGCGGCAGTGCGCGAACGACGATGTGGGAGAGACAGCCCTCGCCTGACAAGCGGAATCACATTGACTCGATGTTCTTCTTTTGTTCTTGTGAAGCTCCGCACTGGAGGCCACCATGGACAATCGCATCAACGAACTCCGAAAACTGATCAGGGCGTTACGTCTCAGCATGCTGGAGGCCGAGGCCATCATGCGTGAGCAGATCACCCAGGACCTGGAATGCTCCTTCGTGGCGGGAGAAATCCTGAAAATGCGCACGGTCATGAGCGTCCTGGTCCGGGAACGGGAAAGTCTTGGCGACCGCGAGCCCATCCTCGTGAAGAGCTTTTTCATTCCCCGCCGCCTCCCGGCTGCGCCACGGCCTCTCGCTGCCCGTCCGGCAAAGCCCCATTCGGTCCCTGCGCTGCAGTGCGTCCAATGAGCGGGAGATTCTGAGGCTGCGGCGCAACTGGTCGAAGCAGCGATGGGTGGAGCGAAGCGATACCCATCTGATGGGTGGAGCGAAGCGATACCCATCTGATGGGTTTCGCAAGGGGCTCAACCCATCCTTGCGCTGAATCGTGGACAGAGGAAGGACCAGCAACATGGGAAAGTTTGGAAAGGAGCTGATCGAAAGCATGCAGCAAGCGGCAAAGCATGCCGCCGGCAAGAAGGTTCGCGGTCTGCGCGTGTCCAAAGTCGAGTTGCCGGATGTGAAGACGATCCGTCTTTCGCTGCGGATGTCGCAGCATCACTTCGCCGCGGCGTATCGGATTCCGCTTTCCACGCTGAAGAACTGGGAGCAGGGACGGCGCATGCCGGATGCTCCCGCGCTGGCCTATCTGCTGGCGATCAAGCGCCGCCCGAAGGAAATCATGGAGGCGGTGACGCGGCCCTGACGCTCACGGGCGCTCTCGGATGCACCTCCGAAGGCGACGATAGGCTTCAGGACGGATGACGCAAAAAAACAGCGCCGCCATCCAGCGGACGGCGGCGCCGACGATATCCGAACGATCGATGCGACTACTACTTCTTCTTCATACCGGATTCGACCTGGCTCTTCTTGTACAGCGCGAGATCGGCGGCACTGGCCTGGATCATCGGAGCAGGGCTGGCCGTGGCCGCGGGGGCGGCAGCTGCTTTCTGCTTCTTCGCCGCCAAAGCGGCAGAAGTGGAAACGGCGAAGATGGCAAGACCGACAACAATAATTTTCTTCATGCTCAACTCCCTGAAAAAAAGACGCAACGATAATCAACCACAGACCCCGGATCAGGGTCAAGAACCGCCCCGGCGGTCTCTTCGGGATTCCGGGTTCGATGCCGCGCATCGCCGGGGAATGACGGCCCCCGCCGACAGGGGGTCACCTCTCCTCATCCGGATGCACCCACTGATACGGCGTGATCTCGCGCGTCGCGGTCAGCTTGATCATGTGCACCGGCGGCGCATGGCGGCCCTTGCGGCAGGAGCGGCATTTCAGCGACGCCTCCAGTTTCCACAGCGGCGTGTCGCGCGGGCGCCGAATGGCGCTAAGCGGCAGGCTCGCGCGGGTCCTGCAGCGGTTGCATTCGACCTCCAGCCAGCCGAGGCCGCCGTTGAGGCATTGCGCGATCGTCGGCGCCGGCTGCGCCGGGCCGCCATAGCCTTCCATCCGCACCGACCAGGCCGCCGCCTCGGCGCGGTCGGCCTCGCGCACGGCCTTGACGGCCGCTTCCCTCATGTGGTCGGCGTGCATCTTCGCGCCGCGGATGCGGCTGCCCCAGATGACCTCGCGCGACTTGGTGCTCATGGTCGGGGCATTACAGCGGCGTTTGCGGCGGCGGGCAAATGCCACTAGCGCTGGAAGATGGAACAGGCCGATGGCGCTAGTCTTCGGTCAAGGTGATTCCGGAACGAACCCGCCGCGAAGCGTTGCAGGTCGACGCGCGCGGCGCCAATGAGGAAGGCAAGACCGCGGCGTGAATGAATACGGACCACATCCTGAGGAGCGGCCACTTGGCCGCGTCTCGAAGGATGGCAGCTGGCGATGTGCCAGATGGTTCGAGACGCGCGCCGGACAGCACAAGGGCGCTGCCCGACGGCTCCTCACCATGAGGGAACAGAGTATCGCCCGCGCCCGCTGAGGTGCGCATACAAAGCTTGCGCCACAAGATGGAATTGGAAATCAAGCCTTGTCGTGCGCGTACTTCTCAAGGACCAGCCGGTTATACTCATCTCTCACGGCTTTCCGTGAAATATGCCCTTTGCGGTCCTTGGCAATCTTCAGAAGATCGGGGTCAGTCGGCGCCTTTGATTTCCTCTTGAATCTGGCAACGAGTGTGCTTCCAAACAGCCGGTCAAACCATCCCATGGCGTCCTCACCGGTCATACTGCAATGACGACAGCCTACCACCGCGAGTTAGCGGCGCAAAGGAAGAATGGATTGCTTCGTCGCATCAGCCTTCGCCCGAAGGCGGGCTTCGGCGGACAAGAGCGCTCCTCGCAATGACGGCTCTTATACCGCCCGGGCTTGCGGCTCCGATATCCAGGCCATAGCTGAATGTGTGGACGCTCGCCGGAGAACCGCCGCAATGAAACTCAAATTGTCAGCCATCGCCCTGTTCGCGATGATCATGCCGGCGCAGGCGCAGACTGCAGCGCTCACCGATGCCGAGGCGGCGTTCCTCGACCAGCTCGTCACCGCGGCCGCGGTGCTCGTGCAACGATGCCCCGGCTACGAGGCCAATGGCGCCGGCAGCGTCCAGCTCGGCGCCAGGCAGCTCGGCAGCCCCGCTGCCGCCATGGCAATGATCGCGGCCTTCGACGCCGCCATCAAGGCCCACGATGGCGAGGCCTACGACCGAAACAAATTTCGCCCTGAAGTGTCCGAGGCGGCCGGCAAGACGTCCAGCCGGGTCATGGCGGCCCTGACGAAAAGCCCGAAAGCGGCCTGCGCCGACTATGGCGGGACCAGCGTGGAGCAGGGTCTGCTGAGGCGGTATTGAACTGACTCTTGCGCAGCGGCTGAAAGGTGGCCGCCACACCGCAACATGTCGTCGCCCCGGCTCGACCGGGCGACGACAGCCGAACTAATCAACCCGACGGGCAAATCACTTCGGTTTACCAGAATCCAGAGTCAAGCCCCTCGTGGAAAAATATTTCTGTTTTCCAGAAATCAAAATCAGGATATGTCAATCTCCATCCCGCCCCACTCAGGGGGGCGTTGCGCAACGTACCGGCGCGGGGCGGGGATGCGGTGGACGGGGATGGCGTGCTGACGAGGGCGCCTGAAGCGGACGGCGAAGTCATGTGGTCCCGACACCCCAAGGGCTGGTGTCAAGTTCGCAGCTCAAGGCAGCGCGGGCGACGGTGGCAAAAGCGCAGGGCTCACCGAGGAGAGCATGTATAAGCCGTAAACTGCCGCGCAGGGAAAGTCGGATGTTTCCGCTGGACCTGTATGCTCGTGTGCGCTTCTACCACTCCCATTGCACACGAGACCGCGGGTGCAGCGTGCATCCGGCTTTCCCTGCGCCCTCGAATTGAGAGGGCGTGCAATTGATTGCAAACCTCGGGCGGAACGCGCCGCGAGATCGCGAAGGTGCGTTTGTGGACGATTGAATATCTCTCAACGTCGTCCCTGCGAACGCAGGGACCCATAATCCCGGTAGCTTGACGCAACAGCACAATGGTTCAACAATTCCTTCGGCACCATCCACAATATCGGCGGCACGGCGTATGGGTCCCTGCGTTCGCAGGGACGACGAACCCTCACGCCTTGCGCAGCGCGAAATACGCGCCGCAAAACGCCATCGCGGCGCCGAGGCACAGTGCCGCGAGGCCCGCGAGCACGCCCGAGATGGTCGGGACCGGGCTCGGCGCCGAGGCCGCCTGGCCGGCGCCGGCCAGCACGAGAACGCCGACCGCGATCAGGAACTGGCGCATCCGCGGCGGGATCTGCCCGGATACCGCGCTGTCCAGCAGGCTCGCCGTCAGATAGCCGCCGGAGAAGCCGACGGTGGCGATCAGCCACCACGCGATCGCCGCGCCCGCCGGCATGAATTCGCCCGACCCGGAGCGCCACAGGCCGCCGAGGTCGAGGCCATAGCGCACGCCCATCATGTGCACGGCGAGCGCCAGCAGCACCCCTGAAATCATCGCGCCCGCCAGAATCAGGCGGCGCGGAAAATAAGTCGTCTCGGCCATCGGCCGTTTGTAGGGTAAAGCCGGCGGGGCGCGCAAGCCGGCGCAGCCAATCAAGCCGGTCGCGCGCGGCTCGCCACGACAGCTCTTTTGTGGGCATGTATGGAGCGCCGGCAGGAATTGTGTGAGATCGTTGAGTCGCTTGCCGCCCATGCTTCGAGACGCCGCGCAAGGGCGCGGCTCCTCAGCATGAGGGTTGTGGTGTTTCAACAAGTTAACCTCATCCTGAGGAGGCCGCGAAGTGGCCGTCTCGAAGGATGGGCAGCGAGTACCGATCAGGGTCCTGCACACTGTCATGACGAGCGATCTGTCGAACGAGCCTGCCGCCACCCGCTACGCCTACAAGGCGTCGCTGATCGGCAGCGCCCATCAATTCGAACTCACCGACGCGGGCCTGTCGTGGCAGGTCGGCGGCAAATCCGGCGTCTGGCCCTATGCCGACATCGCCGAGCTGCGGCTGTCGTACCGGCCGGTGTCGATGCAGTCGCGCCGTTTCCGCGCCGATATCACCCGCAAGGATGGCCAGCGCATCGCCGTGCTGTCGACCAGCTGGCAGACCGTCGCCCTGATGGCGCCGCAGGACAAGGACTACACCGCCTTCATCACGCAGCTGCACGCGCGCATGAAGCAGGCCGGCAGCAAAGCCGTGCTGGTCGGCGGCCTCAAATCCGGTCTCTACATCGCCGGCGCCGTGGTGGTGGCGCTGGTCTCGATCGCGATCGTGGGATTGCTGGTGCGCGCGCTCGCGATCGGCGAATTCGCCGGCGCCCTGTTCCTGGTCGGCTTCGCCGCGCTGTTCGGCTGGCAGATCGGCGGCTTCCTGATGCGCAACCGGCCGCAGAGCTATACCTTCGATCAGCTGCCGAAGGCGCTGCTGCCGTAAGGAAAAAATAGAGCGCCGAAACTATGCAAGCCGCACCGATACAAAAACTGTCATGGCCCGGCATCGACCGGGCGACCCAGTACGCCGCGTCATCTCGGTAGATATCAAGCGCCTCTGTATTACTGGGCCGCCCGGTCGAGGCCGGGCGATGACGGCGGTATTTGTTTCATTGGCGGCGCGCGTCTCACCATGAGGGAGCGGAATGTGAAAGACCGACATCATCGATTGCCGGACGCGGCCGAAATCGCCGTGATCAATGCCAGGCACCTGATCGACACCCCGATCATATCAGCCGATCTCCTGTTCGTGTTCGGCACCCGCGAGGATGTCGAACGCCGGGTCGATGAAGCCGTCCGGCTGTGGCGCGCCGGCACTTTTCGCTGGGCCATCGTCAGCGGCGGCATCACGCCGGGTTCAAAACTTTCGGAATGCGCCATCATCAAGCCGGCGATGGTGGCGCGCGGCATCCCGGCGGAGATGATCCTGGAGGAGCACCGCGCCCTGAACACCGGCGAGAACGTGATCTTCTCGCTGCCGGTGATCGACGCCGCACTCGGGCTGAAAAATATCCGCAGCGTGATCTGCCTCGGCAACAGCTGGACCGCGCGCCGCTACCCGATGACGCTGCAGCGGCACTGGCCCGAGGTGGAGAAGATGCTGGTCACGGTCGACAGCTTTGCCACGCCGCGCGCGCTCTGGCACACCGATCCCGAATTCCGGATCCGGATGCTGCGCGAATGGGACAAGATCGAGCCCTACCTGGCGAAGGGTTTCATCGCGGAGTGGCCGGTGACGTGAGGGCGACGGACGCGGTCATCCGGTGCATGAGGTTGTCGCGCTTCAACAAGTTCAACCTCATCCTGAGGAGCCGCGCGCGCTTCGCGCGGCGTCTCGAAGGATGGCAGCAGGCGATGTGCCAGATGGTTCGAGACGCGCGCCCTGCAGCGCAAGGGCGCTGCATGACGCGCTCCTCACCATGAGGGAGTGGAGTGGGGCGGGCGCTACTCCGTCAAATCAAAATCCTCTTCCGTCGAACCCAGCATCCCCGCCAGCGTGCGCAGCGCGGCTTCGAGCTGGTCGATCGGCGGCGCCGCCAGCGCCAGCCGCACCGCGTTCGGCGCATGGCCGGGGCTGGCGGCGAAGGTCGTCGATGGCGTCAGCGCGATATCGCGCCGCGCGGCGGCGGCGACGAAGGTCTGCGAGCGCCAGTGCGACGGCAAGGTCAGCCACAGATGGTAGGATTTGGGATTGGTCTGGATCTCGAGGCCGGCCAGGCAGGCCACCGCGATTTTCTGGCGCGCCTGCGCATCGATCCGTTTCAGCCGCGCCAGTTCGGCCGCGGTGCCGTCGGCCATCAGCTGTTGCGCGGCGGCGAGGGCAAATCCCGCCGCGGTCCAGCCGCCCGAGCGCACCGCCGCCATGACGTTTTCGCGCAGCCGCGGCGGCGCAACGATGAAGCCGAGCGACAGCCCGGGCGCCACTTTCTTGGAAAGGCTGTCCAGCACCACGCAACGGTCCGGCGCCAGCGCCGCCAGCGGCGGCTCGTCGTCGAGAAAGGAATAGACCGCGTCCTCGATGATGACGAGATCGAGTTTTTCGACCACGCGCAACAGATCGGCGCGGCGCGCGGCGGGCATGGTGATGCCAAGCGGATTCTGAATCACGGGCTGAACGTAGATCGCCGACAGATGCGCCTCGCGATGGGCCTTTTGCACGGCGTCCGGACGCACGCCGTGTTCATCCATCGCCAGCGGCACCAGCGTGACGCCGAGCCGGGCGGCGATGCCCTTGATGAACGGATAGGTCAGGGCCTCGACGCCGCAGCGGCCGCCGGCCGGCACCACCGCGGCCAATGCGGCGGCAATGCATTGCCGGCCGTTGGCGGTGAACACCATCTGCTCGGGTCTGGGCGACCAATCGTTGTTCTGCCGGGTGAGATAATCCGCGGCGACTTTTCGAAGCGCCAGCGTTCCGGTGCTGGTCGCCTGCCGCAACGCGAGTTCGAGCGCCTCCGGCCGGTTCAGTCCCTCCAGGCTCTTGCTGATCAGGGCCGATTGCGCCGGCAGCATCGGATAGTTGAATTCCAGATCGATCCTGGCGCCGCGCGGCTCGGTGGTCGCGGCAGCGCCCCGGCGCGCTTCGCCTGAAATGAACGTGCCGCGCCCGACTTCGCCGACCACCAGGCCCCGGCGCAACAGCTCGGTGTAGACCCGGCTCGCCGTCGAGGTCGCGATCTTGCGCTCATAGGCAAAGGTTCGCTGCGGCGGCAGGCGGTCGCCGGGCTTGAGGACGCCGCTGGCGATCTCGGCGGCGACGGCATCGGCGAGCTTGGCGTATTCGAATTTCGACATTATTGCACCGAGAGCAATGTTTTGCTTGCACCGATACATCTACAGGATCATTTAAGATCTATCAACGCCGCGATTGCACCGAGGTTAGCCAAAGCGCTCCGAGGTCATTCCAGGTGCCGCCGCTGCAAGCAGCGTCTGCGCCGACGGTACCCCTTTGCCGTGCGGAAGCCTGCTGGAGACGACAATGACGATGATTTCCTCTGCCGGAACCCAACCGGCGATATCCGTTCAATCGGGCGGATGGGTCCGCTGGATCGGCCGTGGTGCCGTGGCGCTGGCCGGCTATCTGGAGCGCCGGGCGGCGATCCGCGCGCTGCTGGAGCGGGATGACCGCGAATTGCGCGACATCGGCCTGGTGCGCAGCCAGATCGAGGCGGCGGTCGGCGGCGCCTTCAATCCGGATATGGGGCGGATGCGCAAGCCGTTGTAATTGCAGCTATTCGTATCTTTGCATGGGCTCGTTTTCGCGAATATGGGTCGCGGCCGGCCCTCAGTGCCGCACCACCAGCACCGAGCACTTGGCGTAGCGCACGACATGGCCGGCATTGGAGCCGAGAAAATAGGTGCGCATCGCCGGCCGGTGCGACGTCATCACGATCAGGTCGGCCTTCATCGCCGCGGCTTCCTCCAGGATCTCGTGATAGATGCCGCCCTGCCGCACCACGGTGGAGATGCGGGACGGCTCGATGCCGGATTCCTGCGCCACGATCTGGAGCGCCTCCGCGGAAGTGTCGCGCTGCTGGGCATCGAAATCGGCCGGCACGTATTACGCCAGCATCACCGGCGTCATCGGCAGGACGTTGAGCAGCCGCACCATGCCGTTCCAGGTCTGCGACAGCGTCGCCGCCGTCGCAATCGCTCCCTTCGCCAGGTCGGTATCGGCGAGATCGATCGGCACGAGAATGGATTTGAACATCTGCGCCTCCGTGGTCGCGATCAGCCTAGCACAAAACCAGATCGCCGCCTCAGTCGCCTGACGTCTGCTTCAACAACCTTCAGCTCGCAGCAGCCTCGGGCTGACGAATTTGGCCAGCCGTCCCCGGCGGAATGCCACGTCGCTCCAGTCGTCGATCTCGAAGTCGAATATCGCCAGACCCGAGGTCGGCAGATTGTCGCCGAGCTCCTTGCGCCCGGCGGCGTCGCCGCTGCCGGCCAGCATCAGCGCCAGTTCATGCATGCCGGGATTGTGCCCGACCAGCATCAGGACCTTCGGGTCGGTCGCCACAGCGGCATGGACGGCTTCCAGCAGCTGCGCCGGATCGGCGCCGTAGATGTCCGGCACGAACTCCACCTGCGGCGGCGGCATCAGGCCCTTCATCGCCTCCCAGGCGATGTCCCAGGTCTGGTTGGCCCGGACTGCCGGCGAAACCAGCACGGACTCGGGAAACGGCGGATGCCGCCCGATCCAGCCGCCGATCTCGGCGGCATCGACCAGGCCGCGTTTGTCCAGCCGGCGGTCCTGATCGCGGCCCGACGGTGCGTCGTTCTCGGTCTTGGCGTGACGCAGCAGCAACAAACGGCGCATGGCGCAATCTCGATTCGTTTCGGGCCTTTCGGACTGGTCTACAAGCTCATGCCCAGAACGAGGTGACAAGACAAGGTGACAAGCGCCCGATCGGTCCCTAAGAAAACGATATGGACGGGACTTTCACAAGCGCGACCAACGGAGCGGACGCCGCCGGCACGCCGGCGCGCTCGCGGCTGTCGTTCGATCTGGACGTCGATATCTGCGTGGTCGGGGCGGGGCTTGCCGGCCTCACGGTGGCGCTGGAGGCGGCGCGGCTCGGCGCCAGCGTCGCAGTGCTCGAGGGCCGCCATGTCGGCTGGAACGCGTCGGGCCATCAACTCGGCACGGTGATGCCGGGCTACGGACTTGCGCTCGGCGAGCTGATCGCGCGCATCGGTTTAGAAGACGCCCGCGAACTGTGGTCGCTGTCGAAGGAAGGCGCGGACTATGTCCGGGCCAACGCGACCGAAGCGCAGATGCCGGGGATTGCGCTGAGCGAGGGCGCGCTGGAAGTCTCCAACGTCGAGGCCGGCGATGCCCTGATCAGCCGGCTGCAGATGCTCGGCGAGGACTTCGATACCGAAGTCGAGGGCTGGCAGGTCGACCGCGTCCGCGCCGAGGTCAAGACCAATCACTATTTCCACGGCGTATATTACCCGAGGGCGTTTCAGGTCGACGGCCGCAAATATCTCCATGGCCTCGCCGCGCTGGCTCGGCGGGCGGGGGCGCGGATCTTCGAGGACACGCCGGTCGTCAGCATCGATCCCTCGGGCATCCGCAAGCGTATCGTGACGCCGTCGGCGCGGTTGCGCGCGTCGCATATCGTGCTCGCCGGCAACGTCCATCTCGGCGCGCCGCTGCGGCGGCTGTCGGAAACGCTGCTGCCGGTCTGGCGCTACGCCGCGGTGACCGAACCGCTCGGCGAGCGGCTGGCCGACGCCATGACGTTTCAGGGATCGGTGAGCGACAGCGACGGCGTCGACCACTTTCGTATCGTCGAGGGCGACCGGTTGATGTGGGCCAGTCCCGAAACCACCTGGTCGGCGCGGCCCGAGCGTTTTGCGCCCGCCATTGCCCGCCGGATCCGCACCATCTTTCCGCAACTCGGCAAGGTCGGGATATCCGAGACATGGGGCGGCGTGGTCGGCGAGACCGTGCACGGCATGCCGCAGATCGGCCAGCTGCGCAAAGGCCTGTGGGTCGCCAGCGGCTTCGGCCGTCACGGCCTGAACACGACCGCGATGGCGGGAATGCTGATCGCGCGCAGCATCCTGTGGGGCGACGAGCGCTGGCGGTTGTTTTCGCCGTTCGAACTGGTCTGGGCGGGCGGCACGACCGGCCGGGTCGCCGGACATGTCATCGGGTTGTGGGGGCGGGGAAGTTCCGCCGCCGCCGGCGCACTGGCCCGCTACCGGGAAAAAGCCCGGGTGCAGGAGCGCATCCGCGAGGCGCGGCTGGCCGAGGCCAACCGGCAGGCCGGAACGCGGGGACCGCAGCCGCGCCGGCCGCAGCCTGGCCGCCCGCGTCCGGAGCGTCCCGCGGCACCGGCTGCCGACGCCGAGGGGCCGCCATCCCAGCCGTAGGGAAGGGGCCCTTCTCGCAACAAAGTGAGAAATTTCGCTCCGGTTCCGTGTAACTTTGATCGCAGCCCCCCGTATCTAGCGGTGAAACCAGTCCTGTTTCGCGCCACGGAGACCAATCATGTTCGACCGCCGTATCCTGCTCGCGTCCGTCGCCGGCCTTTTTGGCCTCGCCGCCTTCCGCTGGCTGCGATCCACCCCGGCCAATGCCGCGGAGAAATTCGAGGTCGAGAAGACCGATGCGGAATGGCGCGCGCAGCTGACGCCGCAGCAATACGAGATCCTGCGCAAGCACGGCACCGAACGCCCGGGATCCAGCCCGCTCCTGAAGGAAAAGCGCAAGGGCATCTTTGCCTGCGCCGGCTGCGACCTGCCGCTGTTCTCGTCGGAAACCAAATACGAGAGCGGCACCGGCTGGCCGAGTTTCTATCAGCCGCTGGAGAACGCCCTCGGCAAGACCGAAGACCGAACCCTCGGGATGCTGCGGACCGAAGTGCATTGCCGTCGCTGCGGCGGTCATCTCGGTCATGTTTTCGACGATGGACCGAAGCCGACCGGCCTGCGCTACTGCATCGACGGCTTTGGCATGGTGTTCAAGCCGGCGGCCGCGTCGGCGAGCTGACCCGGCCCCGTGTAGGCCCCGTGCCGACCCCTTGGGCCCGGCAATTGTTGCCCGTCCCGGCAATTGTGCCCCGGTCCCTGGACCGGGGCTTTTCATTCAAGCGATTGATTCTGCTAGATTTTACTATCTGGCACGGTGCTTGCGACACTCTCCTTCGATAGCGGCCATGGTTTTCCAGGCACCGGCGGGCCGCCCGGATCGAATTTGGAGAAAATGTCATGGGTATCTTCGGCGCTCTTACGACGGCCGTGGGCGGCTTGCGCGCGGAGTCGTACGCACTGGAAAACATCTCGGGCAACATCGCCAATTCGCAGACCACGGCGTTCAAGCGCATCGATACCAGTTTTCTCGATCTCATTCCGTCGACCGGGCTGACCAACCAGCTCTCCGGAAGCGTCACCACCAGTTCGCGCAGCACCAATACGGTGCAGGGCGACGTGCAGTCCGCATCGGTCGCCACCTACATGGCCATCAACGGCTCGGGCTTCTTCTCGGTGCAGAAGCCCGGAACCTTCACCGACGGCGCGCCGGTGTTCGACGGCGTCGACCGCTACACCCGCCGCGGCGATTTCCAGATCGACAAGAGCGGTTATCTGGTCAACGGCGCCGGCTACTTCCTGCAAGGCGTTCCGGTCGATCCGACCACCGGCAACCTGACCGGCAGTTCGCCGCAGGTCCTGAAATTCCAGAACGACTTCCTGCCGGCGCAGGAAACCACCAAGATCGAGTATCGCGCCAACCTCGCCAGCTATCCGCTGACCACCGCTCACGACAAGTCGGTCCAGGGATCGGAATTGCTGGCTCCGGCCTCGTTCAGCGCCGGCTATAATCCCCTGGTGGTGGGAACGCCCGCCGCCCCCTATGTCGATGCGACCACGGGCGGCACCGTCCAGGTCAACAAGGCCGCGCCGGCAGTGGCCAACACCGGCGCGACCTTGCTGTCGGGCGCGGCACCCAGCGATTCGCTCAGCGCCAATTTCGCCGTCGGCGACACCGTCACGATCAACGGCACCGTCGTCACCTTCGTGGCGGCGGGCGCCGTCGGCAACCAGCTCAACATCACCGACAGTATCTCGACGCTGTTGACGAAAATCGACTCGATCACCGGCACCGCCATCCCATCCTCGATCTCCGGCGGCGCCATCACGCTGCATTCAGGCACGCTTGCCGATCTCTCGGTCACCAGTTCGAACTCCAGCGCATTTGCAGCACTCGGCTTCACCGGCACCGCGACGGCGCTGCGTACCGGCGGCGGCACCATCGGAACCGGCCAGGTGATCGGCCAGGACAACTCGACGTTCCTCAATCAGACGATCGCCGGCGGCGCGGTGACCACGTACGACGTGTCCGGCGCGCCGGTGAATCTGCAGTTTCGCTGGGGCAAGGTCGACTCCGTCTCTCTCGGAGTTGGTCACACCGACACCTGGAACATGTTCTATCAGGTCAACCCCAACGCAACCGGCACCAACGTCGCCTGGCAGAACATCAATACCAACTTCACGTTTTCGCCCAGCGGCCAGATGACCCCGCAGATCGCGTCCATCACCCTGACCAACGCCACGGTCAACGGCCTGTCGATCGGAAGCCCGGTGGTGGTGTTCGGCAGCGGCGGCATAACGCAGTTCGCCGACGCGAATGGCAACGTGCAGGTCAACCAGATCCAGCAGGACGGCTTTCCGGCCGGCCAGCTGCAGTCGGTCGGCGTCTCCACCAACGGCCGCATCGTCGGCAATTACTCGAACGGCCGAAATCTCGATCTCGCCGAAATCACGCTGGCCAGTTTCAACGGCACCAACTTCCTCAAGCGCGCCGACGGCGGCGCCTTCGAGGCGACCGACGGATCCGGACAAGCGCTGTACGGCAAAGGCGGCGCCATAGTCGGCTCGTCGCTCGAGGGATCCAACACCGACATCGCCGACGAGTTCACCAAGCTGATCGTCACCCAGCAGGCCTATTCGGCGAACACCAAGGTCATCACCACCTCCAACACGATGGTGCAGGATCTCCTGAACGTGCTGCGATAGTCGCGGTCCGCGATCGATCCAAGATGGGTAGTATGTCATGAGTCTGGGTCAAGCACTTGCAACCGCGATGTCGGGCCTGCGCGTAACGCAGGCGTCCCTTGCGCTTGTTTCGTCGAACGTCGCCAACGCGGAATCGCCTGGCTATGCCCGCAAGACGCTCAATCAGATCACCGGCGTCACCGGCGACTTCGGCTCCAGCGTACGCATCAACGGCGTCAACCGCGAGCTCGATCAGTATCTGCAGACCCAGATCCGCACCGAAACCTCCGGCGCGTCGTATGCCCAGGTCCGTTCCACCTATCTCGCCAATCTGCAGTCGGTATACGGCAATCCGGATTCGGCCGGCACCATCGAGGACGCATTCAACAAACTGACGACGGCGGTGCAGGGACTGTCGACCAGCCCGGACTCGGCGTCGGCGCGAATCGGCGTCGTCAATGCCGCACAGGCGCTGGCGCAGCAACTCAATGCCACGACGCAAGGTATCCAGAACCTGCGCGCCAATGCTGAAACCGGAATCAACGATTCCATCAACGTCGCGAACAACGCGCTGAAGCAGATCGCGCTCATCAACAACCAGTTGCAGAACAACGGCCGGACCGATGCCGCGACGGCGTCGCTGCTCGATCAGCGTGATCAGTACATCGATCAGATGTCGCAGCTGATGGACATTCGCGTCGTCACCAACAACCTCAACCAGGTGACGCTGTTCACCAATTCCGGCGTGCAGCTGGTGGGAACCGAGGCGGCGCAGCTGTCCTTCAATCCGCAGGGCACGATGACGCCGAACACGCTGTACGATCCGAATCCGTTGAAGAACAATGTCGGCACCATCACCATCGATTTTCCGCATGGCGGCAGCTACGATCTGGTCGCCACCAACGCGATCCGCTCGGGCAAGCTCGCCGCCTATCTCGAATTGCGCGACAACTCGCTGGTAAAGGCGCAGGCGCAGATCGATCAGTTCGCCGCGTCGATGTCGAGCGCGCTGTCGGACCAGACCACGACCGCCGTCGCAGCCCCTGCCAGCGCATTGCCGCAGGCCGGCTTCGATCTCGATCTGGCGGGTGTGCAGACCGGCAACGTCGCGCATATCACCTACAAGGACAACATCACCGGCCTCACGCACAATCTTTCGATCATGCGGGTCGACGATCCCAGCATATTGCCGCTGAGCAATAATGCGACGCTGGATCCGAAAGACGAAGTGCTCGGCATCGATTTCTCCGGCGGCATGGCCTCCGTCGTTACCCAGCTCAACGCAGCGCTTGGCGCCAGCGCCAGCCTGCAGTTCTCGAATCCGTCGGGATCGACGCTGCGCGTGCTCGATGACGGCGCCACGAACCGGGTGGATGTCACCGCGGCGTCCGTCACCAGGACGGTGTCGTCGCTCACCAGCGGCAGCGCCCAGCTTCCGCTGTTTACCGATGGTGGCGTAGCTTATACCGGGGCCTTGACCGCCACCGGCGCGCAGCAGACGGGTCTCGCCGGCCGCATCAGTGTCAACGGGGCGCTGATCGGCGATCCCTCCCGCACCATCGTTTACTCGACCAGTCCGCTCACCGCCGCCGGCGATACCGAGCGCTCCGATTTCATCCTCAACCAGTTGATGACCGGCAGCTACCGGTATTCGCCGGAGAGCGGCATCGGCACCACCGGAACACCGTTCACCGGCACGCTGCTGAATTTCGTCCGGCAGGTGATCAGCATGCAAGGCGAAGCCGCGAGCTCCGCGGCGTTGCTGGCGGACGGCCAGGAAGTCGTTCTCAACACCCTGCAGAACAAGATGAACGCGACTTCGGGCGTCAACATCGACGACGAGATGGCGCATCTGTTGGCGCTGCAGAATTCCTATTCGGCAAACGCACGCGTCATGTCCACGGTCAAGGACATGTACGACGTGCTGATCGCGGCAATGTGAGGCCTTCATGTCAATCGTCGGCGTAAGCGGCAAGACATCCTATATCGGCGCGCAGATCCTCGATCTCAGGGGGCAGCTCGACGACCTGCAGACGCAGCTCTCCACCGGCAAGGTTTCCACCACCTATGCGGGGCAGGGCCCCGACCGGGCGTTTGCGCTCGGCCTGCGCGCGCAGATCGCCAACATCAACGCCTATGCGGACAGCGCGAACAACGTCCAGACCCGTATCAACGTCGCGAACCTTTCGCTGCAGGGGCTGTCGAGTGTCGGCAGTTCGGTCAAGGCTGCGTCGGCTTCCTCGACCATCGTGCTCAACAACAACGGCCAGACCTCCGCCCAGATCACGGCGCAGGCCGCGTTCGCCAATGCCATCTCCATGCTCAACACCCAGTCCGGCGACCGCTTCCTGTTTTCGGGACGTGCCACCGACAGGCCTGCGACGGTGCCTGCCAACGATATGCTCTATGGCATCGGAAGCCAGGCCGGTCTGACGCAGATGATCAGCGAACGCAGGCAGGCCGATCAGGGACCTGGCGCTGCCCCAATGGGGCGTCTCGCCGTCACGGCGCCGCCGCTGACGACAACCGTCACCAGCGTCGCCGAAGACGGTTCGGCGTTCGGCTTCAAGCTCTCGTCGGTGAGTTCGACGCTGACTGGCGCTACCATCGCGCAGCCGGCCGGCGCCCCGCCGGCGACGACGGTCGATCTCGGCGCCGTCAATCCGAACAACGGCGAGAAGGTCAAGTTCAATTTCAAGCTTCCAGACGGCACCATGGAGTCGATCGAGCTGACGGCGCTGACGACGACGACCACGCCGCCAGCGGCGGGCACTTTCCAGATCGGCGTCGATACCGCTGCCACTACGGTGAATTTGCAGGCCACGCTGACCACGTCGATACAGAAGCTGGCCGACACCGCGCTGGTCGCGGCGTCCGCGATCCAGGCGGCGGATAATTTCTTCAATGCATCCGCAACGATCTCGGGCAGCGCCGTCAACAACAAGGATACGGTCCCGGCGCCGATCACGGGCGCAACGCTGCTGTCCGGCGCCGCGGCAACGGATTCGCTGGCTACCGACTTCGCCGCTGGCGACACCATCACCGTCAACGGCACGCCGATCACGTTCGTTGCCTCCGGCGCCACCGGAAACCAGCTCAACGTCACCGACAGCGTTCAGGCGTTGATGCAGAAGATCGATTCGATCACGGGCACCACCAGTCCATCGACGATCAACGGCGGAGTGATCACGCTGCATGGCGGCAACGCCAGCGATCTGACGGTCACGAGCTCGAATACCGCCGCGTTCGCGGCGCTCGGCTTCGGCGCCACGGTGACCGCAAGCCCGGCGCCGCTGCGGGTCGGCGGCCCGCCATACAATACGGCGACGACCCTGGTGGCCGGAACGGCCGCCGACACCGTGATCTGGTACACCGGCGAAGCCGGTTCCGATTCAGCTCGGGGCACCGCGGTCGCGCGCGTCGACCAATCGATCACCGTTCAGTATGGCGCGCGCGCCGACGAGCAGGCTTTCCGGCATCTGCTGAAGAACGTCGCGGCGTATGCCGCCGTTACGACCGATGCCGCCAATCCGAACGCCAGCGGCCAGAGCACCGCGCTCAGTCAGCGCATCGGAGCCAATCTCGCGCCACAGACCGGCTACCAGTCGCTGCAGGATATCCAGGCGGAGTTTGCCGGCGCGCAGCACGCGGTGAAATCGACGACCGATCGGCAGACCCAGCTGAAGGGGATGGCGCAGGCCATGCTCGACTCGATCGAGGGCATATCGACCGAAGAGGTGGCCACCAAGATTCTGGCGCTGCAGACTTCCTTGCAGGCTTCGTATCAGACCACCGCGACGCTCTACCAGACCAGCCTGCTGAAGTATCTCTGATCGGTATCAGTGATCGGTTTCAGTCCTGCCGAAACGCCAAAGGCCTCCTTGTCGGAGGCCTTCTTTCTTTGCGTGCCGGAGTTGTGCTGCGTTACGCCGATTTGCGTTCGGTCTCGGCGGCGGTCTCGGCCGCGGCATCGGAAGCCTGGAGGTCTCTCGCATTCTGAATCAGCCTTTCTTCATGGCCGATCAGTTTTTTCGATTCCTTCAGCGCGTGATACAGATCGCCGTTCAGGATGTGATTGTTGATCCCTTCGATGAAGGGCCAGGCGCTCGGCATGGCGCTCAGGATGTCGCGCACCAGGCTGAAATAGGTCGGATGATGCGCCATCGGATCCGGCGACAGATACATCAGCTGCACGGCGAGATAGACCAGCTTGGCCGGCGTGTCCGCCGTGTCGGGCGTCAGGATGTCCTTCTCGCGCAGGATCGGAATCCTGTCGCCGTCGATCAGCAGCCTGGCGCGCTGGTCGGTGTTGGTGACCACGCAGGCGCCGATGATGATCCGCTCGTTCGGCTTCAGCTCAACTTTTAGGGCCATTCACGTTCTCCGTTGCCGCCTCTCGCGCAGGCTTTCGTTACCGCGAATTTCAAATGAGTGTCGGCCTTGATTAGCGCCAGAGGCGGGTCGGTCGTGTTTTGGCCGCTCCGGCCGCAATCCTTTCCGATTATGGTTAACCATTGGTAAACGGAAATTTCCGCCGTTTTTGGCCGGCATGCAGGATGTGCCGTCGTATCAGTAGTATTGCTGAGTAAGTCGTCGCCGACCTAGCCGTTTCGTGCTGCCGCCACCTCGTTTTTTGTCGGTAACGATTCATTTTTTCTTAGAAGCTTGGTTCCAAGGTGAGCCGTCGCCCGATCAAAAAAGATTGGAGCGCGTTCGCAGTCCAGTTTCACACCAGAAAGGTATGAACATGTCCGGCATTGTTCTTTCGTCCTCGGTTCGCCAGAACCTCCTCTCCCTGCAGTCGACCGCCGATTTGCTCGCCACCACGCAAAATCGCCTTGCCACCGGCAAGAAGGTCAACTCGGCCCTCGACAACCCGACCAACTTCTTCACGGCGTCTTCGCTCGATTCGCGCGCCAGCGACATCAACAACCTGCTCGATGGTATCGGCAGCGGCGTGCAGGTCCTGCAGGCGGCCAACACCGGCATCACCTCGCTGCAGAAGCTGGTCGACAGCGCGAAGTCGATCGCCAACCAGGCGCTGCAGACCACCGTCGGTTACGCCAAGTCGACCGTGACCAGCGCGACTTCGAGCGCAACCGCGGCCAACCTGCTCGGCACCACGGCTCAGGTGACCAGCTCGGTCAACGGTTCCGTGCTCGTCAACAACGTGTCGCAGACCTACACTTCGAGCGTCGGCCCGACCGGCACCGTGATCAACAACAACCACCTCGGTGCTTACGTTGCGCCGGTCTACAATGGCGCGGCCGCGGGTGCCGCAAGCGGTGCCACGCTCGTCAGCGCTTTGACGTCGCCGCCGGCCATTGGCGAGACCCTCATCGTCGGCTCGACCACCATCACCATCACCGCCGCGGGCGGTCTCTCGGACGCCACCCATGTCGCCCTTGACGATAACCTCACCTCGGTCCTCGCCAAGCTCGGTACTGCGTCTGGCGGCAGTGCCACGCTCAATGCCGGTGGCTTCCAGATCACCGGTAACACCGGTGCTGACCTGATCATCGGCGGAACGGCTGCTGGCGATTTTGGCTTAACCCCCGGCACCTATGCCCGTACCAACGCGGCTACGGCCCCGGCTCCGATCACGACCGCGACGTTGCTGGCCGGCGCTGCGAGCCCGTCGTCTGACGCGCTTGCGAACGCGCTGACGACGTCGGACACGATCACCGTCAACGGCAAGACGATTCACTTCTTCGACACGGGCAATGCCGTCCCGGCTCCCGCCTCTCCCGTGTTCGGCGACATCTATCTCGATCTCGCGAGCGCCACGATCAACAACCTGAAGACTTCGATCGACACGCTGAGCGGCGGTTCTTCGACGCTTGTCGGCGGTGCTTTCACCCTGTCGACGGGTACCGGCGCTGACATTGTCACCAGCGGCACCGGCCTGGCCAAGATCGGCCTGAGCGCGGGCACGATCACGCGTACGTCCGCTCCGGCAACCGCCGCGCAGATCACCGGCGCGACCGCGCTGAAGGGGGCTGTCGGCACCAACTCGCTGACCAGCAACTTCACCACGAGCGATACCATCACGGTCAACGGCAAGAACCTCGCGTTCTTTGACTCGAGCACGGGCGGTGCGGCCGGCATCGCTGCCAACACCACCTATTTCGACATCGCCACTGCAACCGTGGCCGACGTCGTGGCCCGGATCGATGTCGATAGCGGCGGCACCGGTTCGTCTGTCAATGGCGGCAAGGTGACGCTCAATGCGGGCACCACGGCCGCTCTGGTCATCGGTGGCAGCGGCCTGGCCAAGCTCGGCCTCGTCGCCGGCACCACGGCGGCAAGCACGCCTGCCAACCCCGGCCTCTCGGGCAAGACGCTGACGGTCGCTGCGACCGGCGGCGGCGTCGCGACCAACATCACCTTCGGCTCTGCTTCTGGTCAGATCTCCAACCTGAACGACCTGAACACGGCGCTGGCGGCGAACAATCTTCAGGCTTCGATCAACACCACCGGCCAGATCACCCTGACCACCACCAACAATGCTGCTTCGTACAACATTGGGGCGATCGGTGGAACGGCTACCGACCCGGGCGCGGCCTTTGCGGGCGTGTCGGTCGTCAACACGGTTGTGGATGTGAACTCGCAGGCCACCCGCGCCAGCCTGGTTGCCCAGTACAACCAGACCATCGACCAGATCAAGACCACGGCGCAGGACTCGTCCTTCAACGGCGTCAACCTGCTCAATGGCGATGCGCTGAAGCTGGTGTTCAACGAAACCGGCAAGTCGACGCTCAACATCACCGGCGTCAACTTCGACCCGGCGGGTCTCGGCCTCTCCTCGCTGGTCCAGGGCACCGACTTCATCGACAATTCGTCGACGAACAAGGTCCTGACCTCCCTGAACGCCGCCTCTACCGCGCTGCGCTCGCAGGCATCGGCCTTCGGTTCGAACCTGTCGATCGTGCAGATCCGTCAGGACTTCTCGAAGAACCTGATCAACGTGCTGCAGACCGGCTCGTCCAACCTGACGCTGGCCGACACCAACGAGGAAGCGGCGAACAGCCAGGCGCTGTCCACCCGCCAGTCGATCGCGGTGTCCGCGCTGGCGCTGGCCAACCAGTCGCAGCAGAGCGTGCTGCAGCTGCTGCGCTAAGTCGGGCGCCGAGCACGAAAACCGAGGCGGCGGGGGCAACCCCGCCGCTTTTTTCTTGGCCGAATCCCGGCTGGTCTTTTGCCAGGTTCCCGACGCATTTGGTAACGCTCGATAACCATATTTAAAGGCGCGCTCTGTATGAAAGATGGGCAGTCACAAAGCCCCCCGCGGTCGTGCGAACCGCTTCCTTCGAGGTTATGAATGTCCAATGCAGCCCAGGCGTATGCGCGTACCTCCCAGACCACGTCATCTCCCCGCGAAATCGAGGCGCAGGCGCTGCTGAAGGCCGCACGGCAACTTCGTGACGTGCAGGACAACTGGACCGGCCCCGACAAGAACCTGCACGAAGCGCTTCTGTTCAATCGCCGGCTGTGGTCGATTTTCATGAGCTCGGTGACCAACCAGGAGAATCCGCAGCCCGCGGATGTCAGGCAGAAGATCGCCAATATCGGCGTGTTCGTGATGAACCAGACCGTGGAAATGCAGCTGAACCCGGATCCGGCCAAGCTGAAATCCTTGATCGACATCAATTGCAATCTCGCGGCAGGCCTGTCAGGCCGCGGCTGATGGCAACGGAGCGGTAAATGGCTGACGTTCTCTCTATCCTGTCGGCCAACTACAAGACCGTGGGAGCGACGATTCCGTCGAAGACGCCGTATGTCCCGGTCGATGCCAAGCTCTTCCAGGGCGACTGGACCGGGAAATATCCCGACAACAAGACGTTCAAGATCTCGGTCTCGAACGTCACCGGCTTTCGCGCCAAGGTGCAGTACCAGAGCGGCGGCACCAATAAATACGCCGATGTCCTGATCAAGGACAACGCGTTCCGGATCGGCGATACGAAATTCAAGCTGACCAAGATCGGGACGGCGGAAATCAAGAACGTCATCACCGATCCCTCGACCGGCGCAACACTGCTCGATACGGCTTACGCCAAACAGTCGTCGACCCGCTAGGGCAGGCCGCTTTGGTTCAGGTCCTTCTCGGGCCTTTCCAGCTCAAATCCTGCCAGCTCAAATCTTGCGGTCGGTGGCGAGCATCCGGGTCGGCGTGCCCTTGCTCTGGTCCAGGCTGTGGAAATAGGCGCGGCGGCGCAGTATCGCCTCTTCGGGAAATTGCCGTACCACGAGGCTCGTCTTCTCGTCGACCACCTGATAGACGATCGACGCCGCAGCCCGATCGATTACCACCTGATGCGATACCGAAGGGGTCCCGACGCCGGAATCGACGCGCGCGCGTACGCTGGCGTCCACGACCGTGACGCTCTGCGGCGACGGCAGTTCGGTTGCGACCGCATGGTTGGCCGCTTCGCTCACGGGCGGAGCGACCGGTGTGGCAACCGGTGCCCCCACCGGTTTGATGTTGAAATCCATACTCATGGCAGCCTCCTGGCTTGCTTCGAGTCAAATCCCAACCCCTCGTCGGACGCAACTATGCCGGAGACCTCTCAACACTGAGTTAGAAAACGCGATGAATTCCGCGCTGAAACCGGCGCGGCAGTTTGATGAAAATTGTCTGCAGTTCGGCGCGCTCAGAGCGAGCGGCTGACCGCCAGCGGCGTGAGGTTGACCCGTCCCGGCTGCGCGCGCTGTCCGGCCGCGGTGTAGGTGTTGGGAATATTGCGGCGCTGGATCTCGGTGTTGACGCCGCGCACGATGCCTTCCGACACCGCGTGCGCGGTAGCCAGTACCGTGAGGTTGACCTGCAGCATGGCGCGAAAGGTGTCGTGATGGCGATGCAGCGAGGTCAGCAGTTCTGGCGCGTTCTGCGTCAGATATTTCTGGCTGGCTTTCAGATGCGCGACCGCGCCGACGTAGCGGCGTGACAGCTCCGATTTATGCGTCTCCAGCATCATCGCCTCGCGCACCTTGCCGGCGCGCACCAGTTCGGTTTCGCGCTCGATGACGCCAAGCAGCGTGTTCATCGCTTCCAACAGATATTCGGCGAGCTTGCGGGCCTCGGCGGGCGTCGAGGCGGCCGGAATCGGGGCGGGTGCCTGCGGCCGTGGAGCTTGCTGGTTCATGTCGGATCCCCTGATTAGCCGGCGCGGTTGGCTTGCTGCAGAATCAGCGTGCGATAGACTTCGGTGGAAACGCCGATGCCGCCGGCCTTGGCGAAGTTCTTCGAATATTGGTCGGTCAGCATCGAGCGCCACACGCCGGTGCTCTTGGTGTCGCCGAACGGGCCTTCGCCCTTGATGCCGGCGGTCATCTGCGAGAACATCGAATTCAGGAACACCGCTTCGAAGTCCTGCGACGAGGCTTTGGCCTTGGCTTGCGCCTGCGGCGATACCTTGGTCAGGGCTTCCGCAAGCTGATAGTCCGGGCGGCCGTAGCGCGTCGGCATCGCGGCCTTGGCCGAGGTGCTGCTGGCGGTCGGGTTGATCAGGCCGTTCGGCATCACATCACCTCGATGTCGGCCTGGATCGCGCCGGCGGCCTTGATCGCCTGCAGGATGCTGATCAGGTCGCGCGGGCCGATGCCGAGGCCGTTGAGGCCGTCGACCAGCTGTTGCAGCGACACGCCGTCCTTGACCAGCGCGAATTTCTTGCCGTCCTCGGTGACCTTGACGCTGGAGTTCGGCGTCACCACGGTTCGTCCGCGCGCAAACGCATTCGGTTGGCTCACCTGCGGGCTTTCGGAAATCGAAACGGTGAGGTTGCCCTGCGCCACCGCGACGGTGGCGACGCGGACGTCGCGGCCCATCACGATGATCCCGGAGCGTTCGTCGATCACGATCTTGGCGGCGAGATCCGGCTCGACCTGCAACTGCTCGATCTCGGTCAGGAAGGCGACGACGTTGCCCTTGAATTCGGCCGGGATGCTCATCTGCACGGTGGAGGGGTCGATCGGCTCGGCGGTCTTGGCGCCGAGGAAGTCGTTTACCGCGGCGGCAATGCGCTTGGCGGTGGTGAAATCGGCGTTGCGCAGCGCCAGGCGCACATTGGGCAGGCGGTTGAGCGCGAATTCGATCTCGCGCTCGATGATGGCGCCGTTGGCGATGCGGCCGACGGTCGGCACGCCGCGCACCACGCTGGCGGCAGCGCCTTCGGCGGCAAAACCGGCGACCGCGACCGAGCCCTGCGCCACCGCATAGACGTTGCCGTCGGCGCCGAGCAAGGGGGTGACGAGCAGGGTGCCGCCTTGCAAATTCTTGGAATCGCCGAGCGCGGAGACGGTGACGTCCATCCTTGTGCCCTGGGTGCCGAACGCCGGCAGGTTGCCGGTCACCATCACGGCGGCGACGTTGCCGGTGCGGATGGTGGCGCCGCGGATGTTGACGCCCATGCGCTCGAGCATCGCCTGCAGCGACTGCTTGGTGAAGGGGATGTTGTTCAAGGTGTCGCCGGTGCCGTTGAGGCCGACGACGAGGCCGTAGCCGATCAGCTGATTCTGCCGCACGCCCTCGATATTGGCGAGATCCTTGATCCGGGAGGTCGCGCCGGCTGACATGGACGACAGCACCAGCGCCAAAAGCGCGGCGCAGGCCATCTGAAAAACGCTTGCCGAATGAACGCCTGGCATCCTCTGCTCCCCGCGAGGTCTCTGATCCGGATCCGCGCATCACTCCCATGACGGCGATCCGGCAATACCTATGCGAACCCTGTGCCACGTCGATGTTTCGAATATCGCATTGATTTAGCGAGATAATTTCCGTAACTCACCGCGCCGCCCGGAACGCGGCGGCGGCGAAACTGCCGCTCCCCGGCAAATTCTGCCGGGCGATTCACGTTTCGTTAACCACGGGGAGGCGATGCTGCCGCTTACACCGCGAGACCAAATCATGCGCATCTATGGACCGACCGGCACCACTCTCGGGAGCTCTGCCGGCAACGCCAAGCGAAGCTCGTCGACTGGTTTTTCGCTGCCGGAGGCGGCCACGGCGGCTGAGACCCGCTCCGCCGCCCCGCCGAAAGCGGCCGGCAACATCGATGCGCTGCTGGCGCTGCAGGGTGTCGAGGATCCCACCGAGCGCCGCAAACGTTCGGTGCAG
>NZ_JAURXB010000042.1 GCF_030654605.1 Bradyrhizobium sp.
CGGGCGGTTGAAGGTCAGGTGGGCAATGCCGTCCTGGACGGAATAGATCAGGTCTTCGGTGGCTGCTACCGGGGCGTTCATCGCACGCTCTTTCTGTTGTTGGAACTGCGTTCTGCCACATCGGCAGCAAAGCCGAAGCGCGCCCGACGCTCGGGCGCGCTTCGGAAGCTCTTCATTTCATTCAGGCGACCGCGGTCTTGGATTTCGACATTGGCACCACGTCGCGTCCCTTCAGGACTTCCATGGCGGCGAGCACGCCACCGCCGCGATGCGGCACCTTGGCGAGGTCGAGACCCATCTCGACGCCCGCCAGCGTGCCCATCAGCATCAGATCGTTGAAATGTCCGAGATGGCCGATCCGGAACGCCTTGCCCTTGAGCTTGCCGAGGCCGGTGCCCAGCGACATGTCGAAGTTTTCCAGCACCACCTTGCGGAAGGCGTCGGCGTCATGGCCGTCCGGGACCATGACCGCAGTCAGCGCCGGCGAATAGCTGTGCGGGTCGAGGCAGACCAGATCCAGACCCCATGCCTTGACCGCGGCGCGGGTGGCCGCGCCGTGACGCAGGTGGCGGACCCACACGTTGTCGAGCCCCTCCTCCTCCAGCATCGCGATCGCTTCCTTCAGCGCGAACAGAAGGTTGGTTGCCGGGGTGTAGGGGAAGGTGCCGAGCTTGTTGATCGCGATCATCTCGTGCCAGTCCCAGTAGGACCGCAGCGACGCGTTCGCCTTCGAGGCGGCCAGCGCCTTTTCCGAGACCGCGTTGAAGCTGAGGCCCGGCGGCAGCATCATGCCCTTCTGCGAGCCGGCTACGGAGATATCGATGCCCCAGGCATCGTGCTCGTATTCCAGCGAGGCAAGGCCCGAGATGGTATCGACCATCAGCAGCGCCGGATGGTTGGTGCGATTGAGGGCCTTGCGGACCTCGAGCGGATGGGTGACGCAGCTGGTCGAGGTCTCGTTGTGCACTACACAGACGGCCTTGACCTTGTGCTCGCGGTCGGCGGCCAGCCTGGCCTCGATCTGCTCGACGTCGGCGCCGTGCCGCCAGTCGGTGGGCAGGAATTCCACATCGAGCTTGAATTTCTCGGCAATGCCGCGCCACAGCACCGCGAACTGGCCGGTCTCGGCCATCAGCACCTTGTCGCCGGGCGACAGCGTATTGACGATCGCCGCTTCC
>NZ_JAURXB010000055.1 GCF_030654605.1 Bradyrhizobium sp.
TTGATATATTTGATCAATTACGGTCATGCGCTGACGCCATTTTCTGTCGCGGATGGATTGCGCCGCTCGATCTGGTCGAGCTCGACGATCCAGCCGTGTCCGCCGGTGCGGCTGGAATGGAGATGCGGCTTGATATTCCAATATTTAGTAGCTTCGGTCAATTCAGCCTCTACATCTTGGCCTTTGAGGAACAACGCCTTCGCGCCGCGCCTCACCAGCGGCTCCGCGAAGCCGATGAGCTGGTGTAGCGGAGCCACCGCCCGGGCGGTGACGCAATCGACAGGTCCGGTGATTCTATCCACACTATCCCCGATATCCGCGAGGTGAACTTGGCCGGGCGAGTTGGTAACTCGCAGCGCCTCGCGCAGGAACGCGGCCTTCTTGGCATTGCGCTCAACCAGATGAATGATCGCACCTGGCGTCCCTGCCAGCGCGCAGGCCAGCGCCACCCCGGGAAAGCCCCCTCCGCTGCCGAGATCGGCCCAGACCGTGGCGGAGGGAGCGATCGTCAGAAGCTGCAGGGAATCGGCGATGTGGCGGGTCCAAAGATTGGGAAGCGTCGACGGCGCCACCAGATTGGTTTTGGCCTGCCACTCCAGCAACAGATCGACATAGCGATCCAGCCGCGCCTCGGTTTCACGTGAAACAGGCGTCAACGCCAGTGCCGCGGCTTTGTCCGCGGGGAGAATGGGGGATTTCGGTGCTTTGAGCATGTGTTGAGGTACCGACTGGATTCAAGCCGTCATTGCGAGCGTAGCGAAGCAATCCATGCTGAAGATTAGACAGATAGATATGGATTGCTTCGTCGCTATGCTCCTCGCAATGACGATGAGAGAGCTTTGTTTCACGTGAAAAAAGTTATGCGGACGCCACCGTCGGTTTCTTTCGCGCTTCCCGCCGCAAAAAGGCCGCCAGGATCCCCAACGCTGCTGGCGTCATCGCATCAATCCGCCCCGCCTGCCCTACCGTTCGCGGGCGCGCGGCTTCGAGTTTTGCACGGGCCTCGTTGGAGAGTCCCGGCACGCGGCTGTAATCGATATCGGTCAATACCAGCCCCTCGTCACGCCGGAAGGCATCGACGTCAGCAGTTTGGCGCTTCAGATAGACGTCGTATTTGGCGTCGATCTCGAGGTGAACTGCGATCGCTGGGTCAATGGCCGACAATTCCGGCCAGAT
>NZ_JAURXB010000070.1 GCF_030654605.1 Bradyrhizobium sp.
GATGCACGCATGAGCGGCACCAGCTACGGCGCCTGCATCCTGCATGTCGCGCCGGAATCCTGGATCGGCGGCCCGCTGGCGCTGGTGCGCAATGGCGACCGCATCTCGCTCGATGTCGCCGCGCGCACCATCAACCTCGATGTGCCGGAAGCCGAACTGGCCAAACGCCGCGCCGAATGGCAGGCGCCGGAGAAGCGCTATGAGCGCGGCTACGGCTGGATGTTCACCAAACACATCAAGCAGGCCAACGAGGGCTGCGATTTCGACTTCCTCGAAACCGGTTTCGGCAAGCCGGTGGACGAACCCTCGATTTATTAGTTTGTCGTTCCGGGTTCGATGCTGCGCATCGCCCCGGAATGACAAGGGGAAAGCCAATGACCAGACTGAGCAATGCCACCCGCGCCAAACTGAAGACCATCTCCACCGCCACCGTGGCCACCGCATTGTTCAAGCGCGGTTTTCGAATGCAGTGCATTCAGGACGTGCACCCGCTCGGCGCCGACCAGCCGACGCTGGTCGGCGAAGCCTTTACCCTGCGCTACATGCCGGCGCGCGAGGATCTCAACAAGCTCGACGTGTTCCGCGATCGCTCGCATCCGCAGCGCAAGGCGGTGGAAGACTGTCCGCCGGGCGCGGTGCTGGTGATGGACAGCCGCAAGGATGCCCGCGCGGCCTCGGCCGGCGCCATTCTGGTGACCCGTTTGATGCAGCGCGGCGTCGCCGGCGTCGTCACCGACGGCGGCTTTCGCGATTCCGCCGAAATCGCAAAGCTCGGCTTTCCCGCCTTCCACCACCGGCCGAGCGCGCCGACCAACCTCACACTGCACCAGGCGATCGAGATCAACGGCCCGATCGGCTGCGGCGACGCGCCGGTGTTTCCCGGCGATATTATTCTGGGCGACAGCGACGGCGTGATCGTGATCCCCGCCCATCTCGCCGACGAAATCGCCAATGAAGCTTTCGAGATGACCGCGTTCGAGGACTTCGTCACCGAGCAGGTGCAGAAAGGCCGCGGCATCTTCGGGCTTTACCCCGCGACCGACGAGCAGACCCTGGTCGATTTCGCGGCGTGGCGGAAGGCGACGGGTAGGTAGGGACGCGCAACGGCGCAGCCGACGCGCTGGCGTTGCGCTCATGCGCGGCGAGATAGCGTCGGCAGTCCGGCACCGACGTCCGCGGCGTGGTGTATCGCATCGCCGTGGTGTCTCCGAGAAAATCGAACAGCGCCGCCGCATCGGTCAGACGCGGGGGCCGGAGCAGCAAGCGCGCGGTTTCGAGCGGCATGCGCGTAGTCTATGCGCGATGGCTGGCGTTTGTCTTCACCTCGCCCCGCTTGCGGGGAGAGGGCGGCGCGGCGCGCCGGGTGTGGGGGACACTCCACGAGTCTGCCTGTCGAGGGAGCCCCGCACCCCGACCCTCTCCCCGCAAGAGCGGGGCGAGGGAGAAGTTCACACCTCGCCCTTGTCCGCCATTCCCACCGCCCACAGCGCAAACGCATAGGCGATCGCGACTTCGTCGAGCCGGTCGAAACGGCCGGAGGCGCCGCCATGGCCGGCGCCCATGTTGGTGCGCAGCAAGACCGGCCCGCCTGATGTCATGGTGGCGCGCAGCCGCGCGATCCATTTTGCCGGCTCCCAGTAGGTGACGCGCGGATCGGTCAGGCCGCCCATCGCGAGAATCTTCGGGTAGTCCCTGGCGGCGACGTTGTCGTAGGGTGAGTATGACAGGATGGTGCGAAAATCCTTTTCGCTCTCGATCGGGTTGCCCCATTCCGGCCATTCCGGCGGCGTCAGCGGCAGGGTGTCGTCGAGCATGGTGTTGAGCACGTCGACGAACGGCACTTCGGCGACGATGCCGGCGAACAGTTCGCCGGCGCGGTTGGCGACCGCGCCCATCAACATGCCGCCGGCGCTGCCGCCATGGCCGACGATGCGTTTTGTTCCGGTGTATTTCGCTTCGATCAACGCGCGCGCCGAGGCCGAAAAATCATCGAACGAGTTCGTCTTCTTCTCGCGCTTGCCGTCGAGATACCAGCCCCAGCCCTTGTCGGCGCCGCCCCTTATATGGGCGATGGCATAGACAAAACCGCGATCGACCAGCGACAGCCGGTTGGCGGAGAACGACGCCGGTATCGCCATGCCGTAGGAGCCGTAGCCGTACAGCAGCAGCGGCGCGGTGCCGTCGCGCTCGAGGTTTTTGGCGTGCAGGATCGAGACCGGCACCTGCGCGCCGTCATGCGAGGTCGCCATGATGCGGGTGGTGACGTAGTCGGCGGGGTTGTGGCCGGACGGGATCTCCTGGCGCTTGCGCAGGATTCGGCTGCGGCTCGCCATGTCGTAGTCGTAGACTTCCGACGGCGTCGTCATCGATGAATAGGAGAAGCGCAGGTTCGTCGTCTCGAACTCGTAGCCCCCCATGGTGTCCAGCGAATAGGCCGCTTCGTCGAAGGCGATGGCGTGTTCTTGCCTGGTCGCGAGATCGCGGATGATGATGGCGGGCAGCGCGTTGGCGCGCTCCAGCCGCACCATGTGGCCGGCATAGAGTTCGACATCGAGGATGTAGACGCCCTCACGATACGGGATCAGCTCGCGCCAGTTGGCGCGCTCCGGCGCGTCAAGCGGTGCGGTGACGACCTTGAAGTCGATGGCGCCGCCGGCATTGGTGAGAATGAACAGTTCGTCGCCGCGGTCGGCGACCGAATATTGCACGCCTTCCTCGCGCGCCGCGACCAGGCGCGGCGGCGCGGAGGGGTTGGCCAGATCGACCAGCCGCTGTTCGGAGGTTTCATGGTCGCCGCCGGCGATGACGCAGAACCGGCCGCTGGAACTCTCATGGAGATGGGTGAACCAGCCGGAATCCTGTTCCTCGTAGACCAGAATATCGTCCGCCTGCGGCGTGCCGAGGCGATGACGCCAGACCTGCATCGGGCGGTGGTTGTCGTCGAGCTTGACGTAGAAGAAGCTCTTGCAATCTGCGCTCCAGACCACGGCGCCATCGGTTTCCTCGACCAGGTCGTCGCGATCCGCGCCATTGGACCAGTCGCGCACGCGGATCGAAAAATATTCCGAACCCTTGATATCCGCGCTCCAGGCGTGAAGTTTGTGGTCAGGCGAATGCCGCGCGCCGCCGAACCGGAAGTATTTGTGGTCGGCCGCGAGCTTGTCGCCGTCGAGAATGATTTCGGCCTCGCCGCCATTGCGCGGCATCCGGCCGAACATCTCGTGCTGGCCGCCTTCGCGGTATTTGCGCAAATAGGCGAAGGGACCATCCGGCGCGGGCACGCTGGAATCGTCCTCCTTGATGCGCCCGCGCATTTCCTTGACCAGCGTCTTCTGCAGGCCGGCGGTGTGGCCGAGCAGGCTCTCGGTATAGTCGTTCTCGGCTTCGAGGTAGCTGCGGATGTCGGGGTTCAGCACCGACGGGTCGCGCAGCACCTCCTGCCAGTTGGCGTCCTTCAGCCAGGCATAATCGTCGGTAACGGCAATGCCATGGGTGGTGAAGGCATGGGGGCGGCGCGGCGCCACCGGTGCGGGCGTCTTGTTGATTGCTTGTGTCACTCGGTTCCTCGTTCGCCTGGCGGCTGTCGCCGCCGGCCCATCAAATCGGCTTTAAGATGCGACCCGACCCTCCCGCCATGCGGGGAAGTGACACCGGGCACGCGAAACCCGGCGGTTCGAGATCGGCGAGTCACGCCCCCACGCTCTCCCCCAGCCACTCGATCGCCGCTTCGGTGCCGCCCTTGCCATGCGGAATACCCAGCGCCTTCAACCCGACCTCGATGACCCCGAGCGTGCCCAGAATCATCGGCGCGTTGACGTGGCCCATATGGGCGATGCGGAACGCCTGTCCGGCGAGGTCGCCGATGCCGGTGCCGATCACCACGCCGCATTTTTCCTTGCAATAGCGTTGCAGCGCCACCGGGTCGTGGCCGTTCGACATCACCACCGTGGTCACCGTGTTGGAGCGTTCGTTCGGCTCGGCGATATTGAAGCCGAGCACCTGGCCCTCGGCCCACACCGCGACCGCGCGGCGCACCGCTTCGGCCAGCAGACGGTGGCGCAGGAACACGTTGTCGAGCTTTTCCTCGTACAGCATGTCGATGGCCTGGCGCAGCGCGAACAACAGGTGCACCGGTGCGGTGCCGGCATATTTCTGATAGTGTTCGCTGCCTTCGCGCGCGGTCCAGTCCCAATAGGGCGTGCGCAGACCGGCGGTCTTGTGCAGCTCGCGGGCGCGGTCGTTGGCGGCGACGAAGCCGAGGCCGGGCGGCGCCATCAGGCCTTTCTGCGAGCCGGACATCGCGACGTCGATGCCCCAGGCGTCCATCTCGAACGGCATGCAGCCCAGCGAGGCCACCGCATCGACCATGAACAGCGCCGGGTGGCCCGCCGCCTTGATCGCCTTGCCGATCGCCTCGATGTCGTTATAGGCGCCCGAGGCGGTATCGACCTGCACCGCCAGGATAGCCTTGATCTCGTGCTTCGTGTCCAGCCTCAACCGCGCCTCGACTTCCGCCGGGCGGATCGAACGGCGCCAGTCGCCCTTCAGCACCTCGACCTCGACGCCCATGGAGGCTGCGGCCTGGCCCCAGCCGATCGCGAACCGGCCGCTCTCCAGCACCAGGATCCTGTCGCCGCGCGACAGCACGTTGGAGAGCGTGGCTTCCCAGGCGCCATGGCCGTTGGAGATATAGATGTAGGAGCGGCCTTTGGTGGCAAACAGTTTCGACAGATCGCGCAGCAGGCTGTCGGTCAGTCCGATCATTTCCGCGGAATAGATGTCCAGCGCCGGACGATGCATCGCCCGCAGCACTTCGTCGGGCATGGTGGTGGGCCCGGGGATCGCCAGAAACTCCCGGCCCGCGCGAACGGTCATTTTTGTTGTTCCTTTTGGATCTGCTCAAGGAGGGATGCCGGGGGAATGAGGGGAAATCAAGTCGCAACGTATGATAATAGATTGGACGCGTCATTGCGAGCGCAGCGAAGCAATCCAGCCTTGCCTCCGCAAGCTGGATTGCTTCGTCGCAAGCGCTCCTCGCAATGACGGAATCCGATGGCCTATTTCCGCATCGCCCCCGCCACCGCCTGCCAGATCCGGTCCTTGATCTCGGTCGTGGCGGGGCTGGCGATCACATCGACCGGTGCGGTCTGCTTCCGGCAGGCTTCGACCAGCCGCAGGATCCAGACCTCGCCGTCGGTGTAATAGAGATCGCCGCCGCCATTGCGCCCGGCCACCGTCGGCCCGATGCCGGTGACCTGATATTTCGCCTGCACCATGCCGGCCGCCGCCAGGTCGGTCAGGAGAAATTGCCGCTCGGCGTCGATATCGGCATCGATGTGGTGGGTGACGGCGCCGGTGTAATGGCTGACGCCGACGCTGCGATCGAAGGTCGCGTCGCCGAGCCAGACCGGCCGCTTTTCCTCGCCCTGCTGCAGCACTTTCCAGAACCGCACATGGTGGCGGTGATCGGCGCTGCGTCCATCCGCCTTCTCGAAGGCGAGGTCTTCGCGGCGGCCGAGGTAATACAGATTGCTGACCGGCGCTGCGCGATAGGGACGGTCGAGCAGCACGCTGCCGGCGATTTCGATCGACGATTTCAGCGTGATCGGATCGGCCGGATACCAGCCGGCGGCGTGCATGGCGCAGAGCACGTCTTTGTTGTCGCCGACCAGCCCGACATTGACGGGATCGCCGGGAATGCCTTGCGCGGTTCGGGTCACCATCGGCAGTTCGGCGAGCCCCTTCTGGTGCTCGTAATGGGTCCAGAACGCCGGCAGTACGACATAGGCCAGCAGCGTGTAGGCGATGACGACCGTCAGCAGCAGCAGCGCGGCGCGCTTCATGGCGCTACCTTCGGGTCTCGCGGCAGCCGGCGGCCTCGGCCTCGTCGACCGAGCAGAACCAGCGCGTGCCCTTGCTGATCTTCATCTGGATCTTGGCGTACCAGCGGCTGGCCGGGGTGTGATAGATGCATACGCCGGAACGGTTGACGTTGCCCTTGATGGTGCAGTCGGGCGAGGGCGCCACCGGTCCCGACGCCGAGGCCAGCAGGATGGCGCGGGCGTTCTCCGGCGGTTTCACGGCGCCGAGGATGGCGGTCTTCTTGTTGCGGACGCGCCAGTCCCACGGCGCGATGAAGGCGCCCTGCCACATCCCGGCCTTGGCCTCGCGCGCGGCCTTCTCGTCCGGCTCGTAGTCCTTGGAAATCCGCGCATAGGCCAGCGCCCAGCCGTTGCGGACCAGCCATTTCTGGATGTCCTCGCCGTCGACCTCGCAGCGCGCCACGATGCGGCCGCGCCGGTCGGTGACCTGGCGCTTGTTGCAGCTCCAGGTCCTGGTGCCGGCATATTTGATCAGCTCGTCGCGCGCCGCGGCCCCGCAGGCCCAGCGCTCGCCCCTGGTGTTGAGGCAGAGCTGGTCCCCTTGCGGCGCATCGATGCCGCCGAGCCGGATGCGGGCACTGCCGATCTGGACGTGGTCGGCCTCGCGGATTTTCGGAATGCCGGTGATGTCGGCGGCGTCGGCGATGGCAGGCAGCAGCAATGCGAACAGCGCAATCAGGAATTTCATGAAGCAGCGGCCGTCTGGGATGAGGAATCGGCTAATTGAACGCCGCGATTGTGGTGTGGATTGGGCTGGCGTACCAGCGCGGCCGCTTTCAACTTAACGCGATGATCTCTTACCCTCCCCTGGAGGGGGAGGGTCGACGCGCCCCGGCGATGCGAAGCATCGTCCGGCGCGCGGCGCGGCGGGGTGGGGTGACGGTCTATCGTATCGATCAGTGTCCGAGCTGAGAGACTTTCACCCCACCCCGTCTCACATTTCGCTGCGCTCAACGTGAGCCGACCCTCCCCCTCCAGGGGAGGGTAAGAGTCACTTCGCACCCGCCATCATCGCCCGGCGCGCCAGCGCCAGCCCCATCAGCACGAAGGCCGAGGTGACTTCGGGGCCGCCGACCAGGATTCGCGTCGGGGTCTTCATCTTGTTCCACTCGTACGCCTTGAACGGGCCGTGCCGGCCGCCTTCGCCAAGGCTCGCGACGATGCAACGCAGCGCCGGCGCGAAGGTCGCAGGAGAGGCGCCGAGATGGCCGAGCGCGATCAGCGCCAGGGCTGCATCGAACGCGTTCATCTCGTGCGCGATCAGCTCGGTCTGCACATAGCCCAGCACTCTGGCGCGGATGATCTCGAACGTGCCGTCGGGATCGACAGCCGCTTGCGCGGCCTTCGGCAGCGCCATGAAGGCGGCGTAGCAGCGGCCGAAATAGGCGCAGTACAGCTCCGGCAGGTAATAGATATGCGAGCGCGGATTGGTGAAGGCGCCGCTCAGCACCAGCCGCTTCTGGAAGCCGATGATGCGGTGCACGGTCTCCAGCCGCGCCGGCGTCTCCAAAATCTTCCAGCGCGCCAGATTGCGGAAACTGACTTCGAGAATGTCGAGATTGAGCGTCGGATCGAGATCGTTGCCGAACGGACGCTCGCCCTTCAGATTGTCGATCCAGGTGACGACGCCGCCCTCGTAATCGATGTTGTCGTTGAGCGGCACCGTCACCTTGGGCTCGTTGGCGCCTTCTGAGACCTGGTAGCCGGCATAGAAATCGAGCAGCGGCTGGTCGAGGATCGGATCGGTCGAGCCGGCCTGGGTCGCCGCCGAGAACGAGCAGGCGGTGGTGTCGCAGTCCGGCACGTAGATGCCGAAGCCGAGGTCCTGCTTGATCTGGGCGAAGAACTTCGAAAAGCGCGGATGCGGCAGCGGCGCCAAAGCGGTGATGACGCGGACATTGGCGCCGTCATGCGACTTCACATCCTCGGCGCTGGTGGTGAGACAGAAGTCGACCATGTCGGCGATGGCGCGGCGGGAAGCGGTGGCCTCGTCCGGCGAGGCGAGGCCGGTCTCGGCAAAGCTCAGCAGCGCCTCGGTGAAGAACGCGTCGTAATAGGCCGAGCGATGGCGGATCTGCACCGGCTCCCACATCGGCTCGGCGATGCCCTGCCACGGCGGGTTGATCAGCGCGCGGGCCGGCGAGCGCGCGATGAACACCCGGGCCAGGTTGAACAGCAGCGTCGAGTTCTTGTAGCCGCGCGAATTCAGCCCGGTCAGCGCCATCAGCATTTCGCGGCCGCGCAGATCGGCATCGCCGATCAGGTTGAAGGCGGCATAGGTCGGGATGAACCCGTTCTTGCGGAAGGATTTCAGCAGATGCGCGGCGCAGCCGCGGATCACGCTTTCGATCTGCGCCAGCTCCGGCGCGCGCGCCGGCGCCGATGCCGCGAGCGGCTTTGGATGCGTGAGCTCGATGGTATCCACGAGGTCCGCGACCGGCGCGCCGATCGCGGCCCAGTCCGGCTCGGCATGGTCGCGCGCCTGGCCCAGCGCGTCGCGCAGGCGGCGCAGTCTGGCCTCGTCGCGCAATTCGGCGAGGCCGGTCCGCCGCAGCAGCGGCCGCAGCGCCGGATTGCCGAGCGCGGTGCGATAGAACTTGCCGAGATGCGGATCGCCGCCGGAATATTTCAGCAGCAGGGGATCGCAGACGTCGTACAGCGACGGGCCGTGCTTGGCTGCCGTCAGTGCGCGGTAGGCGGCCCCGGCGATGCGGTGAAATGTCATGCAGTTTCTTGCCCAGCCGCGCCGTCGCACGTCCCGCCAGGCCGCGCCAAACCGCGAAACCGGCAAAATCCCCAATTCGATAAGCCTTTGAAAAATGACACGAAAACCCGGGGAATACAAAAGGCATTACAAATGTGACCGAGGTCACGGCAAAACCGCCCGTTTTGGCGCCAGCTGGCGCCCGCAAAAGCGGCGCGACGTATGCCGTAACCCACTGTAGTATCGAAAGAATTCATCCAGCGCGCGGTCCGCAGGGCTGCCTTCTCCAAACGAGGTTGCCGATGCCGGGGCTGCAAGATAAAACTTCTTTTGTTGCAATGCCGCAAATAGAGCGCAATTGGGCGACACACCGCCCGGCAACCCCTCAAACCTAATCGGTTTTGGCGCGACTAACTGGCGCGCCCATGCCGATGACCGGGAATGAACCGATGAACCTCTGGCAGATCAGCATCTCCCGCCGCAGCCTCACCATTGCCGCCGTGCTGGTGGCCACGGTGTCGCTGGGCATCGGTGCGCATGCCGCGCTCAACAAGCGCGCGCTCGACGCCGCCAAGGCTGTTGCCTCCGAGCAGGGCGAAGCCGCCGCCACCAGGGGTTCGAAAATCGCGCTGGTGATCGGCAACGGCCATTATCCCGACGCCCATGCGCCGCTGGCGCAGCCGATCAACGATGCCCGCGCGCTCACCGCGACGCTGCGCAGCAGCGGTTTCGACGTCGACGTCGTCGAGGACGCCAGCAAGGACGACATGCGCCGCGCCGTCGCGCGGCTGCAGGCCAAGGTCACGCCGGACTCGGTGGTGATGCTGTTCTTCGGCGGCTACGGCGTGCAGGCCCGCCGCGAGAGCTACATGATCCCGGTCGACGCCAAGATCTGGAAGGAAGCCGACGTGCGCCGCGACGGCGTCAGCGTCGAATCCGTGCTGGACGCGATCAGCGAAAAGGGCGCCCGCGCCAAGCTGGTCGTGGTCGACGCCTCCCGCCGCAATCCCTGGGAGCGCCGCTTCCGCGCCTTCTCCCACGGCCTCGCCCCGATCGCCGCCCCCGACAACGCGCTGATCCTGACCTCGGCCACGCCGGGCAAGGTCGCCGACGATTCCAAAGGCGCCAACAGCGTGCTGATGACCGCGCTGCTCAGGGAGCTCAACCCGCAGCTCGCCGGCATCGAAGCCGCCTTCAACAAGACCCGCATCGCCATCTCCCGCGCCACCGACGGCGCGCAGGTGCCCTCGGTCTCCTCCTCGCTCCCGGAAGACGTCACCCTCACCGGCACCGTCGCCAGCGGCAAGGCCGGCAGTTAAACAAGCGAAACTCCATCAACCCGTCGTCCCTGCGAACGCAGGGACCCATACGCCGCGGCCCATCGATATTTCGGGTGGTGTTAGCGGACTTGCTGGACCACCGCGCCACTGCTTCAGATGACCGGGATTATGGGTCCCTGCGTTCGCAGGGACGACGGGCTGAAAGTTCGCAGGGACGACAGCGAGTTGGGTGCGGATCTAAACCAGCAAATCGCCGAGATCGCGCCATTCCAGATTCTCGCGCTCGATCAGCTCGATCTTCCAGTCCCGCTTCCAGCGTTTCAGCTGCTTCTCCCGGGCGATCGCTTCGTCCGCACGTTCGTAGGACTCCACATACACCAGCCGGTACACCCCATATGTCTTGACGAACGAAGAGCCCTCGCCCTCGCGATGCTCCGCCAGCCGCTTCTGCAGGGAATTGGTCACCCCGATATACAGGGTCCCGTGACGCCGGCTCGCGAGGATGTAGACGTAATACATGCGCGAAACTGAAGGGCTGTTGCGGTAGTCCTGATCTTACAACAAAATACCATCGTCGTCCCTGCGAACGCAGGGACCCATACGCCGCGGCCTCTCGGCTCAAGCACAGTGGTTGACGACCTTCCTTGAACTACCAACACCTGTGGCTATGGGTCCCTGCGTTCGCAGGGACGACGATGGTTGGGAGCAAGGATACTACTTCTTCACATCCACGCTCGCCGTCACCGGCCGCACGGGGTCGCCTTCGCGCAGCAGCGCGCCGGCGCGGGCCACCACGATGTCGCCTTCCTCGATACCCCTGCGGATCTCGACCTGGCCCGACGACATCAGCCCGACCTCGACCTGTTTGGTCTCGACCCGCGCCCGCCGCACCACCTGCACCACGGTGCCGGCCGATGAATAGAGGATCGCGGTCAGCGGCACCGAGATGCCGCAGCTCTGCCCGGTCTTGATCAGCGCCCGGCCGGACGAATTCACCAGCAGGCGCCGCGGCACCACCACCGAGACGAACACCTGGCCGAGCTGGCTGTTGGGCTCGATGGTCGAGGCCACCCGGCGCACCTTGCCCTCGACCTCGCCGGCGCCGATGATCTTGATCCGCGCGGTCTGGTTGACCGCGAGCTTGGAAATATCCCGCACCGGCACCATGCCGACCAGGTCGAATTCGCTGCGCGCGATGATGGAAAACAGCGCCTCGCCCTTGGCCCCCGCGATGCTGCCGACCACCGCCGTCGAGGCCGAGACCAGCCCCGCGGTCGGCGACGCCACCAGCGTCAGCCCGCCCTCGGGCAGCGACAGCCGGGCCAAAAGCTGGCCGGCGGTGACGGTATCGCCCGGCTCCGCCAGCACCTCCGCCACCTTCAGCCCCGGCCGCTCCGAGCGCACCGACGTCTCCTCCCGCGGGATCAGGATGCCGGACACCTCGACGATATTGTTGAAGCAGGATTTTGCGGCCTTGATCACGGTGACCGCGGCGCCCTTCGGGGCGCCCTCGGGCGGCTCGTCCGCGGCGAACGCGGGGGAGGCGAAGGTGAGGAGGGCGGCGGCGAGGAGGGTAAGCAGCTTACTTGAAGAGTGCAGCGCGGTGAAATTGTTCATCGGCGGTTCGTTCCCGTTTCGGGGCTATCGATATCAGAAGGCTGGCTGGGGAGCCAAGCCGACTTCGAAAACTGGGTATAGTAATATCAGAGTATTGGGAAAACTCGGACAAGAGAGTCTAAAGAGGTCGGGTCTGGGCTGGATAAATGAGAGTGATGGCTCGGTGGTCAGCGCCGCCTTCAAAATTAGCGCCAATGTAGCGCAAAGCAACTTCGATCAACGC
>NZ_JAURXB010000099.1 GCF_030654605.1 Bradyrhizobium sp.
CAAACGGGTGATCAGCATCCTCGGAGTACCGGCGCTGCTGGAAGCGCTGGAGCCCTCTACCGCCTGACGAAGATTCTTGTGCCCTCCGTAAACGCCGCCGTGTCCTAATCCAAAAAAACCGCGACTTCTCACACAGCCTGGAACGCCGGGACCCATAATCCCGGGCGCCAATCGTGAAAAAGGTTGCCACCACATCGCAAAAACGAGAGATCACGCGGTATGGGTCCCGGCTCAAGGCCGGGACGACAGCTTTGGAATCAGCTCTTCAGCAGCGCCTTGATCTTCTTGTCGAACTCCTCGAACGAGGTCGCGCCCTTGACCATCTCGCCATTGATGAAAAAGGTCGGCGTCGAATTGACCTTCAGCACCTCGCTGGCGAACTTCTGGTCGGCGGCGATCTTGTCGAGCAGGGCCTGATCCTTCAGGCACTCCTCGACCGCCTGCTGGCTGAGGCCGGCCTGCTTGCCGATCCGCGTCAGCGTCTCGGTGGTGTTCTTCGACACCCAGTCGTTCTGCTGCTTGAACAACATGTCGATGACGGCGAAATATTTGCCGGCATCCTCCTTGGCGATGCAGCGCGCCAGCATCGAGCCCGCCGCGGCCTTGATGTCGAGCGGGAATTCGCGGAACACCCAACGGATCTTGCCGCTGTCGATGTATTCCGACTTGATCTTCGGAAACACGTTTTCGTTGAAGTGCGCGCAGTGCCCGCAGGTCATCGAGGCGTATTCGGTAACGGTCACCGGCGCGGTGGCGAGCCCGAGCGCCATGTCCGGCAGCGACCCCGGCTTGGCGACGTCGGATGCGCTCTGCGCCATCGCGCCGTCGATCAGGCGCAGCGGAGAGAACCCGGCAAGCAGGCCAAGCCCGGCCAGTGACAGGGCGGCGGTGAAGGCGCGGCGCGTGATGATCAAGGGTTTGCTCCCGGATTGGCGCGTTCACGCCCGACGACATAAGGAACCGTTGGCTAGCTTGAAACGGTAATTGTGGCAATGGCGGGCCGCCACTCCGGGCCCCCGCAAGAGCCTCAATTTCGCTTGATCGATGCGCCGAGCCGCGCCAGCGCCGCCCGCAATTCCTCGTCTTCGACCGCATCAAGGGTTTCGGCGACCTTCGCGACCTCTTTGGGATCAGGGGCACGGGAAGCCGCCGGCCGTTCCCGCCGCGACAGCGGCGCCTGCCGCAGCGCCAGCCGGCCGACCGCGCTCCAGCCGAAGAAGCGGTTGACCCGCTGCAGGATGACGTCGGAGGCGTGCTGGATCTCCAGCGCCATCGGACCCTCGACCCGCAGCACCAGGGTGGCCGGCTCCTGCGGCTGCCCCTCCACCGGCCGCGGCCACTGGATTTTGAGGGGTTGCGAATGCGCGGCGAATTCGGGCCCGGCGATTTCCCCCCAGCGCGTCACCAGCTCGCGCGCGGCGAACCCTTGCCTGGCATAGGCGTCGGAAAACACGTCGCCGAGCAGGACGGACAACGGCCTGGCGCTGATCGGACCGGGTCTTGAGAAGCGTGCCATGGGGGACCTTATAGCACGCGGCAATGGAGCGGGAACCGCCCGGATCGTCATGGCCGGGCTTGACCCGGCCATCCACGTCTCGGATCAACGCGTAAAGAAAGACGTGGATGCCCGCGACGAGCGCGGGCATGACGTGGAGAGATTGGCGCTCCGCAACTACATTGGTTTCATGAATTCTCCGGCACCCGCCAAGACACGACCACGTGGAGTTGCTTCAGCCGGCCGCCCCGCGCTGCTGCTGGCCTGGTATGACCGGCATCGCCGCAGGCTGCCGTGGCGGCCGCTGGCCGGGGAGCGGGCCGATCCGTACCGGGTGTGGCTGTCGGAAATCATGCTGCAGCAGACCGGCGTCAAAACCGTCGGGCCGTATTTCGAGAAGTTTCTGGCGCGCTGGCCCGGGGTCGAGGCGCTGGGCCGCGCCTCGCTCGACGATGTGCTGCGGCTGTGGGCCGGGCTCGGCTATTATTCCCGCGCCCGCAATCTGCACGCCTGCGCCGTCGCCGTGCTGTGCGATCACGGCGGCGCGTTTCCCGATACCGAGGAGGGCTTGCGAGCGCTGCCGGGGATCGGGCCTTATACCGCCGCGGCGATTGCGGCGATCGCCTTCGGCCGCCGCACCATGCCGGTGGACGGCAATATCGAGCGCGTGGTGTCGCGGCTGTTCGCGGTGGAACAACCGCTGCCGCAGGCCAAACCGCTGATCCGGCAATTGGCGGCGACGCTGCTCGGCGCCGGCGACGAGCAGTCTCGCGCCGGCGACAGCGCGCAGGCGCTGATGGATCTGGGTTCCTCGATCTGCACGCCGAAGAAGCCGGCCTGCGCGCTGTGTCCGCTCAACGACGAGTGTGTGGCGCGGGCGCGCGGCGAGCAGGAGGTCTATCCGCGCAAGGCGCCGAAGAAAACAGGGGCGTTGCGCCGAGGCGCGGCCTTCGTCGTCACCCGCGGCGATCAGCTTTTGGTGCGCAGCCGCCCCGAAAAAGGCCTGCTCGGCGGCATGACCGAAGTGCCGGGTTCGGACTGGCTCGCCGCGCATGACGACAAGACCGCATTGAAGCAGGCGCCCGCGCTGAAGGCTGTCGCGCGCTGGCATCGCAAGGCCGGCGTCGTGACGCACGTGTTCACGCATTTCCCGCTGGAACTGGCGGTCTACACCGCCGAACTGCCGGCACGCGCGCGCGCGCCGGAAGGCATGCGCTGGGTGCCGGTTGCGACGCTCGGCGACGAAGCGCTGCCCAACGTCATGCGCAAGGTGATCGCGCATGGGCTGGGTAAATGATTACTTTTGCGGTGGCGCTTCGACCACGAACGCCACCAGCCGCCGCACCAGCGGAAGCAGTACGACCAGGGTCGGAAACGCGACGATCCACGACAATGCCCACGCGGCCGGCCATGTCGACACGAAAGCGGAGGTTGGCCCGAGGCTCATCAGCGTCGAAACCCCTGAAATGACGAACGTCATCAGCAACGACAGGACAAGCGGCAGCACGATCGCCGCATAGCGTGCGGGCAATTTTCCGCGCCGACGCGGATCGGGAAGGCTGGTCATGAAGTCACTCTTGCGGTCGTCTCTGGAATTCGGTCGGTCGCGGACGGCGCATATTGCATTCCCCCGCAGCCGAGCCAACCGGTGAATACGCATGCTGACATCACGCTGGCAGCAGGTCTGCGCCAGGATGGAGCCAACAGGAGGCTCCCATGATCGCAACCGCGCTCGACCATTTCACCGCGCCACCATCCTCGACACTGTTGGGATGGCGGCTGCTCGATGCCCGGCCGGAGCAGGGCTGGGTCCGGATCGGCTTCGACGGCAAGGCTGAATTCTGCAATCCGGCCGGGTTCATCCAGGGCGGAATCCTCTCCGCCATGCTGGATGACACCATGGGTCCGGCGGTGTTCGTCATGACCGAGGGCAGGCTCTACACCGCCACCATCACCATGACGGTCAACTTCCTGGCGCCGGCAAAACCGGGACCGATCTTCGGCGAGGCCGATGTCACCCAGCTCGGCAACACCGTCGCTTTCGTCGCGGGCAGGCTGATGGCGGCCGATGGCAGCGCGCTCGCCACCGCGACATCAAGCGCGCGGCTGGTCGAGACGGCGAGGGCGATTCTGCGTGAGCGCCGCGACGTGACCGCTATCGGAGTCTAGTACCCGGAATCGTAAACCGGTTTTGCAGCCCATCCTTCGAGACGCGGCGAATACGCCGCTCCTCAGGATGAGGTTCAACTTGTTGAAACACAACAACCTCATGCTGAGGAGCGAGCGACGCGAGCGTCTCGAAGCATGGGCGACAAGCGACTTGACCAATCTCACATAGTCACTAGCCGGCCCGCGTCGCTGCCGCAATCTGCACGATCGGCGGCTTGGCGTTGAGGCCTTCGACCTGGAAGCCGGCGACGCGCTTGTAGTTGGCGGCGATGTCTTCCAGTTCCTGCAGCGACAGCACGTCAGTGACGACCTTGTAGCCGTCGGGCGCGCGTTCCTCGACGATCTGCATCACCTGTTCCGGGCCGTTGCGCCGGTTGAGCAGGACGAGATCGGTGGTGGCGGGCCGGCGCTCGGCCTCATAGGCCACAAGCGCCGCGTTGGTCGGGCCATGCGCCAGAATTTCGCGGGTGAGGACGCGGGCGTCGAGGATGGCCTGCGAGGCGCCGTTGGAGCCGATCGGGTACATCGGATGCGCGGCGTCGCCGATCAGGGTGGTGAGGCCGAAGGTCCATCGCGGGATGGGATCGCGGTCGACCAGCGGATATTCGTAGGCGTGCGTGCAATTGCGGATCAACCCGGGCACGTCGAGCCAGTCGAACTTCCAGTCCTCGAACCACGGCAGAAAATCTTCGAGCCGGGCGCTGCGGTTGTAATCCTCCCGCCGCCACTGGTAGGTCGGCGGCATATGCCGCTCCGCCACCCAGTTGATCTGGAATCTGCCCGATGCGTCGGGTTGCTTCGAGATCGGATAGCAGACGAATTTCAGGATTTCATGGCCGGCCATGATCATGGTGCGGCCGGACAGGAACGCGTTCGACGCGGTGACGCCGCGCCACAGGATGCGCCCGTTCCAGATCGGAGGACCTTCCTGCGGATAGAGCTTTTCGCGGATGGCGGAGTGAATGCCGTCGGCCGCGATCAGGACGGTGCCGTCGTAGCTGCCCGCCGGCTGGCCGGTGGCCTTGTCGATGAAATCGGCGCGGACCCCATTCGGGGTCTCGGTCCAGCCCGCAAGGTGGTGGCTGGTCAGGATGTTTTCTGCGCCCAGCCGTTCGGTCGCAGCGTCGAGCAGGATCTGCTGCAGCGTGCCGCGATGGATCGAGAATTGCGGCCATTTGTAGCCGGCCTCGATGCCGCGCGGTTCGCTCCAGATCGGCTTGCCGTGCTTGGAAAAAAACGCCAGTTCCCTGGTGCGGACGCCGGATGCATCGAGCTGCTCGAGCAGCCCGAGTTCGATCAGCTCGCGCACCGCATGCGGCAGCACGTTGATGCCGACGCCGAGCGGTTTCAGCGCCGGCACGCTCTCGAACACTTTGGCGGCAATGCCGATCTGGTGCAGGCTGAGCGCCAGCGTCAGCCCACCGATGCCGCCGCCGGCGATGAGTACGGTCATGATACGCCCCCGTTACCGGGGCGTCATGACATGGCGGGCGGAAGGGGGCAACTGCGAAAGATTGCCGGCGGGGTGGACCATCGCACGGTGTGCCGCTAACGTCGGGCCTTCACATGAGGATCGACATGTTCAAGCTCTATTACGGCCCCGGCACCTGCGCGCGCGCTTCCTATATCGCCCTGGAGGAGGCCGGCGCCACCTACACCACCGAGCGGCTCGATATGAAGAACAACCAGCAGAACAGCGCTGAATATCTCGAGATCAATCCGAAGGGGCGGGTGCCGGCGCTGGTGACGGACCATGGTGTCCTGACCGAGACGCCGGCGATGCTGGCGTACATTGCCCAGAGCTTTCCCCAGGCGAAGCTGGCGCCATCAGACGCTTTTGCCTTCGCGCAGGCGCAGTCGTTCAACAGCTATCTGTGTTCGACCGTGCACATCAATCATGCCCACAAGATGCGCGGCCCGCGCTGGGCCACGGAAGAATCTTCCTTTGCCGATATGAAGCGCAAGGTGCCGCAGACCATGGCCGCCTGTTTTGCCCTGATCGAGCGCGACATGGTGAAGGGTCCGTGGGTGATGGGCGAGCAGTACACCATCTGCGATCCCTATCTGTTCACGCTCGCGTCATGGCTCGAAGGTGACAGCGTCGATATCGCGCAGTTTCCGAAAGTCGCCGATCACTACAAGCGGATGTCCGCGCGGCCGGCGGTGCAGAAGGTGCTGGCGGAAGAGAAGGCTTGAACGCAATACTCGTCGGCTCGGCGCACGCCGGGACCCATACTGCGTGATCTATCGATTTAAACAAGCCGTTCGTGGACCAGTTTTAACCACAACCGCCGCGGCTTATGGGTCCCGGCGCGGATGCCGGGATGACAGCGGGGGGTGTTACGCAGCCCGCCGCTTCTCCCGCTCCATCTCCCGCCCGATGCCGAGCAGGATGTTGCGCAGCCAGATCGATCCCGGATCCATCCGGGCACGCGTGGGATAGAACAAAAACTGCTCGTCGATCCCGGGATCGAGCGGCGGGGTGACCGTCACCAGCGACAATTGTTTCGCCAGCGCGCCGATCAGCCGGCGTGGCACGAAGGCGACGAGGTCGGTCCGCGCCGTGACATGCAGCGCCTCGATATAGCCGGGCACGACAAGCGCGATCCGCCGTTCTATTCCCTTGCTGCGAAGCCAGCCGTCTATCAGGTCCTCGCGCGCGCCGCGGATCACGACGGCGACATGCCGAGCCTCCAGGAACACGTCGCGCTGCTTCAGTTTTGCGCCAGCCGGATGGCCGCGCCGCACCGCCAGCGCGTCGCTGTCGGTATAAAGGCGCTGGCGGTGAAATCCCTTGAACGCGTCGCCGATCGAGATCACGAGGTCGATGGTGCGCGCGAATTCCGCCGGGAAGATCGCCGGTCCCCGCCACGGCACCACGTCGATGGTCACGTTCGGCGCCGCCCTGGTGACCTTCGCCATCAGCGGCGGCATCAGGAGTTCGACCGCGAGGTCCGGCATCATCAGGCGAAAATGCCGTTCGCTGCTGGCGGCATCGAAATCATCCGAAACGAACAGCCCGCGGATCTGGTCGAGCGCCTGCGCCAGCGGTCCGCGCAGAGCCTGCGCCCGCGGCGTCAGCTCCATGCGCGCGCCGGTTCGCACCAGCAAGGGATCGCCGATCAGGTCGCGCAGCCGCTGCAGGGCATGGCTCGTCGCCGGCTGCGACAGCCCGATCCGCATCGCGGCGCGGCTGACGCTGGCTTCCCTCAGCAGCGCCTCGAGCGCCACCAGCAGATTGAGGTCGAGCGAATTCAAATTCATGGAGTGAATATATATCATACTTACTATCGATTGGAAGAATGATGCGAGGCGCGTCATCATTGGGGCAGCCAATGGAGAAGCCGATATGAATACCGCAGCCAACAAGAAACTCGTGCAGCAGGTTTATGAAGACTCCGCCAGCCGCAGTGGCACGACCTTTGCCGACAACCTCGCCGACGATGCATGCTGGATCGTCACCGGGCAATATTCCTGGTCGCATGAATTCAGGGGGCGGGATGCGATCCAGAACGGGCTGATGGGTCATTTCCGCTCGTTCTTCGCGGTGCGGCCGCGGACCGTCGCCTTCAATTTCATCGCAGAAGGCGACTACGTCGTGGTCGAAGCGCGCGGCGACAACGTCACCAAGGCCGGCCTGCGCTACGACAATCAGTATTGTATGGTCTGGCGCATCGAGAACGGCAGGATCAGGCAGATCAAGGAATATTGCGACTCCACGCTGGTCGAGCGCGTTCTTGGAGCTTTCCCGGAAGAGCGTAAGCTGACAGGCTGATGCATGGGAGGAAATGGCATGAGCAAGGAATTTTTCAGCCCGGCGACGCTGCCGCCGCCGGTCGGGTATTCGCATGTGGCGAAGGTCAACAAGGGCACGCTGATCTATCTGGCGGGCCAGGTGTCGAGCGACGCATCCGGCAAGCTGGTCGGCGAGGGCAAATTCGAGGCCCAGGCCGAGCAGGTGTTCGCCAACGTCAGGATTGCGGTCGAGGCGGCCGGCGGCACCATGGCCGATATCGTCAAGATGAACATCTATCTGGTCGCGGAAGTCAGCCAGGACGAGGTGCCAAAAATGCGGGCGATCCGCGACCGCTACGTCAACAAGGAAAAACCGCCGGCGAGCACGCTGGTGGTGGTCAGCCGCCTGGCGCGGCCGGGCTGGCTGCTCGAGATCGAAGCCATTGCCGCACTCGACGATTGAAGCGAAAACGGCGCCCGCGAGGGCGCCGTTTTGATGATACTCCATCCTCGTCGTCCCGGCGAACGCCGGGACCCATAGCCACAGGCGCACGCGGTTACGACTGGTCGTCAAACAGCTTCGTTGAATCGATAGATCACGCGGTATGGGTCCCGGCGTTCGCCGGGACGACGTTGATAAAGCTTCACCAACGCCTCCAGCTGCCGCGATCAGGCCGCCTTCACCGCGAGGTGCTTGAACATGTTGCCGCGCGCCTCGTCGTCCATTTCCGCCTTGAACTTGAAATTGTCCTTCAGCGCGATCGCTTTGGCCGCCGCCGGCCGCGCCGAGATCTCGTCGACCAACCGCTTGACGTTGGGGTATTTCGCAAAGGCATCCTCGCCCATGATGAAGGGGATCATGCGGGCCCAGCCCCACACGTCCATGTCGACGATGGTGTAGGTGTCGCCGACCATATAGCGGCGCTTGGCGAGATGATCGTTGAGGATGCCGAAATGCCGCTGCGCCTCGAACTGGTAGCGATTATGGGCGTAGTCGATCTTCTCCGGCGAAAAGTGCCTGAAGTGGACGGCCTGGCCGCTATACGGCCCGACGCCGGTGGCGACGAACATCAGCCAGGACAGCAGTTCGGCGCGGTTGGCCGGGCTGGCCGGCGGCAGGAACTTGCCGGTCTTTTCCGCGAGGTAGAGCAGGATGGCGTTGGAGTCGAACACCTTGACGCCGTCATCGTCGATCGCGGGCACCTTGGCGTTCGGATTGACCGCGAGATATTCCGGCTTGAACTGGTCGCCGGCACGGGTGTCGACGGCGACGGGCTGATACGCGATGCCGGCTTCTTCGAGAAAGAGCGCGACCTTGGTCGGGTTGGGCGATCCGTTGAAGTAGAATTTGAGCATTGAAAACTCCCCCTGGTTTCTTGGTTGCCGAGAAAACTCGGGACACGGCAGCGTTGCCGCTGACGGTATCTCCATGCTCAAACTTTTGCGGGGAGCGCAACCGACGAGTTTGTGAGCCAGCCCCGGGTTGAAGCGAGGCCGCGACGAAAGGCTTCTGCCAGTGAGTCGCAAACGCAAAGGGGGCGCATGGCTGGGTTGCGCCGATATCGAGCCGCCGAACCTTAAGGGAAAATTCAGTCCAGGTTCCTAATTGTCCTGTACGCGCGATCAATGGCGATTGCGGGACTGGAAGCCAACGATGGCCAATCACGTTACTCCGAGCGGTCGCGAGACTTTCTTCCCGGCATCCG
>NZ_JAURXB010000103.1 GCF_030654605.1 Bradyrhizobium sp.
ACGCTGATCGCGTTGATGGTGATAACCGCGATCTGGACCGTGGTGCTGGTGATGCAGGTCGGGACCCGGATCGAGGAGTTCGCCTACAGCTACGTGCCTGCCTATGGCGATCTCGCGCGGGCCAATATCCGCTCGCTCGAGCAGGGCATCGCGATACGCCGGATCGTGATCGACAAACTGCAATCTCCGGAGGACGGCAGCCGGCAAACGGCGCTGCGCGACCGCTACGAATCGCTGGGCGGACAGGTCGAACTGGAGATCCTGGCCGCGCGCGCCTTGATCCGGGGGCTGATCGCGAAGGGGCCGGCGCTCGGCGAGATATCGGCGCTCAGTCAATTCGAGAGCCGGATCGATGCCATCAATGACGACACTCGCCGACGCCTCGAGGCTGAGATCAAGCGCCTGCTGGCGGCGCTTGATAGCGGCGACGAGAAGGCGCTTGACGAGGAGATGGAGCGCGTCGACGACCTTCGCGACGACCTCAACAGGAAACTGGACGGCATTCGGGCGGACATGCTGGCGCTGCTGCGCCGGGATTCCAGCATGACCGTGGAAAAGCAGCAGCAGGTGATGCTGATCTCCGTCGTGCTGACGGTGCTGGCTGCCATCCTCGGCCTGGTGTTCGCCGCGCTCGTCAGCACCGGCGTCACCCGGCCGGTGCGGCGGTTGCTGGAGGGCGCGCGAGCCGTCGAGGCCGGCAATCTGCAGGGAACGATCGTCGCCACCTCGCGCGACGAAATCGGCCATCTGACGGTTGCGTTCAACCAGATGGTCGAGCAGTTGCGGCTCAAGGAGCGGCTGCGCGAGACGTTCGGCAAATATGTCGATCCGCGCGTCGTCGCAGGCCTGCTCGAGGGGCCGGCGCTGGCGGCCGAAGGCGAGCGGCGCGTCATGACCGTGCTGTTCTGCGACGTCAGGGGATTTACCAGCACCAGCGAAGGCATGACGCCGCAGGGGCTGGTCAAGGTCATGAACCGCTATTTCTCGACGATGTCGGCGCCGATCCGCGCCCACCAGGGTGTGATCGACAAATATATCGGCGACGCCATCATGGCCTATTGGGGACCGCCCTTCGCCGCCGCCGATGAGCAGGCGCAACTCGCGAGCCGTGCGGCGCTGGAGATGCTGCAGCTGGTGCCGCAATTGCGGGCCGAATTGCCCGAATTGCTGGGTGTTCGTTCGCTGCCCAACACGTTCGACATCCGCATCGGCATCGCGACCGGCGAAGTGCTGGTCGGCAGCATCGGTTCCGAGCTGATGATGAGCTATACCGTGATGGGCGATACCGTGAACCTGGCGTCGCGGCTGGAGGGCGCCAACAAGGAGTATGGCGGCCGCATCCTGGTGTCCGAGGCGACGATCGAGGGAGCTTCCGACGCGATCGAGGCGCGCGAAATCGACCGGGTCGTGACGGTCGGTCAATCCCTGCCGCAGGCGGTATTCGAAATCATGGGGCTGAAGGGCGAACTGACGCCGGCGCAACTCGAATTGCGCGCACGCTTCGCCGAAGGGCTTGCGGCCTATCGGGCGCAGCGCTGGGACGAGGCGCGGCGGTCGTTTGAAGCCGCACTAGTGGCGATGCCGGGCGACGGGCCGTCGATGACATTCATCAAGCGGATCGAGAAGCTGGCCGCGGCTCCGCCCGGCGAGCGCTGGGACGGCGCGTGGCATCTGGAACGGAAGTAGCGGCGGAAATTGCGATGTGGCTGACGTCGGCAGCGCAGTTGCGTGGGTGACCCGGGTAGCCGGCAGGCCAAGGTTGGCTAATCCCGCAGCCTTCGGCCCAGCGCCGCAACAAAACGGTCGGCATCGGCCTCGTCGTTGAAGACGTGGGGCGAAACGCGCATGCGGCCGAGGCGCGGCGCGACGAAAACGCCCTCGGTGGCCAGCCCCTCGACCAGCGCCTTGACCGTCACGTCCTTGAAGCCGAGACATAAAATATGCGGCGCCCGCAGGTGACGCGGCGGAATGCTGACGCCGAGACCGCGCAGGCCTTCCGCGATCCGCTCCGTCAGCATGGCGAGACGTTGCGCAATGCGCGCGGCGCCCCATTCGGCGATCATTTCCATGCCGATCGATGCCATCTCCAATGAGACAAAATGATCGCGCTCGCCCATGTCGAAGCGGCTGGCATCGCCGACATAGCTTGTGTCTGAGAAATAGACCGCGTTCTCGGCGCGCACATCGCGGCGGCCGCCCGGCGTCTGCTCCAGCGGCACGCCACCCTGATGGCGTTTGGCGACGTAGAGAAAGGCGCGGCCGTAGGGGCCGAGCAGCCATTTGTAGGTCGGGAAGATCACGAAATCAGGATCGAGTTTTTGGACGTCCAGCGGCAGCACGCCGGCGCTCTGCGTCGCGTCGATGAGGAAGAGGGCACCTTGCCGCCGCAGCGCGGTCGCCACCTTTTCGAGGTCGACCAGGCCGCCGTCGGACCAGTGCACCGATGAGATCGAGGCCAGCGCAACCGGCGCCGCGCCCGGCCGCTCGATGGCGGCTAAAACCGCCGAGGTCCAGTCGCCATCGCCGGGCTGCCGAACGGTCTCGACGGCAAAACCCTGTGCGTCCGCGCGCGTCTGCCATTCCAGCACCGGCGAGGAGTGATCGTTCTCCAGCACGAGCACGCGGGTGCCGCGCGGAATGGTCAGCAGCTTCGCCGCCGTCGCCACGCCATAACTGATCGAGGGGATCAGCGCGACGTCGGCGGCATCGGCGTTGATCAGCCGCGCGGCGGCAACGCGCGCGCGGTCGTGCTGGCGGCCGGCAAAGCCCGGATCGAGCGTCCAGGGTTGGCCCTTGCGCCCGACCGCATCGCGGCCGGCTTGCAGGGTTTTCAGCGGCAGCGGGCTGTAAGAGGCGGAATTCAGGTAGCAGATATCGCGCGGGATATCGAACAGGTCGCGTTGCGAGCCAAGCATGTGCGTCACCAGTTCATCGTCGCCGCGACCCGATCGAGCAAAACAGGATCGTCGAAGTTTTCGGCTGTCGTGAGCGCGCCGGCTTCGATCAGATCGGCGTGGCCGAGACTCGTTCTGATACCGATGGTCGCGATGCCGGCCGCGGACGCGGACTGAATGCCGGAGCGTGAATCCTCGAAGGCTAGACAAAGTCTTGACGCCGCGTTGACGGCGCGCAAGCCTGTCAGATACGGCATCGGATGCGGTTTGCCGTGGGCAAGCTCGTCGCCGATCACGACAGTTTTGAACCGATCTGATATCCCAAGTCCGGCGAGCAGCATTTCGGCGTTGAGACGCGGCGCATTGGTGACCGCTACCATCGGCACGCCGGCTCGATCGGCGCGCGCCAAAAGTGGCATCAGTCCCGGCATCGGCCTGATCTTTCCGGCAACGAGGCTGCGGAAGGCGGCCTCCTTTTCGTCCATGATGGCCAATCGGCGCTCCGGCGGCTCGTCGGGGAGAAACCGCTCGCCGATGGACGCGTTGGAAAACCCCATCAGCTCCTTGCTGGCGCGGACGCGGTCGAAGATGTGGCCGCGCGGGCCAAACACCTGGTTGAAGGCCTGCAGATGCAGCGCATCGGTGTCGGCCAGCGTGCCGTCAATGTCGAACAGCAACGCCTTCACTGAGCCGGGCATGCCAATCTACCGCCCGTCGTACTGGTCCGGTCCCATCGCCCAGTCCCACTGGTCGTGGCCGTGCGCATAGGTCTGGTTGGTCGAGGCTGGATTGCGGTTGACCAGCGGCCGCAAATACATCGGATGGGTGGCGCTGCGCACCTCGTGCTCCACCGTGAACAGGTGCCGGCCGTCGGCGAGATCGACAATGTCGCGAAAGCGGTACTGGTAGGGGTTGTCTTCCTGCGAGACCAGGCCGCGATCCGAGAGCCGGCGATAGGGACCGGAAAAATTCGTGATGTACATCTGCACGTGATGGCCGTCGTAATCCGGCAGCGCGCGGTCGGTCTCGCGAAATTGCAGGTACTGGTCCTTGCCCATCTTGGCGCGCGCCATAGCGCCGTCGCCGTTTTTCAGCTCGGTGGGGATGCCCATCATCGCGGGATAGAAATCTGCGATGGCTTTCGTCGTGCCGACCGGTACGTCGAACTCGACATAGGGAATGCCGAGCGTGATGCGCCCGAACCGCGCGGCATCCGGCTCATGGCAGCGCACGCGATTGCCCCACGGACAGATGGCCTCGACATAGTCGTTGTGCTCGCTGAAGCCGAAGGCGGTGCCGGCCAGTTTGGGGGCGACGGCGGCCAGGCGCCTGAGCAGGGCCTCGCGACCGGAAATCACGAGGCCGGTATTGCCGCGCAGCACCTGCGGCGCGCCGCTCGGCAAATGAAACTGGCTGCGGCCGACATTGACCCACATGTTGGTGTCGGACACCATCAGATAGGGATCGCGGGTCAGCCCGAGCCCGGCAACATAGAACAACGTGGCCAGCCGCTGGTCGGGCACCTGAACGTTGACGTGTTCGAGATGGATCGAGTTGCCGAGATCCTCGGCGGCGCGGTCGAATTCTTGTTGCATGGACGCGGGTTCTCCAATGCGTTTTGTCCATCATAGGGAAGAGCGAGGCCAATTCACAACAGGGCGGCCGGCCAGCGGGGTTAACCCATTGTTTGCCTGTGCGTTCTTTCGGCTACAGCCCGAACGGCACGCGCGATCGGGCCGGAGCCGATCTTACTGTACATGGGGTTGTTTTCGAGATTTTGTGTTGGAGCCCCAGCCTTCCGGTCTATCCCCCGTAGCTCTGCACCAGGCTTCCCGCCACCAGCGACCAGCCGTCGACCAGCACGAAGAAGATCAGCTTGAACGGCAGCGACACCACCACAGGCGGCAGCATCATCATGCCCATCGACATCAGCACGCTGGCGACCACGAGGTCGATGATCAGGAACGGGAGGAACAACAGGAAGCCGATCTCGAAGGCGCGCTTCAGTTCCGAGATCATGAAGGCCGGCACCAGGATACGCAGCGACAGGTCTTCGGGCGTCGCCGGCGGCGGCTCCTTCGACAGGTCGATGAACAGTTTTAGATCCTTCTCGCGGACGTTCTTCTGCATGAAACCGCGCAGCGGCACCGACGCCCTCTGCAGCGCGTCCTCGATGCCGATCTGGTTGGCGATCAGGGGCTTGATGCCGTCGTCATAGGATTTCTGCAGCACCGGGCCCATCACGAAGGCTGTCAGGAACATCGCCAGCGCAATGATGACGGAGTTTGGCGGCGCGGTCGCGGTACCCAGGGCGGTGCGCAGCAGCGACAACACCACCACGATCCGGGTGAACGA
>NZ_JAURXB010000108.1 GCF_030654605.1 Bradyrhizobium sp.
GATGACGCCCTGCCGCATCAGCCGCTTCAGCCGGTCGTTCAGCGTCGAGGTCGCGACCCCGATCGCCTTGCCGAGTTCGGCAAGCGGCAGGCGGTCGTTCTCCTGCAGCGAGGTCAGCAGTTTTCGGTCGATGTCGTCGAACTGGCTCATCGGGGGCGGTCCTACCGATAGACTTTGGCGGGATCGAACAGCTTGTCCGCATCCACGAACGACAATCGCGCTCCGCCATCGCCTGGTGTAACGGCGCGGTAGAAGCACGAGCGACGGCCGGTGTGGCAGGCCGCACCTGTCTGCTCGACCCGGATCCAGATCGCGTCCTGGTCGCAGTCCAGGCGCATCTCGACCACGCGCTGGGTGTGACCGGAGCTTTCACCCTTTCGCCACAGCGACTGGCGCGAGCGGCTGAAGTACCAGGCTTCGCCGCTGGCGATGGTCCTGCGCAGGGCCTCGTCGTTCATGTGCGCGACCATCAGCACCTCGCCGCTGCCGGCGTCGGTGGCGACGCAGGTGACGAGGCCTGACGCGTCGAATTTGGGCTGAAACTTCAGCCCTTCCTCGATGTCGTTGCTGTCTGCGGATGTGGACACGGGCCGTCCTCGCGATGATCAGGCGAGGGTCAGCGCTGCGGCCCTCGCACCATGGACATGAAACGCGCCTGCTCCGCCGGATTATCGCGGAACATGCCGGTAAAGCGGCTGGTGAACGTCATCGCGCCATGCTTGGCGACGCCCCGCACCGACATGCAGGTATGCTCCGCCTCGATCACCACTGCAACGCCGCGCGGCTTCAAAACTTCATCGATCGCAGCCGCGATCTGGGCGGTCAGATGCTCCTGGGTCTGCAGGCGGCGCGCGAAGATATCGGTCAGGCGCGCCAGCTTCGACAGCCCCACCACCCGCTCGACCGGGGTATAGGCGATATGTGCCCTGCCGTAGAACGGCATCATGTGGTGCTCGCATTGCGAGGTGAATTCGATGTCGCGGATCAGCACGAAGTCGTCATAGCCCGCGGTCTCGCCGAAGGTGCGGTCGAGCACCTCCGCCGGGCACTGGTGATAGCCCTGATAGAGCTCGTCATAGGCTTCGACCACCCGGCGCGGGGTATCGATCAGGCCCTCGCGGCCGGTGTTTTCGCCGATATAGCCCAGCAGGGTTTTCACCGCCGCCTCGGCTTCGGCGCGCGACGGACGCGGCTGGTCGGCGCGGACGGCGGCGGCGAGAAATTCGGCGGGATCGAGTTCGGCAGGACGCACTTCGGGGCTCTTGACGTCGGAAGGCTTGATATCAGAAGGCTTGCCGGGGCGGAGGGATTTGATCAAAGCGTCCATGTCAACTCCGTTCGACCGGTCATCAAGACCGGAGTGTCACCGGGCAGACGGGGCGGTTGGCCGCCGGGCGCCTGAATCCCACTATATTAACACCACCGCCGCTGAACAGGCTTCCATTTCGGACACCGGGGATGCATCGGCCGGACTGTATTTCCGCCGTCCGTGACCATATATAGGACCCCAGCGTGCTGTCGCCAAGGGCGCTCAGGAGCGGTCAAGGACGGTCGCCGCGCGGGAAGCCGAGGCCTCGATCTATGCTGAACGACATCTACAACAAGCGGATCATCGAACTCGCGGGCAATATTCCCCGTATCGGCCGCCTTCCCGACCCCGACGCCAGCGCCACGGCCCATTCCAAGCTGTGCGGCTCCACCGTCAAGATCGACCTCAAAATGGACGGGCCTGTCGTCACCGACTTTGCCCATGACGTGAAGGCCTGTGCGCTTGGCCAGGCCTCATCCTCGATCATGGCGCAGCACGTGGTCGGCTCTACCGCGGGCGAACTGCGCGAACTGCGCGAGACCGTGCGCAGGATGCTGAAGGAAAACGGCGGCCCCCCGCAAGGCAAGTGGGCCGATATCGCCCTGCTCGAGCCGGTGCGCGACTACAAGGCGCGGCACGCCTCGACCATGCTGACCTTCGATGCCGTGGTCGACGCCATCGGCCAGATCGAGGCCAGGGCGAAACAGCCGGCGTCGGCCTGAGCTGACAGGCCGGCGAGAACCAGTCGCCGGTCATGGCGTCGTTCCCCTATCTGGGCGTCTTCGGCGTCGCCTTTGCGATCGCATCGACCAGGTCGACGAGGGAGTGGCGGATCTTGCCATGCGCGATGCCCCCGAACGCGGTCAACAGTTTGAGTGTGTTGCGGTCAGGGATGAGCTTGACCGGAGCGGTACGCGTGCTCCCACCGGGGGACGTGACGGCATTGGCGTCGAACAGGGCGCCGACCGGGATATCGAATATCTTGGCGATCTGGGGAAGCCGCCCGGCCCCGACCCGGTTCATGCCTTTCTCATATTTCTGGATCTGCTGGAACGAGACACCGAGCCGGCGGCCGAGGTCGCCTTGCGACATGCCTACGATCAGTCGATGAGCGCGTATGGATTCTCCGATCTGGATGTCCGCGGAATTCGGCCGCCGCCCTTTTTTCTTCATTTCTGAATGTTGCTACCTTCGGGAGATGACTCACGTAATGCAATTCTAGATATGTTATCTCCGAGTTCGTTCTGCTGTTTTGTAGATAGGACAATGAGGCCTGTGGTCCGGGCAATTCCCTGGCCGCGTGCATTTCGTCCCGGATTTCAGGACGATCCTGCGGTCCCGCTGCTGGATTCGCAGCAGCCTCCGGGCCAGCGCTGCCCGGCCAGTTCAACGGTGGCGTAGAACGGCGGCACGTTTTGCTCTCTTCCACAATGCCGGCCGGAGCGCTCTAGTTGGTACTACGTCTAGTAGTAAGGAGTCTGAATTATGCAGAATAACGTGCGGACCATCGCCTCCGGCCACAATCAGATTCGCGCGGAGGTCGTGACGACATACCAGCAGCTGATGCACGCCTACGCCATCCGCAGCATCTGCTTCATGGAGGAGCACGGCGTCCCAGCGCGGCACGAATTCGACGGCAACGACTACCAGGCGACCCACATGATCGTCTATGCCGGTGACGAACCCGTCGGTACCCTGCGCATTCGATGGTTCAAGGACTTTGCCAAGCTTGAGCGCACGGCCTTTCGCGAGGCCTATCGCAACACCCATGTCCTGAAAGCGTTTGCGGATTTCGTGTTCGACCACGTCGCGCGCAAGGGGTACGACAAGGTCATCACCCACGCGCAGCCAAAATATGCGCGGCTGTGGCGAATCATCCTCGGATTCAAGAAGGCCGAAGGCAAGGCGCCGGTCTACTTCGACGGTCACCCGGAGCCGTACATCGAACTCGTCAGGGAACTCACCCCGCCGCTCAATGCAATCTCCGCAAGCACGGACGCTGCCATTCTGTTCCGAACCGAGGGCTTCTGGGATGCGCCGTCCGAATACGAAGCGGTCGCATAATCAGCTCGAGTATCGGCTTGAGAATATCGTCCGCAACCACAAACCCACGAAAACACGAGCAAGACCGTGGAATTCTCCCGAACCTACATGAAGCAGGTGGTCGCGATCCACCAGGCGATGTTTGAAAAGCTCCTGTTCGACGAGGATGCGTCCGTGAGCCTGGACCTGGCCGAACTGTTCCACGACGCCGCCAAGACCTACCTGCAAATTTCAGAACGGATCAACGAGACGTATCTGTCCCATCATTCCCTTCAAGATTGAACATTTTCCTGAATCCCGCGTCGTACGCGCTCGGCGGATTGTTCAATCTGAACTCGTCACCGAACCACGGATTGTTGCTGCCCAAGACCTCGCTCAGCCAGTCGAATACGAGACGAACCGGCCGGGTGTTCAAGCGGTCGGTTAGCGCGATCAGGTAAAGAGGAACCGAAATCCTCAAGTCGATTTCCAGCGGTACAAAGCACGGCTCCACGAGCGTGTAGCTGCCAAGCATCCCTATTCCCTGCCCCGCCTTGACCAGCATGCCGTAGGCGAAGGAATTGTCGCAGTAATGCACGATGCGTCCGCGCGCCACGGCCTGCTGCCAACCGTCCCACAGCCCGGTTCTGGCGAGATAATATTCCGATTGCAGGAAGAGATGCTGTTCCAGGTTGTTGCGCGTCGGCAGGCCATGCTTCCTGATGTAATCCTTTGAGACAACCGGAATGAAATGAAGCTGCCCGAGCCTTCGAAACCGGATGTCGGAAGACTCAGCCGGGCTGATGCCGATCATCATGTCAGTCTGGTTTTCCCGCAGGCTCATGATGTTGATCGGGTTCTTCAGATGCAGTTGGATTTTTGGATACTGCGCGGAAAATTGCCCGAGAGCCGGCGCGGCAAATAGCGCGTTCAACCCGTCCGTGATGCTGACGCTCACGGTGCCTTCCGCCTCGCTCGTCTCTGCCTTCAGGTCGCGGGTGATCGAATAGAGCGTGTGATCCAGCCGACACAGCGCCTGCGCGAGAGCCTCGCCGCTCCGGGTGAGTGTGATCCCGCGCGCCGTCGAAATGAAAAGCTGCGAGCCGACCACGTCCTGCAGCCGCTTGACCTGACGGCTCACCCTCGGCTGGCTGGTGTTGGTGAGTTCGGCGGCGCGGTTGAACGACTTGGTCTTGGCGACCGCGAGAAAGACGCGCAGTTCGCCCCAGAACTGGCCGCTCAGGAGATTCTCGTCGTCGAGCGGGCTCCCGTTGAATGCCTGCTGTTCTTCGTCGAATGCTTCCATGGTTTTCACAGCCAGTAGAGGGGGCAACCATCTACAGCTTAACCGTGTTCCCGGGCCGGAGTCCACGACCGGACGGGCTCCGCGAACGGGATATACTTAATCCGCGAATTCGCAGCCGACCGAAAGTGCTGCGGCGTGCTGGATCATACTCGCTGGAGCTTGCCGTCGGACTCGCCGGGGTCCCCGCGGCGGATGATGCCCCGCCGCTACTGCGCCGGAGCCGCCACTGCTACCCCGCCGGTCGGCACGGTCGCTTCCGCCGTCTTGGTCGACTTGGACGGCGCAGCCAGCGTCTGCGGCTTTTCGGCGCTGACGGTTTCGCTCGCAAAACGATCCTGCACCGGCTTGACCGTCACCTCGGCCACCGGCGTTGCGCGCGTGTCCGGAAGCAGCACCTCGGCAACCGCGTCGGTCGTGACCAGATTGGTCAGCCGCAATTCGTCCCGGGACAATTCGTGCAGTTCATCCCACGGCGGCACGCTCAGCGCCAGCGACAGCAGATCGCCGGTTCCGCCCATATCGAAGGTGTACTTGGCGAGACGGCCGATATCGCGCTCCACGATCATCAGGTCCTGCGCGGTGTAGCTGGCGGCCCTGGCGTCGTCGGCGCGGTCGCCCATCCAGATCTGGTGCACTCTGACATGGGCGCTGTCTGGCACGTAACGTGTCTTGCCGGACAGCAGCAGGAACACGCACATCGACTCGCAATAGGCTTCCGGCACGACGCTGCCGCGATCGCCCTGCCCGGTCCGGATCCGGACGCTGGTGCCGACGGTCGTCAGCGCCCCGAGCGCGCGCCAGCGCCGTCCGAGCGCGATGGAATCATTGACCGAGCCGCCGCTGGAATCGAGCACGATGGTGGCGCCGGCGAGCTGGCGGCCGCGTGCGAATTCGTCGAAAGCCTTCGGGCTGTCCGCGGTGACGATGCCGACCGCGCTGACCCAGCCGCGGCAATTCGGCTCGCAGGCGACCCAGCTGAACTTCATCGGCTGCTTGCGTTCTTCGAGGCTGACGCCGGCATGTGCCCGTCCGCCATTCCCGGCCATGATGGCAGGCAATGCGACGCAAAGCGCGGCGGCGCAGACGAGCGCCCAGCCGCCTGTTCGGAGCGACCTCACGAGCCTCAATTTGGTTCCTTCCCCCAATGCCCACTGTCGGACGGCGGTAACGGCCCCACTTCAACGCCAATGATTCCGTCACACTGGCGTTGTGAAAAAGTTAACCGCGCGTCACAAAAGCGTCTATTAACATTTGCTGCGTCGCCACGGAATAGGTGCGGTATTTTGCCCGGTGTGACTCAATTGCATATCCGTAGCTTTCCGGGCCCGGTTCCCTGCAAAGGAACCGTGCAAACAACAGCTCATCGATGAGCCAATCGCCCATGAAGCATTCAGTGGATTGTTCGGCCTGTGCGGGAACCCTGCAACGCCTGCCACGCCAGTTCGGCCGGGCACTGATCTGGATCTACCGGCATACGCTGTCGCCGCTGGTCGGCTACAACTGCCGCCATCTGCCGACCTGCTCGGTATATGGCGACGAGGCGATCGGGCGTTTCGGGCTGTGGGCCGGCGGCTGGATGACGCTGGCGCGGCTGCTGCGCTGCCAGCCCTGGGGCACGTCTGGGATCGATAACGTGCCGGCGACGGCGCCACCGGGCGCGCGCTGGTATCTGCCGTGGCGGTTCGGGCGCTGGCGCGGCGTCAATGCGCCTTAAGGACACTTCGCATTAGCGCCCGAACCATCGGAAACCGCGCTGCGGCTCGCCGACGTCCCGCGGCGGACGCGGCGCTCGCCTGGCGCGCGGCGGCGGCGGTGGCGGTTCGGCCGATGGCATGGCGTCGGCGCTGCCCGAACCGTCCGAGGGCAGCTTGACCGACAGCAGCAGGTTGGATTCATGCGTGCGCCAGCGATAGCCGATGCCGAAATCGATCGGCTGGCTGCGCCTGAACAACTCGGCGTAGGCCGGCTGCTCCCGGCCGGGGAATTCCCCGATCGGGCCGAGATAGCGGCCAAACGGAAAAAACCGCCATTGCTTCCGATTGTAATAGGCGAGCGGCACGCCGGAATCGTCCTGAATGATGGTGGCTGAGTTGGCGAGGATGAAGTCGCGAACGGTGGTGAAGTTGCCGGAATGCAGGAGATAGGACGCGCTCTTGAGCAGGCTGTTGCCAGGCGCCAGCGTGGCGCAGAATTTCAGAAAGCCCGTGACCCTGACGCCGCTGTTCGACAGATCGGTCGAGAAATAATACAGCGTCTTCTCCGCGCCATCGCTGCCGGCGAATAGAATGCGGACGCCGCGCGTCGCGTTCGGTCCCGGGTTCTCGTTGGCGAAATACGCAGCTCCCTTGTCGTCGAGCGCGATCGGACTGACGTCGCGAATGGTCTTTCCCGATCGCGCCAGGAAGACATAGAGGATCGGCAAGGTGCCCGAGAGCTTGCCGGCCTGCAGATCGGTCTTCATCTGCTTGGTGATGAAGAAGCTGAAGCTCAGGATGGAGCCGAGCGACCGCTCGACACTGTGGAGCGCGGCCCCGACGCCGCCCGGCGGCAATCGCGTGAGGTCAGGAACCGAGCCGACCGGCTCGAGTGCGCTCAGCACATAGGTCGAAGCCTTGGAATAGAACGCGTCCGCATAAAGGAAGTCCGGACCGCTGAACATGTAGAACATGGTCGGCCGCGGCGCCGCCAGATTGGCCTCGGTCCAGTTGCGGATCTTCGAAAGCTGGCGCTGCTCGAGCTGCCCGAACGCATTATCGAAGAATTTGGCGTGCCGCTGCCACGAAGGCTCCCTGGTCAAGGCCGTCAGCGGTGAATCGGCCGAAGGGGCCATGCCCGCGAGGAAACGCGCGGTGTCATCGGCGGTCACGGTATCGGCGGCGCGCACCGGCAGCGCTGGGGCGAGGAACATGACGGCAGCCAGCGCCGCGATTTTCACGGGCTGCAGCATCGCTATTCGCGGTTCGGGGACGCGGCGCCGCGACCGGCCCGCTTGCGGAAAACGGCGTAAATCACCAGGCCCGAAATCATGATCAAGACACCCAGGGCCGACTGCACCGGCCGTTCCGTCAAAAGATAGTACATCATGAAGCCGGTCACGAGCAGGAAAACCACAGGGGTGACCGGGTATCCCCAGGCCCGGTAGGGCCGCGGCAAATCGGGCCGGGTGATGCGCAGCTTGATGACGCCAAGCACGGTGAAGAACGAGCAGAACAGCAGGCTGAACTGGATGAAGTCGAGTACGGCCTCGAAACTGCGGGTGAACAGCATCAGGCTGGCGATCGCGAGCTGGAACAGGATGGCCCAGGCCGGCGCGCCCTGGGTCGATTTGCGCGCGAATATCCGCAACGAGGGAATGTCCTCGCCCATGGTCATCATGACGCGCGGACCGATCCACATCATCGCGCTGATCGAGGATATCAGTCCGATGCAGATCATGGCGCCGACGATGCGGCCGCCGAATTCGCCGAAAATGTGGGTGCCGGAGATGCGGGCGACATCGAGTTGCCCTGCCAGTTCGGCTGATGGCGCGGTGTGCAGGAATACCGCGTTCAGCGCGACATACAGCACGAGCACGATCAACGTGCCCGCCAGCATCGCGCGCGGCAGGTTCTGCTCGGGGTTGCGCATCTCGCCGATGATGTAGGTCGCGGCGTTCCAGCCCGAGAACGAATACATCACGAACACGAGGCCGATCGCGAACGGCGCGCTGGCGATATGGGCGAAATCGGAAACCGAGGGGGTGAACGTGACCGGTTGCGGCGTGCCGATGGCAAATCCCGCCACCAGGAACGCGATGATCAGTACGACTTTCAGGATGGTCGCGATCAGCTGGAAGGTGCTGGAGTGTTTGACGCCGCCGAGTTGCACCAGCGACACCAGCCAGACCACGCCGACGGCAAGCGCCAGCGGCGGGGCGTCCGGCAGCACTGACTTGCCGTATTCGCCGAACGCCATCGCGGCCAGCGCCACGGGGGCCGCGAAACCGATTGTGGCCGAGACCCAGCCCGCGACAAATCCGAAGGCCGGATGGTAGGCCCGGGTCAGGAAATTGTATTCACCGCTCGAGCGTGGAAACATTGCGCCGAGCTCGCTGTAGGCGAACACCCCGCACAGCGCCACGACGCCACCGACCGCCCACAGCAGCAGGATCGAAAAGCCCGACGGGATGTCCTTGACCTGAAAGCCGAGGCTGGTGAAGACCCCGACGCCGACCATGTCGGCCACCACGATGGCGGTCGCCACGAGAACCGAAACGCTTGAACCGCCAGCGGGCAGCCGGCCAGGCAATGCCGCGCTTCCCGTCTCTGATGCCGCCATATCGGTCCACGCCCTTGGCCCAGCCGCCTTTGATTTCTTCATCGTGCAGGCTGCTTCCCGCCAATTCAAGCAGTGTTAACAATGATTTAAATCAGGGTCGAATTTGGTATTTTAATACCTATTGCGGCTCCCGCGCGCCTTCCGCGGTCCGCGACATTGCGCAAAGAAGATGGCCGCCCCACAATCGCGACACGATTTCGTGTTCTCTGGGGCTTCCGGGAGTGGGGAATTCTCCCCGGAAGCTTAACGTCACCTCAACGCGAGCTGGCATACGCCAAAGACAGGCGGATATTGGGGCAAGTGGGTGGATGGTCGGGGCGGATCCGAAACAGCATGATCGCGCAAGTCAGGTGATTTCGCCTGATGCGTCGCAGTATCTGCAGGCCCCCGCTCCGCGTCACCGCGCCGGCTCGCAGCGATGGCGCTGGATCGCCCTCCTCTTTGCCTTCGTGCCGCTGTCATTCGTGCTGGTTCAGTGCGGCAAGGCGCCGAGCGCCGGCATGCTCGCGGCCAATGCCCATACCCATACTCATGCCTCGGCGGCGGATACGTTCGAAGACCGCTTTCCGGCGCCGACGTTCCGGGATCGCTTCCCGGAGACCAGCGAGAGCCTGGCGTCGCGGCAACCGCCCGCCGTACCGCGCGAACGCAGCGTAAAGGCCGAGCCCGCGCCCTATCGCGTGGCGTCGCTGGCGCCCACGGTGCCCTATGAGCGTCCGGCCCGGGAAGAGCAGACCATGCTGGTCGGGCTGAAATCCTCGGCCTTTCCCTATCTCGGCAACAATCCGCGCACCGACGAGCCTTTCCTGAACATTTCCAAGGGCGAGCGTCGTGGCCATCGCAGCTACGGCGGCCGGGTCTACTGGCAGGACGAAACCTACAACGACAACCGCGTGCTGATGCATGTGCCGGAGAAATTCGACGCGAAAAAACCCGGCGTCATCGTGGTGTTCTTCCACGGCAACGGCGCGACGCTGGAGCGCGACGTGCGCGACCGCCAGCTGGTGCCGCAGCAGATTTCGGACTCCGGCGTCAACGCAGTGTTGCTGGCGCCACAGCTTGCGGTCGACGCCGCCGATTCCAGCGCCGGCAAGTTCTGGCAGCCCGGCGGCCTCAAACGTTTTGTCGCGGAGTCGGCCGATCATCTCGCCAAGCTCTACGGTGACCCCCGCTCGGCCAAGACCTTCGCCAACATGCCCGTCATCATCGTCGGTTACAGTGGCGGCTTCATGCCGGCGGCCTGGAGCCTGGAGGTCGGCGGCCTCGGCAATCGCGTGCGCGGCGTGTTCCTGCTCGACGCGGTGTACGGCGAACTGGACAAATTTGCATCCTGGATCGTCAACAACCGGACCGGCTTCTTTGTCAGCGCCTATACCCGCTCCACGAGGCGGCACGAAAAGGAACTGATCGCGATGCTGAAGGAAAAGGACATCGCGATATCGGAGGATATGGACGGGCCGCTGCGACCCGGCAGCGTGGTGTTCCTCGAGACGCCCGAGGGCGTGACGCATCGCGATTACGTCACCCGCGCCTGGACCGACCATCCGGTCAAGGACGTGCTGGTCAGGATGGCGGCAACCCCCGCGCTGACGCGGGTGGCGGCAAGCACGCCATCATCCGCGGGGCGCTGACGCCCTCGCGTCACCACCCGCTGCTGCTCAAAATGTGATGTTGATGGCCGCGTCATTCCCGGTGCGCGGGATTGTCCTGCACGAGCCACCACCATAGGGTGCCGCCATGATACGGGTGATTTGGCGTGTGATTTGTGGGGATACGAATTGCGTGAAGGCCTTTATAAAGTTGAATTTCATACCGTTCATGGCACAGGCAACGGCGTGGTTTACGCCACCGGCGGCAAGCTGCGCGGCGGCAATTCCGGCTTTGCCTTCACCGGCAATTTCATCCGCCGCGGCGAGGAAATCCACGTCAAGATCTCGACCTTGCGGCACAATCCCGACCCCGGCTTCAAGCCGCTGTTCGGGACCGACATGATCACGCTCGCGCTGAAGGGCACCGAGCACGGTGACATGGTCGACTTCGAAGGCAGCGCGCTGCAACTGCCCGGCGTCGCCTTCAAGGCGATCCTGACGTGGATCGGCGACTAAAACTACCGGTTCGAGTTACTTCGGCGGCTTGGGAAGCTTCTCCGCGAAACTGTTGAAGCATTTCAGCCGGCCGTCTTCCTCCTTGAAGGCGGGGCAATCGGTGACGGCCTTTGGGGCGGGCACCCTTGCCTTCGGCTTGGGCGGGAAGATGGCATCGTAGCAATTCAGCCGCTCTTTGGTTTCATCGTCGATTTCGAGACACGCCTGCATTCTCACCGCAATCGATTGCGGCTTTGCCTTCGGCTCCTTCGGAGCTGCGGCCTCCTTCGGCTTGATCTGGACCAGCGGCTTGCCGCCGACCGTCGGCGGCGGTTTGTCTTGCGCAAAAGCAGCGGACGAACCAAGGATCAAAGCCAGCGCCAATACTTTTCTCATGTCACTTCACCCCTTAGCCCTGACGACATAGGCAACGCATAGTTTCGATGTCCAGACTGGTATCGGAAAAACCGCCGTTGGCAAAATATCCTTTGGCAAAATTCCTTGGGATTTTCCTTGGGATTTTCCTTGGGATTGAGGCTTATTGGCGAACATTTCCCTCACTTGTTCACAAAGAAAAAGTCCTCGCGCCCGGGCAACGAGCCATAGGTGTACGGCTCCTGCCGCCCGGCCGTGGCCTCCATCACGTCGTCGCGGACCAGGCGGAACAGCTTGTTGATCTCGACCCCCGGGGTTGCGATCCGCTGCACCACGGCGACCGCGAAGGGTGAATTTTCACCCTCGCCATCGAGCGCGGTCTGGCCGTGCTTGGCGGCATAGACCACCAGCGAGGCGCCCTGCACTTTCAGCTCGCCAAGGCCCTTGCCGAGCGACCTCGTTCTCGTGCTGCGGGTGCCATCGTTCGATGGGGTGGCCGCAACCGCAACCGGCGCGGGCGGCGCCGCTGCCGCGGCATTTGCAAACGGGTTGTCGCGACAGGCGTCGAGCACGACGAGCTTCAGCTTCTTCGCCCCGTCGATCGCCGCCATCACCTGATCCAGCGGCATGGCTTCGAACAGCACATCGCGGTCAGTGGCGAGTTTGGCGTCCACCGGGATCAGATAATTGACGCCGTTCACCTCGATGCCATGCCCCGCATAATACACCACCGCCCAGTCCGCTCTGTCGGCAGCGGCGGCGAAGGTGCGCAGCGCCTCGACCATCTTGTCGCGCGACACGTCGACGGCCAGCGTGACGTCGTCAAAGCCGACCGCGCGCAGGGCTGCCGACATTTTTTGCGCGTCGCGGCGTGGATTGTCGAGAACGGCAACCGATTTGTAGGCGGAGTTGCCGATGATCAGCGCGGCACGACGGCCCTGCTTGGCGGCGGTCGCCTTTGCCACCGCGGGCGCCACCACGGGGGCGGCGACCGCAAGCGTCGGCACCGAGGTCGTGGACGATGCCCTGACGGGCAAGGGAACGATCTTCGGCTGCGGCGCACCGGAGTTAAGGGCTGCCAGCCGCGCTTCCGCGGTTTCGCGGGCTGACTTGGAAATATCGCCGCGGCCGGAATTTTCGCTGACCGACAGCGCGGTGCGGAATTCGGATTTGGCACGTTCGAAATCGCCCAGGCGTTCGAACGTCAGGCCGAGGCCCGTGTAAGCGGGCGCAAAATCGGACTCGAAACGAAGCGCCTGGTTGAAATTCGAGAGCGCGCTGTCGTAGTTGCCCATATAGCGCAGCGTCTCGCCGCGCAGCGTCAGGCCAAGGGCAACGCCGGGCCCGCCGGCATATAGCTCGATGGCGCGATCCTGATCCTGCAGCGCCCGTTCCAGATTGCCGGTGAGCCGCCAGGCGTCGCCGCGATTGGCGTAGTATTTTGGATTCTTCGGCGCCAGCTTGATCGCGACGCTGAAATCGGCCGCCGACTTTTCGTACTCGCCCATCGTCTTCAGGATCAGCGCCCGGTTGTTGTAGGCCGATGCCCGGTAGGGATCGTTGTTGATCAGCGCGATCGACCGGTTGATGTCGGCCAGCGCCGCGGCGTAATCGCCCTTGTCGCGGTTCAGATTGGCGCGCTGGTTATAGACGGCGGGGTCGCGCGGCAGAATCGCGGCGGCCTCGTTCAACACGGCAATGCCGCGGTCGAAATCGCCTCTGCAATTCTGCCAGTAATACGAGATCCACAGATGCACGTCGTAATAGGCCGAACTCTTTTTCGACGGCGAGACATCCCTGGCCCGGTTCAAGTCCTCGATCGCGAGGTCGCATTTATTCTGATTGAGAAGGGCCTGCGCGCGATAGGACAGCGCCAGCGCAAGTTGCGCCGGCGAGCGGCTGGTATCGATTGCAAGGGTGCAGGCCGCGACCCGATCGTCCAGTTCGCTCACGCTCTTCAATGGGCCGACCTTGCAGCCGGTGGGGCGCTCCTTGGCGAAAGCTCGATCCGCCACTAGTGTAATGCTGCCAAACGCAAGCAATGCCAACGCGGCACGCGCCGCGATCTTCCGGTTCCGCACAAGAGCCCCTTCCCAATTCCCGGAGCGACAAGAGCATGCGGGAGGGAGCTTGTCACGATAGCACCTCGTGGAACTCGCACTTTACATTTGCGGCTTCGGCGCATCCTTCGGCCCGGTCAGCATCAGCGTCGCCAGCGCCAGCGCGACAAAGCCCGCCGCCACATAGCCGGAACCGTAGAGCCATCCACCCGCATAGAGCACGCCGCCGATCGCCGAGCCGACGGCCTGCCCGATGTAAAGCACCGAGGTATTGAGCGACACCGAGGCCGAGGCCAGCGTCGGTGCGGCGGTGACGAGCCGCACCTGCTGCATCGAGTTGGTGGAGGCGAAGCCCAATCCCCAGATCGCGACCGAGCAGGCCATCAGCGGATAGATGCCGGCGCTGACCGCCCATCCCGATATCCCCGCCAGTATCAGGGCGGCGAACAGCAGTGAGGATTTATAGGCTCCCCAGGAATCGACGATGCGGGTGGCGATCACGATTCCGATGAAGCCGAACACGCCGTAGAGCAGGAACACCAGCCCGATCCCGTCCGCATCGGCCTGCGTCAGCCTGGTCAGCAGCGGCCCCATGAAGGTGAACACCACGAACTGGCCGGACATTTGCAGCGCCGTGATCAGCAGCAGCAATAGGATCAGCCGGTTACGCCCGACATCGGCCCACGTCTTGAGATCCACCGGCGTGCCGGTCAACCCGCGCGGCAGGCGCCACGCCAGCAGCATGAAACTGATGCAGCCGATCGCGCCGATGCCGCCATACACCGCGCGCCAGCCATAGCGGCTGGCGACCAGGGCGATCAGCGGCAGGCCGATCGCCGCGGCCAGCGACCATCCGAGGAAGATATAGGCGATGGTGCTGCCGCGCTTCTCCGCCGGCACGATCAGGGCGGCAGTGCCCGCGGCCTGCGGCGTGTAGAGCGCGCCGACCGCCAGCATCACCAGGCGAATGGCGAGCAGGCTCGCATAGTCGGGCGCGAACGCCGAGGCGAGGTTGCCGAGGGCCAGGATCGCCAGCGTCGCCGTCAGCAGCGTGCGGCGTTCGATCCGGCTGGTCAGCGATGCCGCGACCGGCGAACCGACACACAGCATGATCGCGCCGAAGGTAACCAGAAGACCCGCGTCGCGGATCGAGACACCGAGCCCCACCGACAATTCGCCCAGCATGCCCGCCGGCGCCATCACCGAACAGCCGGTGACGATATTGCCGAGCATCAAGGCGGTGGGCGCGAAGCGGCGGTGGACGTGGCCGCCAGCGGACGGATTTTTCATGCAAATGCATGTAGGCCACGGGCGTCCGGAATGAAAGGACGGCGTCGAACTATCTGGCCGCGTCCGCTGCGCGTTCTTACGAAACCCATTCGGTAGCTATTGCTGCCCCAGAGGTTATTGGAGCATACTATTTCTATTCCTGGTTGATTTCCTTTCTTAAGGGAGACTTTTGTCATGCCCGTCAAAAATCAGAAGCTTCGCCGTTACATCATTATGAGCAATGAAGGATTCCTGGGTCCATCGCTCACCGCCGCGACGTTCAAGCCAAGCGCCGGCATGGTGGCCGTGAGGGCGCGGACGGAAGCCGTGGTCCCCGCTCCACAAATGCGGGTGCTGGACGCGCTGCATGAGAATGGGCCGAAGCTCGTCGAGATGTCCGCGGAGGGAGAACTCAGTCTGCGTCTCAGCATGCCCGGGGTAAAGATCGTTCCGGAAGTATTTTATCACCGCCAGTGGCAGCGCTTTCGGATTCATCGGAAGCCCGCCAGGAAAAAGCCGGCGGCCAAGCGCTCGACAACCGCCAGGGCCGGCAAGATGAAGGCGGCGAAGGCGCCGGTCGCAGCCGCCGGCTTCGACGTGACAGTGACGGGGGCGAATGGGTCGGCGATAAAGGGCGCCCAGATCGTCGCCTTCACGAATTTCGCCACGCGAGAGGGTGCCAGCGCCACGACTGGCGCCAATGGACGCGCCACCCTCAAGGACATTTCGCCGGGCCGCAAGCTCGAACGCGTCTATGTCTATCCCAAGGCCGACCATTGGGGGCTTTACGCAACCGACACCACGGGATCGAAGCTCTCCCACATCAAGCTGAAAGCGATCAACCTGCAGGATCCGTCGCTTTTGCTGACCCAGCTTTACGGTTCATTGCCGCTGACTGCGGGAGAAGGCGTCATTGTCGGAATCATAGACAGTGGGGTCGACGGCGGGCATCCCGATTTGCCGAACGTGACCGGCGGGCTCAATTGCGTCAGCGATGAGGTTCGCGCCAACGCGGCCGCAGCGGCAGACTGGCGACCTGGCCTCAAGGACGGAGAACACGGCACCCATGTCGCGGGCATCGTCGGCGGGCGCGGCGCCACAAGCGGATTCCGCGGCGTCGCGCCCGGGGTCAGCTTGCGAAGCTATCGCGTGTTTCCCGACATCGGAGGCGGCGCTAGCAATTTCGACATCGCCAAGGCGATCGATATCGCCGTCGCCGAAGGATGTCACATCGTCAATATGAGTCTCGGCGGAGGCCCGAAGGACGACCTCACCCGAGCGGCGATCAACCGCGCGCTCGACGCCGGGACGGTGGTCATCGTGGCGGCCGGCAATGACTACCGGGAGCCGGTATCGTTTCCTGCGGCACTCACCGAATGCGTTGCGGTTTCCGCGATGGGACGCGTCGGATCGTTTCCGAAAGACGCTGTTGGCACCAGTGACATTGCGGCCCCAAAGGGGGTTCCGGCCACCCACGATTTCGTGGCGGCTTTCAGCAATTTCGGCAGTGAAATCGACGTCACGGGAGCCGGGGTCGAAATCGTGTCGACACTGCCGAACGATGGACATGGCTCGATGAGCGGTACATCGATGGCCTGCCCCGCGGTGGCGGGGTACGCGGCCTATTTGCTGGCCAAGGATCCCGCACTGAAACAAAAAAACGGTGCCGACCGTTCCCGCGCCTTGAAGGATGCCCTATATGCATCATGCAAACCGCAGGGGTTTGGCCGAGACTATGAAGGGTTCGGTCTGCCGTCCTGAGGGCCAGAATTGAAGGAATCGACGACTTCATGAGTGACCGCACCGTCGTGTTTCGTGCCGGTTCGAATTCGGAGCCTTCCGAACAGGTCGCCGCCCGCCTTCGTGCGGGCGGTGTGGAGATCGTTGAACAACAGCCGAACATGTTGCTCGTCGCCGGCACCAAGCGAACCGTCAGCAAGGCCCTTGGCGACGCGCAGGGCTGGAGCCTGAGTGTCGAGACCAAAGTCCCGCCACCGCGCATGCGCGAAAAAGTGCTCAAACCGCCATCCAAGTAAGGCTGCCGGAAATCCGGATCTTGACGGCCCGACCTTGCGCGCAGCCCCTCGACAGGGCGCGACGCAGCGCCGAACGTGTTCGGCAGTCGGATTCTGCATGCCAATGTACATTGGCCATGGACGCGCGGAATGAAAGGACGCGATCGAATTATTTGGCGGCGTCCTCGCGCGCTCCGACGGTCTGCAGGGCAGCCATGCTCCTGGGCGCCGGGCATGTTGCGAGCAGAGTGTTGACGGCGCTCCCCAATCCGTCGCTGGAGAATTTCGCCGAGCGGGCAAGCCTGCGCCCGTCCGGGCCCTGCGACGTTTCGGTCAGATCGAATTGCCCCTGTTCGGACAAGGACTGAACCGATGCCTTGGTCATGCGCATGGCCCAGTAATTGAACCCCGGCAGTGCGGCCCGTGCAGACGCGAAGTGAAGCGGTTTTGCTGCGCCATTCGAAATCGAAACCGCGGGAAGGAAAGCCTGGGCCACGGCCTGACGCTGCAAACCCAGCTCGAACTGGTCGGCGTTGATACAGAACAACCGCCACTGCGACGACCGGAACGAGCCGTCCGAAGCAAGTTTCTGAAGGGCCGTCTTGTGCACCACGCTGCGGCCGACATTCTCGAAGGTCCACGGCGTTTCCACGAGGTCGCGCCGGTCGATGCCGAAGCGGTCGATCTCTTCACGGGTGAGGATGCGCGTGTCTTCGAATTTGATCGTGCGCGCCAGCACCAGCAGTCCCAGATCCGCGCCCATTTTGACGATATATTCCTTGAGCATGCGATCGGCCCGCTCCCGGCCTCGGGCGTTCGCCTCGGCCTGCATCTGCGGTGTCGGAACGCCGCCGCGGAAATGCGCCACCACCTTCGGCGAATGCACCGCCAGCAGCGCATCGGGCGCGATCTCGCGGGTGGTCGCGCCCAGGATGAGGTACGGACATGCGGAGTTGCACATCGCGTTGCGGGTCCAGAGGTCGCCGTGCAGTTCGCGGCCGGATTGCTTCAGCTTGACGCAGACATCGCTGTTCTGCGCCTCGAAGCCGCATTCCCTGACCACCGTCCGCGCCACCCTGGCGACCACGGGCCGCTCCCGAAGCATCGCCCCCATCGCCAGCGCCTGGTCGAGATTGCCGCCCGGCGAGGAAAAATAGATCGGCAGCTTGCGATCCCACACCTTGGCCCAGAACTTCCGGAAGCGAAGCGCCGCGCCGGAATCGATCTGCCCCTCGGCGGCGACCCAGCTGTCGCAGCCACGGCCGCACGCATCGGGGGCGCCCTTGACGACATAGAACACCATCGGCGGCGCCGGAGGCGCCTTGAACGTGGGACGGGCGGCAGGAGCTGCTGGACGTCGAACGGCAGCAGCCGCTGCGCCCCCGGGCGGAACGGCGGCAGGTCGGGATGCTGGAGCGACCGCCGGCCGGACGGCGGGAACCGCGGCAGGTCTGACCGCAGGCGCCGCCACGGCTTGACCGCAGATCGAGATCAGGATGGCGACCAATAGAGAAAGCAATGGCATGGGCAATTGGATCAGGCGACCTTGGAGAGGCGGTTGTATCAGGTTCGCGCGGCTACCGCCAAGACTGCCGTCGCACCGCCGGATTCCATCGAAATGCCGGATTGCGTAGCCCGAATCCCCTGCTATACCGCTGCTTCCGCTTACCTGCGCTCGTTCGCAGGAGTGAGCATCAGGAGACATCAATGCCCGACAAGCACAAGCCCGCCTCCGGATTCCAGTTCGGCCTCACGAACCTCAAGCCGGTCGAACCCGAGGTGAAAATCGCCCTCACCTTCCCCGACGGCGCCAGGCGCGAATTCCCCAAAAGCATTACCGGCCTCGACATCGCCAAGGGCATCTCGCCGTCGCTGGCCAAGCGCACGGTGGCGATGGCGCTGGATGGCGTGGTCACCGACCTCGGCGACCCGATCGACCACGATGCGAAGATCGAATTCATCGCCCGCGATGACGGCCGCGCGCTGGAGCTGATCCGGCATGACGCGGCGCACGTGCTGGCCGAAGCGGTGCAGGCGCTGTGGCCGGGCACCCAGGTCACCATCGGCCCGGTGATCGAGAACGGTTTTTACTACGACTTCTTCCGCAACGAGCCGTTCACGCCGGAAGACTTCGCCGCGATCGAGAAGAAGATGCGCGAGATCATCGCGCGCGACAAACCCTTCACCAAGGATGTCTGGGATCGCGAGAAGACAAAGCAGGTGTTCCGCGACAAGGGCGAGGCCTTCAAGGTCGAGCTGGTCGACGCCATTCCCGGCAATGAGCCGATCAAGATCTACTACCAGGGCGACTGGTTCGACCTGTGCCGCGGCCCGCACATGACCTCGACCGGCAAGATCGGCAACGCCTTCAAGCTGATGAAGGTGGCGGGCGCCTATTGGCGCGGCGACAGCAACAATCAGATGCTGACGCGGATCTACGGCACGGCGTTCGCGAAGCAGGAAGACCTCGACGCCTATCTCAAGCAGATCGAGGAAGCCGAGAAGCGCGACCACCGCAAGCTCGGTCGCGAGCTCGACCTGTTTCACTTCCAGGAAGAAGGTCCCGGCGTGGTGTTCTGGCACGCCAAGGGCTGGACCATCTTCCAGGCGCTGATCGCCTATATGCGCCGGCGGCTGACCGGCGATTACAGCGAGGTCAACGCGCCGCAGATTCTCGACAAGTCGCTGTGGGAGACCTCCGGCCATTGGGACTGGTACCGCGAGAACATGTTCGCCGCGCAATCCGCCGGCGACGAGGCCGAGGACAAGCGCTGGTTTGCGCTGAAGCCGATGAACTGTCCCGGCCATGTGCAGATCTTCAAGCACGGCCTGAAGAGCTACCGCGACCTTCCGCTGCGGCTCGCCGAATTCGGCGTGGTGCATCGCTACGAGGCGTCGGGCGCGATGCACGGCCTGATGCGGGTGCGCGGCTTTACCCAGGACGACGCGCATGTGTTCTGCACCGAACAACAGCTCGCCGAGGAATGCCTCAAGATCAACGACCTGATCCTGTCGACCTATGCGGATTTCGGCTTCGAGGGCGAACTCACGGTCAAACTCTCGACCCGCCCGGAGAAGCGCGTCGGCACCGACGAGATGTGGGATCACGCCGAGCGCGTGATGGCCACCGTGCTGTCGGAAATCCAGGCGCAGGGCCACAACCGCATCAAGACCGAAATCAATCCCGGCGAAGGCGCGTTCTACGGGCCGAAGTTCGAATATGTGCTGCGCGACGCCATCGGCCGCGACTGGCAGTGCGGCACCACGCAGGTCGACTTCAACCTGCCGGAACGTTTTGGGGCGTTCTACATCGACGCCGACGGCGCCAAGAAGGCGCCGGTCATGGTGCATCGCGCGATCTGCGGTTCGATGGAGCGCTTCATCGGCATCCTGATCGAGCACTATGCCGGTAACTTCCCGCTCTGGCTGGCGCCGATCCAGGCCGTCGTCACCACCATCACGTCGGAGGGCGACGAATACGCCAAGATCGTTGCGGCCGCGGCGCGGCGTGCCGGCCTGCGCGTCGAAATCGACCTGCGCAACGAGAAGATCAACTACAAGGTCCGCGAGCATTCGCTGGCGAAGATCCCGGCCCTGCTGGTGGTCGGCAAGAAGGAAGCCGAGAGCCATTCGGTCTCGATCCGCCGCCTCGGCAGCGAAGGGCAGACCGTGATGCCCACCGTCGAGGCGCTGGCGGCATTGCTCGAGGAAGCCACCCCGCCCGACGTCAAGCGGGCGAGACTGGAAACCTGATGGCGCGCGGACCGGCCACCGAAGAACAGCAACTGCCGGCCTATCCGATCCGGGCCTACCAGCTGATCCCGGATCCCAATCAGCCGACCGTAGTGGCGCTGGCGATCGAAACCGATCAGGGCCACAGCCTGTTTCTGGCGACCCGGCAGATTCTGGAAGATCTCGGCAAGGATCTTCTGGAGCGGGCGGCGAAGATGCCGGCGAGGCGGGATCCGGCCTGACCCCGTAGCGGGCGCGAGCGATGGCGGCCTGACCGGTTCGCTACGGGCCCCGTTCCCTCAGGATCCCCGTTTCGGCAAATCGATGCGTAGATTGACGAATTCCGGCGGCCCTTCCGTCAGGCGGTGAATGCGCCGTTCGCGCTCTTCCTGGGGCGTGTCCGGATCGATGAATTGATCGAGCTCACGTGCAGCCAGTTCTTCGAGGGCCACGGCGCCATGGCAAGACACCGGTTTGGTGTCAGCCGCTGCTTCCGACTTCAGGCCCAATTCGACCAACCGCTGAATGGCCTCGGAACGGTTAATCCCTTGCGCACGGGCCCAGGCATCGATTTGCGCGGTGAGAAGCGCCGGCAGCTTGACCGCACTGACGGGATGACCTGCGGTCGCATTCTGATCGATCGTTTTCGATTCCAACATGGGCAGGTGTCCGGAAGGTCCACAAAATGCACGATAAGGACATTTTTGCGGGGCTCTTTGACCGGGATCAATGATCCGGCCCGGACGGCGCACCCGGTCCGCCAATGCCGGCCTGGAGTGCTTATAATCCGCTGCGGCTTGCTATCGCCTCGCAGATGCAGATATCTGCTGCAAACCCTTGATGCACTGGAAATCCGATGCCCGACGCCCTGGAACTGCTGAAAATCCGCCGCTCGGTAAAGCCGCGCGAGATGAGCGGTCCCGGCCCCTCGGCCGCGGAGCTCGAGACCATTCTGACCATCGGCGCGCGGGTGCCGGACCACGGCAAGCTGACGCCATGGCGCTTCATCGTGTTCGAGGGCGATGCACGCGCCCGCGCCGGCGAGCTGATTTCGCAGGTCTTCGCGCGCAAGAACCCGCAGGCGCCGGCCGCCGAGATCGAGATCGAGAAGCGCCGGCTGATGGATGCCCCGCTGGTGATCGCCGTGGTCAGCTTCACCAAACCGCATCCCAAGGTGCCGGCGTGGGAGCAGGAATTATCCGCGGGCGCCAGCGCCATGAACATCGTGACGGCGGCGACCGCGCTCGGCTACGGTGCCAACTGGCTGACCGGCTGGTTCGCCTTCGATCGCGACGTGCTCGACGGTTTCGGATTGAAACCGGACGAAAGGCTCGCCGGTTTCATTCACATCGGCACGCCAATGAGGCCGAGCGAAGACCGCCCTCGCCCGGCGCTCGCCGATATCGTGACGCGGTTCTAGGACTACCCGTTCACGCCGCCTTCGACGCGCGCCGGCCAAACCTGAGCAGCAGTGCTTCGATCTCGGCGGCGGGCCTCGCCGCGCTGAACAGGAAGCCCTGCACCTCGTTGCAGCCTTCGGCCCGCAACCAGTTGAGCTGGTCGACGGTTTCCACTCCCTCGGCCGTGGTGGTGATGCTGAGGCTGCGGCCGAGGCCGGAGATCGCCCGCACGATCGCAACGCAGTCGGAGCGCTGCGCCAGATCCTTGATAAAGGAGCGGTCGATCTTGATCTTGTCGAACGGGAAGCTTCTGAGATAGCTGAGGCTGGAATAGCCGGTGCCGAAATCGTCCATCGAAATGCTGACGCCGAGTTCGCGCAGCTGATGCAGAATCGCGAGATTGGCCTCGGTCTCCGCCAGGAACAGCGACTCCGTGATCTCGAGCTCGAGCCGCAACGGCGACAATCCGGAACGCGCCAATGCCGAGATCACCACCTGAACCAGGCTGCGACTGCGAAACTGCACCGGCGAAAGGTTGACGGCGACCTTGACGTCCCCAGGCCATTTCGCCGCCTCGGTGCAGGCCTCGCGCAACACCCACTCGCCCAGCGCGACGATCAGTCCGATATCCTCGGCAACCGGGATGAAATCCGCCGGCGAGATCATGCCCTTTTCGGGGTGGCGCCAGCGCAGCAGCGATTCGAAGCCGCTGATCCGGTCCGCCGCGATATCGACCAACGGCTGATAATGAACTTCAAATTCGCCATTGGCGAAGGCCCGACGCAGATCGAGCTCCATGTCGCGGCGTTTCTGCGCCTGCCGGTCCATCTCCCTTTCGAAGAACCGGTGAACGCCGCCACCGTCCGATTTGGCGCGATACAGCGCCATGTCGGCGTTGCGCATCAGCTCCTCGCTGGTGTCGCCATCGCCGGGCGAGAGCGCTATGCCGACACTGGCGCCGATGACTACCTCGATGCCGTCCATGTCATAACGGGCGCTGAGGGTCTTGATCAGCCGGGTCGCATAATCGCTCGCCTCGTTCGGTGAGACATCGGACGCCAGCACGATCGCAAACTCGTCGCCGCCAAGGCGCGCCACCAGATTACTGCCCCGAACTTCCGACCTCAGCCGTTCCGCCACCATCTTCAGCAAGCGGTCGCCCATCGGATGGCCGAACGAATCGTTGACGTTCTTGAACAGGTCGAGATCGACGCACAACACCGCCACCCGCTTGTTGCCGGGCTGGCTCTGCTCCAGCGCCTGCCTGAGGCGATCCTGATAAAGTTCGCGGTTCGGCAGATTCGTCAGGCCATCATGATGCGCCATATGGGCAATCCGGGCCTCGGCCTTGCGGCGTTCGGTGATGTCGGCGACAGCCACGAGAAAGCCGTCGCGGCCATCGAACGCGACGCGCCGTCCAAATGTCAGCACCTGGATCTCGCTGCCATCGGCCTTGAGATGCCGCCAGTTGCGGCCGGAATGAAAGGTGTCGCCGACCTGCTGCAGGGCCTCGGTGTGAGTCACCCATTCATCTTCGGGCCAGATCTGCCGAAGCTTCATGCGCAGGAACGTCTCGCGGCTGTATCCGTAATGCTGCACGGCCGCATCATTGACGCTGATGAATCCGGTGGTCTCGGCATCGAAAACCCACATCGGCATCGGGTTGTTGTCGAACAGCAGGCGAAACGAGGCTTCGCGCCGCTTGAGGGCCGTGACGTCGGACACCGTCAACGAGAGAATGTCGCCGAGCGCCCTCGCGCCCAGCTTCAGATTGCGATCATCGCTGTCGATTTCGAACTGCTGACCGTTGCCGCTCCTGATGACGTCGAGCAACCGCTCGATCACGTCAGGCAAACAAAGCAGGTTTCCGCCGGCGCTGAGCCGGTGCCACAGCAGGTCGGTCGATGGCAGCTTCAGCAGCCGGGACGCGCCCTGATTATGATGGACGATCTGGAAATCGAACGGCTGCCCGGCCGAATTGCGGATCGCCGCGAGCGACAGGACGCCTTCGTCGGTGGTGGAGAAAATCGCATCCAGCAGATTATACTGCAATCCCCGTTCGTTGACGTAGACGCCGATCAGCGTACCGCCCCAGCGCGAGAAGGTCGGCAGCGCCAGAATATCGTAGGTCTGGACCACACCATTGCGCACGCAGTGCGTCGCGGCCAGGTAGGGACGGCCGTTCCGGAGTGCGCTGGTCGCGGCTTCGCTGAGCGCGGTGGCGCAATCCGGCTGCAACTCGGTCAGGGGGATATCCCAGCGGTCGTCGCCGAGCCATTTCTGGGCGTAGCGGCCGGTGCGGGACACTTCGAGCGTGTCATGACAGCTCTTCAGCAGGACGATGTGATCCGCCAGCCGCCCGAGGCTGCCCAGCATCACTTCTTCGTAGCGTGGCAACCCTTCGCCTGGCCGCACCGCCGCCTGCCATTTGCGCTGCAGAACCGGGACGTCATCGAACATCTCGGCGATGGATTTGCCGGACAAGTTCTTGGACGAGTTCTTGGACGAATTCTTGGACGAATTCTTGACCGCAATCATGTCATTCCCCACTGCGCGAATGTTCAACCCGAACGCATCCAATGCAGGCGGGCTTAACGCGGTGTGAAAATTGCGGGAGCGGTACGCCGATCCGGCGATTATGACAGTTCTAAGTGTTTCGATGGTTAGTCCGCGTTAGCGACCATGACAGTCGGATGACATCGCGAGACGCTGATCTAGCGCGCGACGACCTCGACCTCGCCGTCGACGCCGTTGACGACGTTGAACGAACGCTCGAACACCTTGCCCTCGTTCTTGGCGATGGCGCGATATTCGCCTTCGGACAGCACGACGCGCGGGAATGCGCCGATCGATTCCTTGATGACGTCACCGCCCGGTGTGATCACCGACCATGCGGTGTTTGCCAGCGCCTCGCCGCCCTTGTCGCTGACCAGCTTCAGGGTAATCACCGCGGCGCGATGGGTGATGACCACGTCGGTCAGCTTGCCGGCCTGAACGCGGATATCCGAACGCACCACGGAGTTGGCGTCGCCGTAATTTGAAATGATGTAGTAGGTGCCCTCGGTCAACAGCGCGACGTCGCCGGCGGCGACGTTCGGCACCAGCGAGGCGCGTTCGCCGCTATCGAACTGGCTGCCCTTGTAGAGCGCGAAGGAAATCTGGTTCGGTGGAATCCGGGTGGTGCCGACGCGGCCCTCGATGCGCAAGCCGCCTGCCGGAAGCACGAAGGATTCGCGGTCGGTCTCGGACTTCAGCATCACCGGCCGCACCGCGCTGACCAGACCCATCGTGACATGGACGACGTAGCCGCCCGGCGGCAGCACGATGTTGGGCGTGGCGCCGCGTTCCTCGCGGATCAGTTTGAAAACGCCGGTCTCATCGGGCTTGTCGGCGAACACCCGCCACACCAGTCCGTTGCTGATGACCGGCAGGTCCTTGCCGTAGCGCGCCGTCAGCGACAGTACGGCCTGGCCGGCGGTCGATGCACCCGGCGGCGGAACCACCGGCGGCACCGCGGCGATCGCCGGCTGCGTCAACGGCGCGGGCAAAATCGGAGTCGACGCCGGACCGGATGGCGGAGCCAGATTCATCGCCGGTCCGGAAGGCGCCTCCGGAACCGAGGCCGGCGGCACCGGCGGCGGCCGGTCGCTGAACATCTGAGCCGAAGCAGGGGCAAAAGGCGCGGCTGCCAGAATTGCGGCAAGCGCAAGCACCGGAAACAGGCGTCCGCCCCTCCCGGAACCAGCAATCCCTTTATCCCCTGATGTCATGAAGATGCTTTTCACTGAAAACGCGGCAAATTCAAGCCTGCGGCGAACCGTTCGCAGGATGTTCCCGCTATGGAACCCAAAAAATGCCCCAGAGTTAATCCAGTGTTCCCACGAGGCCGCGATCCCGTCGCAATCTGGCCCGCGGCATGAACTATGCCTATTGAGCTCTCGATGGGCTGGAAGTGATAGCGAAGTGCCTTGCGAAGAGTCTTTGTCGCCAGGGAGTGTCAGGTGCTGAAGAGTTTGATCGGACGCGGCGCCGAGGACCAGGACAAAGTCGGGCTCGGCAGTACCAGGCGGCCGGTCATCGGATTGGCGCTGGGTGGCGGCGCTGCGCGCGGCTTCGCCCATATCGGCATTCTCCGGACCTTGCTGGCCCACGGCATCGTTCCCAATGTCGTGGTAGGCACCTCGATCGGCGCGGTGGTCGGCGGCGCCTATGCCGCCGGGCAGCTCGATCCGCTGGAGCAATGGGCGCGCGGCCTGCAGCCGCGCAATATTCTCGGTTATCTCGACATCCGCCTCAACGGCTCCGGACTGATCGGCGGTGACCGGTTGGCGTCGCAGCTGGAAGCCGCAATCGGCCCGACCCTGATCGAGGACCTGCCATTGAAATTTGCGACCGTGGCGACCGAAGTCCGCACCGGCCACGAGATCTGGCTCACCCGCGGTCGCATGGTCGATGCGATGCGCGCCTCCTACGCGCTGCCCGGGATTTTTTCACCCGTCCTGGTTGGCGATCGCTGGCTGGTCGACGGCGCGCTGGTCAATCCGGTGCCGGTGTCGGCCGCGCGCGCGCTGGGAGCGGAAATCGTGATCGCCGCCAATCTCTGCAGTGATATCTTCTCCACGACGATCTATGCCCACGGTCCGACACCCGCGGCGCCCGAGACCGTGGTCGAGCCGGCGTCGCCGAAACGCGGGTTCGGCCGGTTGTTTTCCGCCGAGCGCACCATGAAACGCGAGTTCTTCGGTAGCGCTGGACGGCCGGGTATCTCCTCGGTCATGGTCGATGCGTTCAACATCATGCAGGATCGCATCACCCGCGCGCGCCTTGCCGGCGATCCGCCGGATCTGCTGATCACGCCCCGCGTCGGCCAAATCGGCTGGTTCGATTTCCACCACGCCGAGGATCTGATTGCCCACGGCGCACGCTCCGCCGAGCGCGCCATCGACTCCATCCAGGAGGCCATCCACATGCTGGCGCCGGTTCCAGGCGAGCCGGGGGCTGTCATCGACAAGACGCCGTGACAGCGGGGCTGGATCAGGCGGTCTTGATGTAGTTCTGGAGCGCTTCCTGCTCCATCTCGAATTCGTGGACCCGCCACTTGACGATGTCGCCGATCGAGATCAGGCCGACCACCATGCCTTCCTCGACCACCGGCAGATGCCTGAACTTGCCGAGCGTCATCATTTCCATGATCGCGGCGACCGTATCGGACTGCCTGCAGCTGATGACCTTGCGGGTCATCACGGCGCTGACCGGCTCTTCCAGCACGCTGGCGCCGCGATCGCCGAGCACGCGCACGATGTCGCGCTCCGACAGGATGCCCTCGATACGGCCTTTGCTCATCACCAGCACGGCGCCGATCTTCCGATCCGCCAGAATCTTGATCGCAGCCGAGAGCCTGGCGTCCGGCTCGACGCTCTGGATCTGATGGCCCTTGGTATCGAGGATTGCACGTACCGTCATTGTCGTCTCCCTGAAGCCGATCGCGCCCTGAGCGAGCGCGATCTTTGTTTCCTTGAGTCTTCAATCAACAGCCCAGCGCCGAATTCGTTGCAGGCGCGTTGGACAAGCACGGCGATTAAGCACGTTTGCGGGCTCAAGCCCGGCTACACAGATCGGCAATGATGAATGAAATCGCGTTGCGCCGCAAGCGACGATCAGCCGCGATCCTGGACGGGGAATCTATCGGCTGGCGCGCGCGGGACCGGATCGAACAGCGAAAACAACACCAGCCCTGCCAGAAATCCGCCGATATGCGCCTGCCAGGCAACGCTGCCGCCGTCGGCGCCGATCGCGATCGATCCGACGCCGAAGATGATGTTGACGCCGAACCAGACCGCGAGAAAGCCGAGCACGCGCGGATCGCGGAAGGCGCGCAGCAGCGAAAGCGCCGGCACGCGCGCCGCCGCGTCGGCATCGCCGCGGCTGAACGACAGGAAGCTTCCCTGCACGAAGGCAAAGCGGATCGCGGCCGCCATCGCGCCAGACACCGACGCCGAAGCGCCGATCATCGGCGCGGTCGCATGCTCATGAGTGACGAGATGCGCCAGCGCCCCGGCCACGGCGGTTACGGCCATGAAGGCGAAAAACCGCAATGCGCCGAAGCGGCGCGCCAACGCGCTGCCGAACGGCAGCAGCCACAACACATTGAAACCGATATGGCTGAGATTGGCGTGCAGCAATGAATAGGTGACGAAGGTCCAGATCCTGGCGCCGGCGCCGCCCGGAAAGGTCAGCGCCAGCGGCGTGGAATCGTAGCGTTTCGGAATGAATCCGAACATCTCGACGGTCCAGTATTCCAGCTCGGGCGGCAGCAGCACGCGCAGGTGAATGACCGCAATCAGCAGCACATAGGCGGTCAGCGCGCGGGGCAGCGTCAGGATCGGTTCGCGCGGGCTGTCCTGCGACAATTCTGGCGGAGATTCCAAGGGCTCAAGACCTGAAGCAAGCGGCTCACGGGAGCGATTGCGCCCCAATAGGCGGCTTGGCCCAACTGTGCAAGGGCACAAACGCCGTTCTCGCGTCCCGGACGCGGTGCAGCACCTCTTGGTGGTGCACCGCAGAGCCGGGACCCAGGACTTGGCATCGCGGCATTCTCGCCAATAGACTGGGCCCCGGCTTAGCAGTGCACCACGCCGCTTGCGCGGCGCGCTGCACTGCATCCGGGGCACGAGAGCAGATGGGCGGGCCGTTCTTCGTCTACATTCTCGCGAGCAAGCGGAACGGGACGCTGTATGTCGGCGTGACGAACAATCTGGTGCGGCGATTGACAGAGCACAAAGCCAAGCTCGTTCCCGGTTTCACACGGCAATACGGCGTTGATCAACTCGTGTATTTCGAGATGTTCGATTCCATCCTTGAAGCGCGCGCAAGAGAGCACTCGTTAAAGCGCTGGCGGCGAGCGTGGAAGATCGACTTGATCGAGAAGCTCAATCCGGACTGGCGCGATCTCTCGAGTGAACTGAATTCATGACTCGTGTCCCGGACGCGGTGCAGCGTCCTTCACGCTGCTCCGCAGCGCCGGGACACGAGATACTCGTGCACACAAAGAAAAAGGGAGGGTGCTGAGAACACCCTCCCTCGTCCGTGCTGATCTTCCCGCGCCGAGGTCCCGGGTGACATCCCCACCCCTCCCCGCGCGGCGACCAAACTGTTTGACGCCGCCTATGTAAAAACTCGCCGGCCCC
>NZ_JAURXB010000120.1 GCF_030654605.1 Bradyrhizobium sp.
GGGCCAGCATGTCGCGCGCGGACTCCACATGCTTCACGGTAACGCCTGCGGGATCGTCGAGATCGACCGGGCCGGAGACCAGGATGACGTCGGCGCCGGCGGCCTGCGCCGCTGCGGCAATGGCAAAACCCTGTTTGCCGGAGGAGCGGTTGGCGATGTAGCGCACCGGATCGATCGGCTCGTGGGTGGGCCCCGCGGTAATCAGCACGCGTTTGCCCGCCAGCGGGCGCGGTTGTGGTGGCCGCAGCAATTTTTCGGCGGCGACGGCGATTTCCGTGGGCTCCGCCATCCGGCCGACGCCGGCCTCGTTGGCTTCGGCCATCTCGCCGGCATTGGGGCCGATTAACGCTACGCCATCGCGTTCGAGCTGCGCGACGTTGCGGCGCGTGGCGGCGTTGTTCCACATCAGGGGATTCATCGCCGGCGCCAGCAGGATCGGCCGGTTGGCCGCGAGCAGGATGGCGCTGGCGAGATCGTCGGCATGGCCCTGCGCCATCTTGGCCATCAGGTCGGCGGTCGCGGGCGCCACCACGATCAGGTCGCAGTCGCGGCCGAGCCGGATATGGCCGGCGTCGAACTCGCTCGCGGCATCGAACAGATCGGTGTAGGCGCGCTCGTTCGACAGCGCACTGGCGGAAAGCGGCGTGACGAATTGCTGCGCGGCGCGGGTCAGCACGCAGCGGACGTGAATCTGACGCTCCTTCAGCCGCCGGATCAGGTCCAGCGCCTTGTAGGCGGCGATGCCACCGCCGATGATCAGGGTGACGCGGGCCTGATCCGTCGCATGATGGGTACGCAGCGGCGCGCGGGACGGGGCTTCGGGCGGCGAGGCGGCTTGCGCGCGCGGGGCGGGGGTTCCCACGATGAGGTCTCCCAGAATCACCCGGACTTCCTCTTCTAAGGAGCGGCCGTTTCCGGCCGAACGCAGCCGCAGATAGGCTTTCACGGTCTCATCGAGTTTTCGGATGGTCAGGCTGGCCATGGACGATATCCGGACGGGTTGATAGCAATGCTATCATAAAATGCTTGCAATGCAATCAAAGTTGACGGACGGCGAACAAGATGGCGATGAAGGTCGCCGCGATGATCCAGAGCGCCAGGGTGCGCGCGCGGTTCTTGCGGCCCTCGCTGCGGCACAGCGCTGCAATCGTCTCCGGCGACAGCGTAATGCCCTCCCGGGTCATGGTTTCCAGTTGCTCCAGCACGGCGACCGAGCGCGAGGCGAGCGACGGCAGGGCGCCGAGTACCCGGCCCAGCTCGCCGGCGCCGGCCACGGCACCTTGAACGCGTCCTACGGGTCCGAGATTGCGCTCGATCCATTCGCGAACCACGGGGTCTGCGACCTTCCAGATATCGAGTTTCGGATCGAAGCCGCGCGCCACGCCCTCGACCACCACCATGGTCTTCTGCA
>NZ_JAURXB010000123.1 GCF_030654605.1 Bradyrhizobium sp.
CCTCCACCGAGGCGCTCGGCGCCACCGCCTTGCACAGTCCGTATTCGGCGGCGAAGGCCGGCGTTGCCGGCCTGACCCGATCGCTCGCGGTGGAACTCGGCCGCGACGGCATCACCGTGAACTGCATCTGTCCCGGCCCGAACAGGACCGCGATCACGGAGCGGATATCGGAGGAGCACAAGACCATCTACGCCAAGCGCCGCACCGCGCTCGGCCGCTACGGCGATCCCGAAGAAGTCGCGCACATGACGCTGAGCCTGTGCCTGCCGGCGGCGTCGTTCCTGACCGGCGCCGTGATCCCGGTGGACGGCGGCCTGATGGCCCGCAACGCCTGAGGGCGGGCATGCGCTCGATAACGTTGACATCGTCCGGTCCGGGAGTAGCTTTTTGCCCAAACAGGGCGGAATAACCGCTCGCCCCGATCAGGAGAAACGTGCCATGGCCATCACGATCCGGCAGATTCACCCGCATTTTTTCGGCGAGGTTTCGGGCGTCGATCTGCGCAAGCCGCTGACGCCGCAGGAGGCCCGGGAGATCGAGGCCGGCATGGACAAATATGCCGTGCTGCTGTTCCGCAACCAGGACATCACGGACGAGCAACAGCTGGCGTTCGCGCTGAATTTCGGCGAGCGCGAGAACGCGCGCGGCGGCACCGTCACCAGGAAGGAAGATTATCGGCTGACCTCCGGACTGAACGACGTCTCCAACCTCGGCAAGGACGGCAAACCGCTGCCGAAGGATCACCGCACCCATCTGTTCAATCTCGGCAACAGCCTGTGGCATTCCGACAGCTCGTTCCGCCCGATTCCGGCGAAATTTTCGCTGCTTTCGGCGCGGGTGGTCAACCCGAAGGGCGGCAACACCGAATTCGCCGACATGCGCGCGGCCTATGACGCGCTCGACGACGACACCAAGGCCGAGATCGAGGACATGATCTGCGAGCACTCGCTGATGTATTCGCGCGGCTCGCTCGGCTTCCTCGATTACACCGATGAAGAGAAAGAACTGTTCAAGCCGGTGCTGCAGCGGCTGGTGCGCACCCATCCGGTGCACGGCCGCAAGTCGCTGTATCTGTCGTCGCATGCCGGCGCCATCAAGGGCATGACGGTGCCGGAAGCGCGGCTATTGCTGCGCGACCTCACCGAGCACGCCACGCAGCGCGAATTCGTCCACGTCCACAAATGGACGCTGCATGATCTCGTGATGTGGGACAACCGCCAGACCATGCACCGCGTCCGCCGCTACGACCAGTCGCAGCCCCGCGACATGCGCCGCGCCACGGTAGCCGGCACCGAGCCCACGGTGACGCAGCAGGCGGCGGAGTAGTTGCCTCGTCGTCCCTGCGAACGCAGGGACCCATACGCCGTGCCATCTCTTGTGGAACGAGACCGTCGATAAAACACGATGGATCACCATCGTGCTCACGATAGTGTACCGGGAGTATGGGTCCCTGCGTTCGCAGGGACGACAGCTGTGGCATGTCAGACTTCGGCGTAAAATCGCCTAAGCATGCCCGGCTTCGTTCGACAGCATGCCGGGATCGATGCCGATCTTGCGCAGCGCGCGCAGGTATTTTTCCTCGACGTCGCGGCCGAAGATCAGGTCCGGATCGGCGTCGCAATGCAGCCAGCCATTGTCCTGAATTTCGGTTTCCAGCTGTCCCGGCGCCCAGCCGGCATAGCCGAGCGCGAGGATCGCGTGCTTCGGGCCGGCACCCCTGGCGATCGCCTTGAGAATGTCGACGGTCGCGGTCAGGCAAATACCCTCATCGATCTGCAGCGTCGCATCCTTGATGAAGAAATCGCTGGAATGCAGCACGAAGCCCCGGCCGGTCTCGACCGGGCCGCCTTTCAGCACCTTCATGCTCTCGGCATTTTCGGGCAGCTTGATCTGATCGGCCTTCTTGATGATGTCGAGCTGCACCAGCAATTCCGGGAAGTCGATGCTGCCGGCCGGGCGGTTGACGATGATGCCCATGGCGCCTTCGGACGAATGCGCGCAGAGATAGATCACCGACCGCTCGAAGCGGGGGTCGCCCATCACCGGCATTGCGATCAGCAACTGACCGTCGAGATAGCCCTGATTGGACAAATTGTCGCCAGCGCCGGCGGCAGCTTGACGGCGAGCAGTCCTCGTTCTTTTGCCTTCAGGGTCCATCCGCAAAGGACTCTCGTGTTGATGTCCATCCTGATATTGGGTGGCCGATCTGTCAATCAAGCATCGCGCCGTATTTCGTCCCGCATCACAAGCAATTCAATGGTTTACCGCCCCGGCAGCCTGTAAAGACGGTCTCATGACCGTCATAGTTCCCCTGCCGGCCGCACTCCGCCTGGCCGTTGCCGTAGTTGCGTCATCCCTGGCGATCGAGGTCCATGCCGGGGATTCGTCGCCATGGCAGCGGGACGGCCACTCCGCGGTGCGGTTGCTGGCGGGTTCGCGCAGCGGCGCGGTGCTGCTCGGCGGCATCGCGTTTCAGCTGCAGCCAGGCTGGAAAACCTACTGGCGGACGCCCGGCGATTCCGGGGTACCGCCGCGCTTCGATTTCTCGAAATCGGACAATGTCGAAGCCGTCACGGTGCTGTGGCCGGCCCCGATGAAGTTCGATGACGGCGCCGGCGGTCAATCCCTGGGCTACAAGAGCCAGGTGGTGCTGCCGTTGCGGATCGTCGCCAAAAATGCCGACAAGCCGGTAACGCTGCGCGCCGATATCAGTTACGCGGTCTGCGAAAAGCTCTGCATTCCCGTCGAAGCCAGGGCCGAGCTCGCCTTCACCAGCGTGGCCAGCACCGAGGACAGCGCGCTGTCCGCCGCCCTCGACACCGTGCCGAAGCCCGCCACTATCGGCGATCCCAATCCGCTGACCATCCGCGACGTCAGGCGCGACGGAAAGGCGAACGTGCTGGTCGATGTGGCCGTGCCCGACGCGCGCGAGGTCAGCCTGTTTGTCGAAGGACCGACGCCGGACTGGGCGCTGCCGGTTCCGAAGCTGATCGAGGGCGGGTACCCCGGGGTCAAGCGTTTCGGCTTCGAACTCGACGGCCTGCCGCCCGACGCCAAGCCGGAAGGCGCCGCGCTGAAGTTCACGCTGGTCGGCGGCGACAAAGCCTATGAGTTCAATGTCAATTTGAACTGACCCGTGTCGTCCCCGCGAACGCGGGACCCATGCGCTGCGGCGGATCCGTTTGGCCTCAGGTGTTCAACACCTTCCCAACCAATAAACCCCTGTGGTTATGGGTCCCTGCGTTCGCAGGGACGACGAGGAAGCCACTGATTCTTAACGAATAGTTGATAGGTCCTGACATCGCCGCGCCTTGCGCGGCTTCAGGGATTTCCGCTGTGGCCGTGATGGACACTGATTCCGCACCCGCCTTGCCCGCAGGCCCGATCGCGCGGCTGCGGTCGATGCTCGGCCGTCTGCTCGGCGGCACCAGCGAGGCCTCCGTCACCAGGCGCCTCGCCGGCACGGTGTTCATCATTCGCGTCGTCAGCGCGGCGATGGCATATCTGTCGCAGATCCTGCTGGCGCGCTGGATGGGCGGCTCGGATTACGGCGTCTACGTCTATGTCTGGACCTGGGTGCTGCTGCTCGGCAGCATGATGGATTTCGGCATTTCGGCGTCGGCGCAGAAAATCATCCCGGAATATCGCGCCAGCGGCGACGCCGCTTTGCTGCGCGGCTTCCTCTCCGGCAGCCGCTGGATGACGTTTGCCGTGTCCGCCCTCGTCTCGGCATTGCTGGCGGGTATTGTAAGAATGCTGTCGCCGTGGCTCGATCCCAATTCGGTGGTGCCGCTGTACATCGGCTGCATCACGCTGCCGGCCTTCGTGGTCGCCAATACCCAGGACGGCATCGCCCGCTCGCATGACTGGATGCGGCTCGGCCTGATGCCGCAATTCATCGTGCGGCAATCGCTGATCATCGGGTTTACGGCGGGCGCCTTCGCGCTCGGCTTCAAGCTCGGCGCCACCGCCGCGATGCTGGCCAGCGCCGCCGCGGTGTGGATCGCCATGATCGGGCAGATGTTCGTGCTGAACCGCCGGCTCGGCGGCCATGTCGATCCCGGCCCCAAGGCCTACGATTTCCGCGGCTGGCTCGCGGTCTCGCTGCCGATCCTGCTGGTGGAGAGCTTTTATTTGTTGTTGTCCTACACCGACGTGCTGGTGCTGCAGCAGTTCCGCTCCTCGGAAGAGGTCGGCGTCTATTTCGCCGTGGTGAAGACGCTGGCGTTGGTGTCCTTCATTCACTACGCGATGTCGGCGACGACGGCGCACCGCTTTGCCGAATATCACGCGCTCGGCGACAGAGCGCGGCTGTCGGCCTACGTCGCCCACGCGATCAAATGGACGTTCTGGCCGTCGCTCGCCGCAACCATCGTGCTGCTGGCATTGGGCAAGCCGCTGTTGTGGCTGTTCGGGCCGCAATTCGTGGTTGGCTACGACATCATGTTCATCGCCGCCATCGGCCTCGTGGTGCGTTCGGCGATCGGCCCGGTCGAGCGGCTGCTCAACATGCTCGGCCACCAGATGATCTGCGCGCTGGCCTATGCGCTGGCATTCGTGGCGAACCTGGCGCTCTGCATCCTGCTGGTGCCGAAATTCGGCGGCCACGGCGCGGCAGCGGCGACCTCGATCGCGCTGGCGTTCGAGACCGTGCTGCTGTTCTGGATCGTGCGGAAGCGGCTCGGGCTCCACGTGCTGGCGTTCGGGAACAGGAAGTAGCCTCTCCGCGTCATGCCCGGCCTTGTGCCGGGCATCCACGTCTTTCTTCCTTACCACAAGCAAGACGTGGATGGCCGGGACAAGCCCGGCCATGACGAATGAATGTCGGACGCGACGCCCCCGCCTACCCCGCGGTCCAGCCGCCGTCGATCGACAGGTTGGCGCCGGTGATCTGCGCCGCGTCGTCGCCGCAGAGGAACAGCGCCAGCGCCGCCACCTGCTCTGACGTGACGAACTCCTTGGTCGGCTGCGCCTCCAGCAGCACGTCGCGGATGACCTGCTCCTTGGTCAGGTTGCGCGCCTTCATGGTGTCGGGAATCTGCTTCTCGACCAGCGGCGTCCAGACGTAGCCGGGGCTGATGCAGTTGCAGGTGATCTTGTGGGTGGCGAGCTCCAGCGCCACGGTCTTGGTGAGGCCGGCGATGCCGTGCTTGGCCGACACATAGGCCGACTTGAACGGCGAGGCGACCAGCGAATGCGCCGAGGCGGTGTTGATGATGCGGCCCCAGCCGCGCTTCTTCATGCCGGGCACCGCGGCGCGAATGCCGTGAAACGCCGAGGACAGGTTGATCGCAATGATGGCGTCCCACTTCTCGATCGGGAAGTCCTCGACCGGCGACACGAACTGGATGCCGGCATTGTTGACGAGGACGTCGACCGAACCGAAGGTGCTTTCGCCCAGCGCAACCATGCCGGCGATCTCGGTGGGTTTGGTCATGTCGGCGGGCGAATGCACCGCCTTGACCTTGAAATCGGTCTCGATGGCCGAGCGTTCCTTCTCGATGTCGGCGGCAGCACCCATGCCGTTGAGAACGATATTGGCGCCGGCGCCGGCGAAGGCGCGCGCATATGCCAGTCCGATGCCGCTGGTCGAGCCGGTCACAACAGCGGTCTTGCCCGTCAAAATACCCATTCGATTCACTCCTTGTTGCCATTGAGGGTACCGTCCCTCGCCAGATCGTAAGTCATCATGGTTTCGCCGGATTGCGGCCGCTCCAGCATATCCCTGTGGCGCATCGACAAATGAACGTCGCGCTCGCCCGAGCCCCAATGCTCGACCATCCCGACGCGCGAAAAATCGTAATCCTTCGAAGACGATTCGTAGTTCTTGCTGCGGTAGATCAGGTGCACCACCGTGACGGTGCTTTCCCTGGTGGCTTCACACAGGATTTCGACCGACGGATCGTTCCTGAGATAGTCCGGCAACTTGCCGATCAATTCGCGCAACGCCTTGCGGGTGTTGTGAACCTGCTTGTTCTTGTCGGTATTCATGCGGGTGCGGCTGGAGAAGCGGATGTCCTTCTCGCGCTCGGCCGCCTCGAGCAATGATACCGGCAGCTCACCACGCGCGCTGAACAGGTCGACCTGGAAGATCAGGAGATCGCGGTCGGTTTCCTCATCCAGCACGTAATCGAGCGGCGTATTGGAGGCGATGCCGCCGTCCCAGAAATGCTCGCCGTCGATCTCGACCGACGGGAAGCCCGGCGGCAGGGCGCCGGATGCCATGATGTGCTCCGGTCCGATCTTCTTGCCGAGCTTCTTCATCTCGTAATTGTCGAAATACTTGAAGTTGCCGGACGCCACGCCGACGGCGCCGATGCTGAGCCGGGTTTTCAGGTCGTTGATGCGGTCGAAATCGACCAGCCGCTCCAGCGTCTGCTTCAGTGGCGCGGTGTCGTAATAGCTCAGCGACTGCGGGCTGCCCTGCGGCCACAACGGCGCCGGCGGGACGCGCGGCCTGAAGAAACCGGGAACGCCGAAGGTGGCGATCAACGCGGCGCTGGTCTCGTTGAACAGCGATCGGCCCCGATCGCTCGTGGTGACGGGTTTCCATGGCACCGGCGAGGAAACCATCTCCCAGAATTCCTTCAGTCGCTCTACCCGCTTTTCGCGCGGATTGCCGGCGATGATCGCGGCGTTTATGGCGCCGATCGAGATGCCGGCAATCCATTCCGGCTCGAAATCATGGTGGCACAGCGCCTGATAGGCGCCGGCCTGATAGGATCCCAGCGCGCCGCCGCCCTGCAGGACGAGCACGCGCTGCGCCTTTGCGGGCGTGTGGTCGGGTGCGGGATGGGGATTGTCCGTCATGATCCTCGGTCGAACATCAGAAAAGCGATTGCACCGTGGCGTCAGTTGGCGACGGCGTCAATCAGCCAGGCCGCAGGTGCGGATCACGCCGTGGTTATCGCTTTTCCGATGATGCCAGAATGAGCGTCCAGAACACCTTGTATTTGGTGTTCGGAGCATAGGTCGCCGCGATGCCTAAATTTGTGACACCGTTCTTCAGCATATTGGCCTTGTGGGGCGGCGAGTCGCGCCAGCCCGAAAAGGCTTCCGCCATGGTGTGATAGCCGGCGGAGACGTTTTCAACCGCCACCGTCGCGGGATAGCCCGACGCATTCAGGCGTTTCGCCAGTGGTCCCTTGACGTCGTGGTCGAGCTTGTTGCGGGCGGCCATCGCCTGCGACTGCTGCTCGGCGAGCTTCATCAAGTCGGGATCGACCGCCACGGCGCCGAGGCCGTTGTTCTGCCGGTAGAGCGAGATCATCGAGGCCGCGGCCTGCGGATCGAGCCTGGCGCTGCCATTGGCCATGCTGAGATACATGGTGGGTTGCTCGGTCACGGGTGCGTCCGCCGCACAGCCGCCCAGCGCCAGCAGCCCTGTTATCGCGACCGTCGCGCGCGTGATTCGAAGGTTCCCCATGGCTGCGGTTGTTGCACAGGAACCGTGGCTGAATGGTGAACGAGGGGGACGATTTTTACTCCGCCGTCGTCACCCGCGAAGGCGGGTGACCCAGTACGCCGGGAAGGCAAAGTTTGAGGGCGGTGATTACTGGATCCCCGCCTTCGCGGGGATGACGGCCGGGATGGTTGCGCGACTGTGCTTCCGAATGACGGGCCTAATCCTGCCCCGCAAAAATCCGGTAGCGGCGGGGGTGCAGGCTGACGATATCGCCGGGCTGCAGCTCGCGGTCCCGGGGCGCGTCGATCTCGATCACGGTGGTGCCCTCTCCCGCCGAGAGTGCCACTTCGGCGCGCTGGATCGGGCCGAAGGTGCGGACATGCCGCACCGCGCCCTCGAACGCGCCGCTGCCGGCCGGCCCAACCGCCATGTCGTGGCGGCGGACGAACAGTTTTGATGCCCCGGAGGTGACGCCATCCGCTGATATATTCAACGGCTTGCCGCCGAGTTCGACGCAACCGTCGCGCACCTCGACCGGCAGCACGATGGATTCGCCGATGAAGCTGTGCACGAACGCGGTCGCCGGATTGTCGTAGACGTCGCCGGGCGTGCCGATCTGCACGATGCGGCCCTTGTCCATCACCACCACCCGGTTGGCGACTTCCAGCGCTTCTTCCTGGTCGTGAGTGACGAAAATCGAGGTCACGTTGATCTCGTGATGCAGCGAGCGCAGCCATTGCCGCAGCTCCTTGCGCACCTTGGCGTCGAGCGCGCCGAACGGCTCGTCGAGCAGCAGGATGCGCGGCTCGATCGCGAGCGCCCGGGCGAGCGCAATGCGCTGACGCTGGCCGCCGGACAGCTGGCTCGGGTAGCGGCTGGAAAGCCAGTCGAGCTGCACCAGATCCAGCAATTCCTTGACCCGCGCGCGGATGGCGGCCTCGTCCTTGCGAACCGCGCGCGGCTGCACCCGCAGGCCGAACGCGACATTCTCGAACACCGTCATGTGGCGGAACAGGGCATAGTGCTGGAACACGAATCCGACGTGACGCTCGCTGGCGCCGTGCGCCAGCGCGTTCTCGCCGTCGATCGAAACCTCGCCGGCGTCGGGCCAGTCCAGCCCGGCGATGATCCGCAGCAGCGTGGTCTTGCCCGAGCCCGACGGCCCGAGCAGCGCCACCAGCTCGCCATTGGCGACCTTCAGGTCGACATGGTCGAGCGCGGCAAACGCGCCGAATTTCTTCACGATATTCTTGACTTCAATCACCAGGTAGCTGTCCTTCGTCCAGATGCCGCTCGAGAATGGTCTTCGCCACCAGCGTGATCAGCGCCAGCATGGCCAGCAGGGAAGCGATCGCGAACGCCGCCACGAATTGATACTCGTTATAGAGGATTTCGACCAATAGCGGCATGGTGTTGGTCTCGCCGCGAATATGCCCTGACACCACCGAGACCGCGCCGAACTCGCCCATCGCCCGCGCATTGCACAATAGCACGCCGTATAGCACGCCCCATTTGATATTGGGCAAAGTGACGCGGAAGAAGGTCTGCAGGCCCGAGGCGCCGAGCGAGATCGCGGCCTCTTCCTCCTGGGTGCCCTGCTCCTGCATCAGCGGTATCAGCGCCCGCGCAACGAACGGGAAGGTCACGAAAATGGTGGCCAGCGCAATGCCCGGCACCGCGAACAGGATATGAACGTCATTGGCCTGCAGCCACGGCCCCCAAAAGCCCTGCGCGCCGAACAGCAGCACGAAGACCAGGCCCGAGATTACGGGGCTCACCGAGAACGGCAGATCGATCAGCGAGATCAGGAAGGTCTTGCCGCGAAAGTCGAATTTCGCGATGGCCCAGGCCGCGATCACGCCAAACACCAGATTGAGACCGACCGAAATCGCCGCCACCATCAGCGTCAGTTTGATGGCGGACAGCGCTTCCGGATCCGACAGGGCTGAAAAGTAGGCAAAAACCCCCTTGGAGAACGCTTGCGCGAATACCACGACCAGCGGCAGCACCACGAACACGGTGAGGAAGGTCACGGCCATCGCGATGAGGACGACGCGAATGATCCTGGGCTCGGTCCGCAGATCTTCCCGTGCCGAAGTAATTAAAATTTGCGGCTGATTCATTTTATCAGCCTCCAATGCGCCGGGATGCGGGTTTGCGCCCAGCGCTGTAGACGATTGACCGCGAAGATGATCAGGAACGACGCCACCAGCATGACGACGGCGATCGCGGTGGCGTCGGCATAGCGGAATTCCGAGAGCCGGATCACGATCAGCAGCGGGGCGATTTCGGAGACGTTCGGCAGATTGCCGGCAATGAAGATCACCGAGCCGTACTCGCCGACCGCGCGCGCGAAGGCCAGCGCGAACCCGGTCAGCAGCGCCGGAACGAGGCTGGGCAGGATCACCTTGGAGACGGTATGCCAGCGGTTGGCGCCGAGGCTGGCAGCAGCCTCCTCGATTTCGGCGTCGAGGTCGATCAGCACCGGCTGCACCGTCCGCACCACGAAGGGAATGCCGATGAAGATCATCGCGACGAAGATTCCAAGCGGCGTGAACGCCACCTTGATGCCGAGTTCGGCCAGCGGTGCGCCGAGCCAGCCTTTTTGCGCGAACAGCGAGGTCAAGGCGACGCCGGCCACCGCGGTTGGCAGCGCAAAGAGAATGTCGACGATGGCGTCGAACAGCCGGCGGCCCGGAAAACGGTACCGCACCAGCGCCCAGACGATGATCATTCCCATCACCAGATTGACGATGGCGGCGGCGAAGGCGAGGCCGAACGAAATCTTCAGCGCACTCAAGGTGCGACGGCTGGTGAGAATGCCCCAGAACTGGTCGAGGCTGAGCTCAAAGCTCTTGAGGAACAGGCCCGCGAGCGGGATCAGAATGATGACGGAGAGCCATGTCAGCGTCAGTCCCATGGTGAGACCGAACCCCGGCAGACTGCTGTGTCGTCCCGCGCCTCCGTTGCTCACAATGCCCCCTGCCCCCGGCCAGATCAGTTCTTGTAGATCTGGTCGAAAATGCCGCCTTCGGCGAAGTGTTCCTTCTGCGCCCTGGTCCAGCCACCGAACAATTCGTCGATGGTGAACAATTCAACCTTGGCGAAAGATTTCTCGTATTCCTTCGCGATCTCGGCATCGCGCGGACGATAGGAATTGCGTGCTGCAATTTCCTGACCTTCTTTGGTATACCAGTATTTGAGGTAGGCCTCGGCCGCGGCGCGGGTGCCTTTCTTGTCGGCGACCCTGTCGACCACGGAGATCGGCGGCTCCGCCAGGATCGACAATGGCGGCGACACCATCTCGAACTTGTCCTTGCCGAATTCGCGCTGGGCCAGAAACGCCTCGTTCTCCCAGGCCAGCAGCACGTCGCCGACGCCGCGCTCGACGAAGGTGACGGTCGAGCCGCGCGCGCCGGTATCCAGCACCGGCACGTTCCTGAAGAGGTCGCCGACGAACTGCCTCGCCTTGTCGGCCGAGCCGGTTTTCTTCAGCGCGTAGCCCCAGGCGGCCAGATAATTCCAGCGTGCGCCGCCTGAAGTCTTCGGGTTCGGCGTGATGACGCCAACCCCGGGCTTGATCAAATCGTCCCAGTCCTTGATGCCCTTGGGATTGCCTTTGCGCACCAGGAACACGATCGTCGAAGTGTAGGGTGACGCATTTTGCGGCAAGCGCTTCTGCCAGGCGGCAGGAAGGAAACCCTTGGCCGCAATCGCATCGATATCGTAGGCGAGCGCCAGCGTGACCACGTCGGCCTGCAGGCCGTCGATCACGGCGCGAGCCTGCGAACCGGAGCCGCCATGCGACTGCTTGATATCGATGCTCTTGCCGGTTTCTTTCTGGTAGGCACGCGCAAACGCCTTGTTGAATTCCGCATAGAGCTCGCGCGTCGGATCGTAGGACACGTTGAGCAGCGACACATCGGCGGCCAGCGCAGAACCCGCCCAAAGCAGTCCCGCGACGAGCGGCAGAACACGACGGACCATCTCGATCTCCATTCGCACCGACGACGGCTTTGTCATCGAGAAGCACGCGCACATAACTCGCGATGAATGGCCTTTAAGTCAACGAAACCGCGTTTCAATGTTTGCGGCGTCGCAGCGTCATTGTTCTATGAAGTCTTGACCGTATGGATGCCGCATTCTGTCTTGGCTCTACCGCGCCAGCGGCCGGCACGCGCATCCTCGTCCGCCGAGGTCCGGCTGCTGCAGGGCATGCAGCCGACCGAGAGATAGCCCGATGCCGCGAGCGGATGCGGCGGCAGCCTGGCAAGCCGGTAGATTGCCTCGATCCCCTCGCGCGAGACATTGGCGAACGGATTGAACTTCAGCCTGACGCCGTCGTCCTCGACCACGGCAATGTCGGCGCGCAGCCCGCCCTGGAAACGCTTGCGTCCGTTGATCCATGCCGAGAACGGCGCCAGTGCGCGGGCCAGCGGCTCCACCTTGCGGATCCGGCAGCAGGCGTCGGGATCGGAGAACCACAATTCGCGGTCGGGATCCTCGCGCGACAGCGCTTGTTCCAGCGGCTTGATCGAACGGACGTCGCGCAGCCCCAGCGTCGCGACCAGCGTGTCGCGATAGGCCAGCGTCTCATCGAACAGCCAGCCGGTATCGAGAAACACCACGGGTATCGCCGGATCGACGTCGGCCATCACCTTGAGCAGCGCCGCCGATTCGGTCCCGAACGACGACACCACGGCGAGGCGTTCGCGACCGACTGTTTGCAAGGCCGCGGCGATCACTTCCGCGGGCGATGCGTTGCGCAACGCAAGATCAAGCTCCGGCGCCGGCGGCAAGCCGCCTGCTTTCAATGCCGGCTGCACCTGATCTGCGCGCGCGTTCATTGGCCGGCGCTCTCGGAATGGCGCAGCTGCATGCGCCGGTGCAGCGCCGTGATGCGGCCGTCGCCGGTCGGCTGGTAGAACACCGAATAACGCTTCACCGTGGCGGCAAACGCTTCCGCGTCGCTTTCCTTGTTGACCTGGAAGGCGTCGAAGCCGGCGCGCAGCATGAACACGAACTGGTCGCGCAGCACCTGTCCGGTGGCGCGCAACTCACCGCGATAGCCATGCCGCTCTCGCAACACGCGGGCCTGGCTGTAGGCGCGGCCATCGCGGAAGTTCGGGAACACCAGCGCGACCACGGCGAGCCGGTCGAGCCAGGGCACGAGATCGTCGATATCGCGGTTGTTCGGCCAGATCACGCCGGTCTTGCCGGCCCGGCCCGACAGGGCCTCCGCATCGGCGAGAAAACGCGCGGCGGAAATCAGGATCCCGCCATCATCCGGAATCCCGGCATCGTCGGCCACATGGACCAGTGCGTCGGCGGCGATTTTTCCGCCCTTAACGAGTGGCATAGACCCGCTCCCTGAAAGGTTCGACGCCCAGCCGCTTCACCGCATCGATGAAAAGTTCGTCGGGGCGCGCGCGCAGCGCAAGATAGGCTTCGACGATATCCTCGATCACATCGGCGACATCGCCATAGGGCACGGCGGGCCCGATCAGCGTTCCGACCTCGGCCTTCTCGTCGGCGCGGCCGCCGATCGTGATCTGATAGAATTCCTCGCCGTTCTTCTCGACGCCGAGAATACCGATATGGCCGACGTGATGATGGCCGCAGGCATTGATACAGCCCGAAATATTGATATGCAGCCGCCCAATCAGATTGGCGGTGTCGTGATTGGCGAAGCGCCGGGTCAATTCCTGCGCGATCGGGATCGAGCGGGCGTTGGCGAGCGAACAGTAATCCAGCCCCGGGCAGGCGATGATGTCGGAGACCAGATTGACGTTCGGCGTGGCGACGCCGATCCTGTCGAGCGCCTTCCACAGCGCCGGCAGATCGCGCCTCGCGACATGGGGCAGCGCGAGGTTCTGCTCGTGGCCGACGCGGATCTCACCGAAGGAATATCTGTCCGCGAGATCGGCGATGGCATCCATCTGGTCGGCGGTGGCGTCGCCGGGCGGACCGCCCACCGGCTTCAGCGACAGCACTGCGATCGCGTAGCCCGGCACCTTGTGCGGGAAGGTCGAATTCTTGCGCCAGGCTTCGAAATGCGGATCATGCGCCGCCTTCTTCAGCTCGTCCGGCATGTGCGGCAGCTTTTCGTAGGTCGGATAACTGAAGCGCGAACGGATGTCCTCGATCACGGAATCGTCGATCTGAAGCGCGCTGTCGCGCATCTGCAGCCATTCCTCCTCGACCTCCCTGGCGAATTTCTCGATGCCGAGTTCGTGCACCAGGATCTTGATGCGCGCCTTGTAGATGTTGTCGCGGCGACCGTACTGGTTGTAGACGCGCAGGATGGCTTCGACATAGCTCAGGAGATCGTGGCCATGCACGAACGGCTTTATCGTCTTGCCGATGAAGGGGGTGCGGCCGAGGCCGCCGCCGACCAGCACCTCGAAGCCGGTTTCGCCGGCCGCATTCCTGTAAAGCCGCAGACCAATATCGTGCACCTTGATCGCGGCGCGGTCGTGATCGGAGGCCGTGATCGCGAATTTGAACTTGCGCGGCAGGAAGGAGAATTCCGGATGCAGCGTGGTGTACTGCCGCAGCAGCTCGGACCAGATGCGGGGATCCTCGATCTCGCCCGGCGCGACGCCGGCCCACTGGTCCGAGGTGACGTTGCGGGTGTTGTTGCCCGAGGTCTGCATGGCGTGAATGCCGACGTCGGCAAGATCGGCCAGCGCATCCGGCAGTTCGGCAAGCTTGATCCAGTTGAACTGGATGTTCTGCCTCGTGGTGAAATGGCCGTAGCCGCGATCGTATTTGCGCGCGACATGCGCCATGCGCCGCAACTGCTCCGACGACAGCGTGCCGTAGGGGATCGCGACCCGGAACATGTAGGCGTGCAATTGCAGATAGACGCCGTTCTGCAGCCGCAGCATCTTGAATTCGTCCTCGGTGAGTTCGCCGGACAGCCGGCGCTTCACCTGATCGCGAAATTCCGAAACGCGTTCGTTGATCAGCGTGCGATCGAGTTCGTCATATGCATACATGGCTGATGGCCTTACGCCGGGACCGGGAGGTCGATGGTGACCCCCGCCGAGCGGATGTGTTCGCGCAGATTGCCGGGTTTGATCTTGCCGGAATCCCTGATCTCGACCGGCGCGATATAGGCACCGATCGCACCGACATCGTCGGCGACGGATTCGGCCAGCAGCGCCCGGGCCTCATCGGCGGTGCGAACGATCGCCGCGTCCGACAATTCGGCCGACCAGCCCTTGGCGGCGGTGCGCCAGATCACGATGCCATCCCAGGTACGGTTGGCGGTGATGACGGACGGTCCTGATATCTTGATCTTTTGTTGCAGCGGAGAGGTCATGCGGCGGTTTCCAGCAGTTTGGAGAGCACTCGATTGGGATCGGCTTCGCGCCATGGCGCGGAATGCGCGACGACGTCGCCGATGATGAGAATGGCGGGGCCGCCGTCGATCTTCTCGACCAGGTCGGGCAGATCCTGCAAAATTCCGACCGCGGCCTGTGCATCCGGGCGCGTGACCCGCGCGAACACGCCGACCGGGGTTTGCGGCGAACGTCCGGCGGCCAGCAGGCCCGATCGGACCGATGGCGCCGCGGTCATTCCCATGTAGACGACGACCGTCATCTTCTCGTCGGTCAAGGTTGACCAGTCGACGGTTTCAGCATCCGTGGCCTTGTGCGCGGTGAGAAACGTAATCCGCAGCGCCTCGTGCCGGAAGGTCAGCGGCACTTCGAATTGCGCGGCGGCGCCGAGCCCTGCGGTAATTCCCGGCACCACCGAATAGGCGACGCCGGCCGCGCGCAGCGCTTCGACTTCCTCGCCGCCACGGCCGAACACGAAGCCATCGCCGCCCTTCAGGCGCACCGTGCGCTGGCCCGATGTCGCGGACTCGATCAACAGTCTGTTGATGGCGTCCTGGCCGATGCCGGGCTTGCCGACGCGACGGCCGACCGGCACGCGCGACGCATCGCGACGCACCCGATCGAGAATCTCCGGTGAGACCAGCTCGTCGTAAAATACCACGTCGGCGTCCTGCAGCGCGCGCAGCGCCTTGATGGTCAGAAGGTCCGGATCGCCGGGGCCGGCGCCGACCAGCGTCACCCTGCCCTCGGCCTTTCCCGACTCGAGCGCGCCGGCAAAGGCGGAAGCGTCGGGAATATCGTTCAGCGCGGCTTCTGCCTCATCCTTGCGGCCGGCGAGCACCAGCGCACCGATCGGGCCATCGAACACGCGCTCCCAGAAGCGGCGGCGCAGCGCAAGTTCGGGAATGCGACCGTTGATGGTCTTGCGCCAGCGGCCGATGAACGTGGCGAGATCGCCGATTCGCGCCGGCAGCACCGCTTCGATGTGCTCGCGCACGCGGCGCGCCACCACGGGCGAAGTGCCGCCGGTGCCTACGGCAATGACGACGTCGCCGCGATCGACGATGGCGGGAAAGATGAAAGTCGAATGGGCGAGGTCGTCCATCACATTGACGGGAAGGCCGACCGCTTTGGCTCGCGCCGACATCGCAACCCCGATGTCGCCGGCGCCCGCGCACAGGATGGCGATGATGCCGTTCAGATCCGAGGTCAGCGGATCACCCTGCGCCAGTTCGATCCGCGCCGCCTCGTCAGGCTCAAGCCCGCTCACATCGTGCTGGCCATCGGTCGCGAAGTAGCGGACACGCGCGCCCGCCGCGGCCAGCAGGCGCAATTTCGCCCGCGCCAGATCGCCGGCGCCAACAAGCAGCACCGGTCCGGTTTGCAGATCGAGAAAGACTGGCAGGAATCGCATGCGACACTCGCTGCCCCAACTTGCGGGGTTGACTAGAATTATTTTCTATATATGTCTCGTTCAATGCCCGCAAAGAGAAAATTTCTTCTTCTCTATTGCGATGCAACTTTAGAATTTTCCCCTACAAAGGCCAAGGGCCAGAGATGCATCTTCTCGACAACGATTCCCCGGTCGCCCGGCTGCGTCGCGCAGACCCGCCCAACGGATCTTCGGCCCTGCCAATGTCATCGCAAATTTCACCCGATGGACGGCTGCCTCCCCCCGGCATGGACCACCTCGATGCGCTCGAGGCGCAGAGCATCTATATTTTCAGGGAAGCCTTCGCGCGGCTGAAGAAGCTGGCGCTGCTGTGGTCGCTCGGCAAGGATTCCAACGTCATGATCTGGCTGGCGCGCAAGGCCTTCTTCGGCCGCATGCCGTTCCCGGCCCTGCATGTCGACACCGGCAAGAAATTTGCCGAGATGTACGCGTTTCGCGATCGCTACGGCAAGGAATGGGAGCTCGACCTGAAGATCGAACCCTGCCCGCCGCTGGAGACCATCGACCCGACCCTGCCGCCCGCGGCACGATCCGCCGCGCGCAAGACCGACGGCTTGAAGCTCGCGCTGGCCAAACATGGATTTGACGGATTGATCGCCGGCATTCGCCGCGACGAGGAGGCCACCCGCGCCAAGGAGCGGGTGTTCTCGCCGCGCGGCACCGAAGGCGGATGGGACGTGCGCGACCAGCCGCCGGAATTCTGGGACCAGTTCAATGCCTCGCCGCCGCCGGGCGCGCATTTACGCATTCACCCGATCCTGCATTGGACCGAGGCCGATATCTGGGCCTACACCCAACGCGAGAACATTCCGATCATCCCGCTGTACCTGGCCAGGGACGGCAAGCGCTATCGCTCGCTGGGCGATCAGGACATCACCAACCCCGTGGCTTCGACCGCCTCGAATATCGAGGAAATCCTGATCGAGCTCGACGGCACGAGGGTGCCGGAGCGGGCGGGCCGCGCGCTGGATCATGAAACCGAAGACGCCTTCGAGCGGCTGCGCGTCGCCGGCTATCTCTGACGGATATCGAATTGAGCGCGCCCATGAACATGATCATCCCCACCGCGACACTGGCCACGCCGAACGGCACCACGCGCCCGCAAGTGCGCATCGTCATCGTCGGCCATGTCGATCACGGCAAGTCGACGCTGGTGGGACGCCTGCTGCACGAAACCGGCAGCCTGCCCGAGGGCAAGCTCGAAATGCTGAAAGCGGTCAGCGCCCGGCGCGGCATGCCGTTCGAATGGTCGTTTCTGCTGGATGCGCTGCAGACCGAGCGCGACCAGGGCATCACCATCGACACCACCCAGATCAGGTTCCGCACCCGCTCGCGCGACGTGGTGCTGATCGACGCGCCCGGCCACGCCGAATTCCTGCGCAACATGATCACCGGCGCCTCGCAGGCGGACGGCGCGGTCCTGATCATCGACGCGCTGGAAGGCGTGCGCGACCAGACCCGGCGTCACGGCTATCTGCTGCATCTTCTCGGCGTCAAACAGGTCGCGGTCGTCGTCAACAAGATGGACCGGGTCGATTTCAGCGCCGAGCGCTTCACAGAAATCAGCGACGAGATATCGACGCATCTGATCGGCCTCGGCGTGACGCCGTCGGCGGTGATTCCGATTTCGGCGCGCGACGGCGACGGCGTTGCCGAACGTACGCCGCGGATCGAATGGTATGATGGCCCCACCGTGGTCGAGGCGCTGGATGCGCTCGAACCGGCTCGGCCGCTGGAAACGCTGGCGCTGCGGCTGCCGGTGCAGGCGATCTACAAGTTCGACGACCGCCGTATTGTCGCGGGCCGCATCGAAGCCGGCAGCCTTGCCGCCGGCGACGAGATCGTCATCATGCCCGCCGGCAAAATCGCCAGGATCAAGTCCGTCGAGAGCTGGCCGGTGACCCCGGTGCAGGGAAGCCAGGGCGCCGGGCGCTCGGTCGGCATCACGCTCGACCGCGAACTGTTCGTCGAGCGTGGCGACGTCATCGCCCATGTCGGCAGCGCGCCGCGCGACACCCGCCGGATCCGCGCGCGGATTTTCTGGCTGCACGACAAGCCGCTGGTGGAAGGCGCCTCGATTCTGGTCCGGCTCGGCACGCGGGAAACCCGCGCCAATGTGGTCGCCATTGAAAAGGCGGTCGACCCCGGCGAACTCTCCAGCGTCGAGACCAAGGCGATCGCGCGCAACCATGTCGGCGAGATCGACATTTCGCTGGCGCAGCCGATCGCCGCCGATCCCTACACCGACAATCCGCGCACCGGACGCCTCGTCATCGAGGTCAATGGCCGCATTGCCGGCGGCGGGCTGGCGCTGTCGGTCGCTTCAGGCCAACGCGCCATCCCCGTCGATATCGTGCCGGTGGAATCCGCGTTGCGGGCCGACGAGCGTTCGGCGCGCTATCGCCACGGCGGCGCGGTGGTGTGGCTGACGGGATTGCCGGGCTCCGGCAAGTCGACGCTGGCGCGCGCGCTGGAACGCCGGCTGTTCAGCGCCGGCGGCTCGCCGGTGCTGCTGGACGGCGACACGCTGCGCGCCGGGCTCAACAGCGATCTCGGTTTCTCCGCACAGGACCGCAGCGAAAACATTCGCCGGCTTGCAGAGGTCGCGGTTCATCTGGCGCGCAACGGCCACATCGCCATCGTCGCCGCGGTGTCGCCATCGCGCGAAGATCGCGCCGCGGCGCGCCGCATCGCCGACACCGAGTTCCGCGAGATCTATGTCGCGACCCCGGTCGAGGTGTGCGAGAGCCGCGATCCCAAGGGCCATTACGCCAAGGCGCGCGCCGGCGCCTTGCACGGGTTTACGGGCACCGGCAACGACTACCAGCCGCCGGCCGGTTGCGAGTTGACGATCGACACCTCGAGGCGCTCGGTCCCCGACGCCACCGACGAGATCGAGCGGATGCTGACGAGGACGGGCATTCTGTTCGACGAACTGGTCGATCTCGCCGCCAATATCTGAGACTTTCGGAGGCCTCTTTGGGGCCTTCTCATCGACCCGGCTTTATGGCTAAAAGGGCCCCAGAAATTGCCCTTTGGCGCGCTTTTTGCTGTGTTCACCCCAGAAAACAGCCTGTAGCCGCCGTTTCCCGCCGAGAAAGCCCGCAATGAATCGTATCGATGCCCATGGACTGAAGATCGCCCCCGTTTTGTTCGATTTCATCGCCACGGAGGCGACCCCCAAGACCGGGATTTCGCCCGACGCGTTCTGGGCGGGGCTGGCGGCCATCCTCCAGAATCTCGCGCCGAAAAACCGCGAATTGCTCGCCTTCCGCGACGCCCTGCAGGCGAAGATCGACGGCTGGCATCGTGCCAACAAGGGCAAGCCGTTCGACATGAATGCCTATACGGCATTTCTGAAGGAGATCGGCTATCTGCTGCCGGAGCCTGCGACCCACACGGTCGAAACGGCCAACGTCGACGAAGAGATCGGAAAAATCTGCGGGCCGCAGCTGGTGGTGCCGCTCACCAACGCACGCTACGCCCTGAACGCCGCCAATGCGCGCTGGGGCAGCCTGTACGATGCCTTCTACGGCACCGACGCGATCCCGCATGATCCCGGCGAAGGCGGCAAGAGCTACAACAAGGCGCGCGGCGACAAGGTCATCGCGAAGGCAAAGGCCTTTCTCGATGCCGCCGTGCCGCTGGCGACCGGAAGCCACACCGATGTGATTTCCTACAGCGTGACCGCGGGGCAACTCGCCGTCAAACTGAAGAGCGGCAACGCCACCGCGCTGAAAGACAGCACGCAGTTCGCCGGCTACCAGGGCGATCCCTCAGCACCGACCGCGATCCTGCTGGTCAACAACGGCATGCATATCGAAGTCGTCATCGACCGCGGCCACCTGATCGGCAAGGACGACCCGGCAGGCGTTGCCGACATGATCCTGGAATCGGCGGTCTCCACCATCCTCGACATGGAGGACAGCGTCGCGGCTGTCGATGCCGAGGACAAGGTGCTGGTCTATCGCAACACCCTCGGCCTGATGGACGGCACGCTCTCGGCCGACTTCGAGAAGGGCGGCAAGACGCTGCAGCGCGCGCTCAATCCCGACCGCGTCTACACCACGGCAGACGGCAAGCAGCTCACGCTGCACGGCCGCAGCCTGCTGTTGATGCGCAATGTCGGCCATCACATGTTTACCGACGCGGTGCTCGACGCTTCGGGCGCCGAGATTCCGGAAGGCATTCTGGACGCCGCCGTCGCCGGCCTGCTCGCGATCCACGATCTCAAGGGCAAGTCGAAGACGAAGAACAGCCGCACCGGCTCGGTCTATATCGTCAAGCCGAAGATGCACGGCCCCGATGAGGTGGCATTGACCTGCGAGCTGTTCGGCCAGGTCGAGAAGATGCTCGGTCTGCCGGAAAACACCATGAAGGTCGGCATCATGGACGAGGAGCGCCGCACCACGGTCAACCTCAAGGCCTGCATCCAGCAGGCCTCCAGGCGGATCTGCTTCATCAACACCGGCTTCCTCGATCGCACCGGCGACGAAATCCATACCTCGATGGAAGCCGGTCCGATGATCCGCAAGAACGACATGAAGGCGCAGCCCTGGATCAAGGCCTATGAGGACTGGAACGTCGACAACGGCCTGATCGACGGCCTGCCCGGCCATGCCCAGATCGGCAAGGGCATGTGGGCCGCACCCGACAAGATGGCGGACATGCTGGCGCAAAAGGTCGGCCATCCGCAGGCCGGCGCCACCACCGCCTGGGTGCCGTCGCCGACCGCCGCCACGCTGCACGCGCTGCACTATCACCAGGTCAACGTACAGGCGCGCCAGCAGGAGCTGAGCAAGGGCGGCCCGCGCGCCAGGCTGTCGGACATTCTCACCATCCCGGTGTCGCAATCGAACTGGGCGCCCGATGACGTCAAGCAGGAGATCGACAACAACTGCCAGGGCATTCTGGGTTACGTCGTGCGCTGGATCGACCAGGGCGTCGGCTGCTCGAAGGTGCCCGATATCCACGACGTCGGCCTGATGGAAGACCGCGCCACCTTGCGGATCTCGAGCCAGCATCTGGCGAACTGGCTGCATCAGGGCGTCATCAGCAGAGAGCAGGTGATGGAATCGCTGAAGCGGATGGCGGTCGTGGTGGACGGACAGAACGAGGGCGATGCCGAGTACCGGCCGATGGCGCCCGGCTTCGACGGCGTCGCCTTCAAGGCCGCCTGCGACCTGATCTTCAAGGGCCGCGAGCAGCCGAACGGCTACACCGAGTTCATCCTCACCGCACGGCGCCGGGAAGCCAAGGCGGCGGGTTGATCGCAGGATTCAGGTAAGCGGCGGGCACGCCGGTGAAATTGGAAAAGCCCCGGCCTTGGCCGGGGCTTTTTCGTTGAACCGTCGCGACCGGTCTAAAACACCGCGAGTAATTTCAGCAGCGAGATCACGCCGATGACGATGACGACGACGCGGGCGATCTGCTTGGCGCGGCCGTCCAGCGGCAGCAGGTTGATCAGATAGAGAATGAGGATAACGACGAGAAATGTGACGAGTGCGCTGATGAGCATGCGGGTCCCCTGAGGCGTCGTGAAAGCACGATTGGCTGCTCATTCAACGCCTTTGGACCTGCCGGGTTCCCGCGACGGAACCTTATATTCATTGCGAGAGATCCATGATTTCAGTGCCACTCAGTGTGTGTCACTCCCTCGCCAGCACCGGCACGCGCTGGTAGCGGGCCTGGAGCCGGTCCGAGGCGGGCGAGAAGTTGAGGGATGCGCCGCGCCTGTCGGGCCGGCCGGCGACCATCAACCCGTCCGCGGCGGCGACGATGTCGCCCCGTCGCAGGGTCGGATCGTCCTCGATCTTGACCGGGGCGAGCCCGATCTGGTCCTTGCCGTTGCAGGTGCATCCGGCGACCAGTTCCTCACGATAGCGAAACGCATTCGGCAGTTCGGAATAGGGTTTTCCGGTTTCGGTCGCCGCATGGTCGATGCTGCTGCCATAGACCAGCTTGGTGTCGCTGGCCGGGCAGAAGTTGTTGCATGCCTCGGCGCGGCTCTTATTGTCCGGCCCGTTGACCGGGAAATAGCGTCCGTCGCAGGTGCGCACGCAATAGGCCTGGCCGACACCGTAACGCGGGCGGGCCTCGCGCTGCGGGGCGACAACCGGACCGTCATCGGCCGCGAACGGCATGTGGATTTGCGGCGCCCGCGAGCGGCCGAAGCCGCCGAACAGCTGGGAGAAAAAGTCCTGCGCCTGAGCGGCCGGCGCCAGCGCCGAGGCGCACAGCAACGCCGCTGCACCCCACGCCAGCCGCTTGCCCAAATGCCGGTTCATAGCGGTCTCCCGATCAATACAGCGACGACGTCGAAAGGTTCATCGCCTGGCGGCCCGGGACGGCCGTCGTTGCGACCGGACGCTGCGCCGCGGCCGGACGAACGCTGATCGTCGTCCTGGTCGCCGGGCTGCGCGTCGCCATCAGCGGCGCGTTCTTCGGCAGCACCACCACCCTGGTGCCGATGGTGACGCGGCCGAACAGGTCGGCGACGTCTTCATTGGTCAGCCGGATGCAGCCCGACGAGACGAACTTGCCGATGGTCGAGGGATCGTTGGTGCCGTGAATCCGGTAGATGCTGGAGCCGAGATACATGGCGCGCGCGCCGAGCGGATTGCCCGGGCCGCCCGCGACGAAGCGCGGCAGATAGGGCTGGCGCGCGATCATCTCGGAAGGCGGGGTCCAATCCGGCCACTCGGCCTTCCTGGTGATGTTCTGCACGCCGGACCACGTGAAACCTTCGCGGCCGACGCCGACGCCGTAGCGAACGGCGCGACCCTGGCCGAGCACGTAATAGAGGTAGGTGTTGCCGGTATCGATCACGATGGTGCCAGGGGCTTCGTGGGTGTCGAAGGCGACGGTGGCGCGCTTCAAGCGCTCCGGCATCACGACAGCATCGTCGCCGTCATCCGCGGGCTGCGCCGGCGCGACCATCAGATTGTCCGACGGAAACGCCATCGGCGCGCTGGAGGCGTAGCCGAGCAGCTGGGCGCTCGCGCTTTCGAGCAACGCGGGCGACAGCAGCATCGCGGTGCCAAGGATCAGCGCGCCGGTCGCGCGCCACGAAAGCCTGCGAGTGCCTGCGAATGTCTGTGCCATGACCTGCCCCAATGCGATGCGCATCAATTGATGCTCTGGCCAATCAACCCGGCCGGGGCGGCAAGGTTCCGTTCGACTCGGGGCGGAACGCCCTTGTCAACCAGCCGGCGCTTCACGTTCTTGCGACGGAACTTTCGGTTCCGACGCGGGTTAAGCCGGCGTATTCGCCCGGTTCGTCAGCCGCGACCGCGACCCAAGCCAGATTCGCCGTAGCGCGGGGGAGAGCCAATTGCGTGTCCTTCCCAATGAGCGTGCGGCGCCCGCCGAACCAGCAGGCAAGCCGCTGCCCGACAGCAAGAACGAACAGCCGCCGGTGATCCGCCGCGCCGAAGTGGTGGCCTTCGCGCTGGTCGCCCTTCTCATCATCTGCATCGTCGCCGTGCTCTATGCCGCCAAGGCATTCTTCTTGCCCGTCACGATGGCGTTCGTGGTCGGCACCATGCTGGCGCCGGCGGCACGCTATCTCGAGCAGCACCGCATTCCGCGCGCGGTGTCCGCGGTCATGATCGTGGCCGCGGCCTGCACCTTGGTCGCCTTCATGGTCGGGCTGATCGCCTCCCCGGTGATCGAATGGAGCGCGCGGCTTCCCGAACTCGGCTCGCTCATGAAGGACAAGCTTCATGTGTTCGATCGTCCGCTGTGGCTGTGGCAGCAAATGCAGTTGGCGCTGGGCGGATCGGAAACCCTGCCGGGCGCCTCGTTTCAGTTGCCCAAGATCGAATGGGTGCAGCCGACCCTGGAATTCCTGTCGCCGACCTTCGCCGAATTCCTGCTGTTCCTGGTAACCCTGATCCTGTTCATCGCCAGCTGGCCGGACCTGCGCCGCGCTTTGGTCATGACATTCGGTGACCGTGAATCGCGGCTGCGAACCCTGCGCATCGTCAATGCGGTCGAGGAGCATCTCGGCGGCTATCTGCTGATGGTCACCACCATCAACCTCGGTGTCGGCGTGGCGACCGGCATCATTTGCGCGCTGACGGGGATGCCGAACCCGGCCGCGCTCGGCGCGCTGGCCGCGACCTTGAACTTCATCCCGATCATCGGACCCGTGTTCATGTTCGCGATTCTGACCGTGGTCGGCGTGGTCGCCTTTCCGACGCTGGCCGAGGGACTGCTCGGGCCCGCCTTGTTTGCCGGGATGACCTTTCTCGAAGGTCATTTCCTGACGCCGGTCATCGTTGGCCGACGCCTGCAATTGAATGCGCTCGCCGTGTTCATCGCGCTGGCGTTCTGGACCTGGCTGTGGGGACCGATGGGCGCCTTCCTGGCCTCGCCGATCCTGATCGTGGCGCTGATCATCAAGGTGCATCTGATGCCCGACGATTCGGTACAGCTGCCGGGACACTGATCACCGCGGTTTCAGCCCGGGAACTTCCTGCAAACCCGGACGTTTGTGGCTTACGCAATACCAATGCTTTGAGAAGGATGCAGCAGCCGTGAAAAACGATATTTCCGCCCTGACCGACCAGATCACCGACGTGCTCAATACGTTCGCCGGCAGCGCCGGCAAGCAGGCGCGCCGCGGCTACAAGGAAGCCCGCGCCAATGTCGACGCAGCGTACGACGATATGGCCGAACGCGGCAGCGCCATGATGGACTCCGCCTATGACGCCGCCTCCTCGCTCGAGGAATCGCTGGAAGACGTCATTACCCAGCGCCCGCTGGCGACCGTGGGTATCGCGCTCGGCATCGGCTTTCTGATCGGCGCGGCATGGCGGCGGTAGAACTGACCGGTCGAATTGGCGCCGGTAACGGCATGACGCGAAAGTCCAGACGCTGAACGGATGGCGGCGCTGACGCGCCGCCGTCGCTTTCGCTCAAATTTTTTCAAATCGAGGCAATGCATGTTCGGGCGAATGATCGACGATTTCAAGGAGAGCACCGGCACCGCCCTGCGGCTGACCTCGCTGGCCGCGGCGGCGGCTTTCGCGCTGCTGGTCGCCACATCGTTTCTGTGCGCGGCGCTGTTCGTGTTCGTCCTGCAGAAATATGGTCCGGTCGAAGCGTGCCTGGCGGGGGCCGGCGTATTCCTCCTCGTCACGCTGATTGCGGCCATCTGCTACAAGGTGCGCCAGAACCAGATCCAGGTTCGCGCCGAGGAAGCTGCCCGGGAAGCCGCACGATCGGCGAAATCGGCGGCCTCGCACATGCTGGCCGATCCGATGCTGCTGGCCGCCGGCCTCCAGCTGGTTCGCGCCATCGGTGTCAAGAAGCTGATCCCGATTCTCGCGATCGGCGGACTGGCGCTGGGCTTCATGATGAGCCGCGGCGCGAGTGAAGGCGGCGACGAGGCGGAAGCGGAAGCGCCGGCGGAGTGAGTTTGGGAAATTCAGACGCGGCGTAGGTCGCAGTTCCCGGACGCAATCTCTCAACGTCGTCCCTGCGAACGCAGGGACCCATAACCCCGGTCTTCTTTTATTGCGAAGATATCTAACACCGGCGTTCTCACCGATAAGCCGCGGCGTATGGGTCCCTGCGTTCGCAGGGACGACGGATGAGGGATTCTGCTTTCATAATGCAGATACAGCTTCGCGATCTCGCGGCGCGTTTCGCCCGAGGTTTGCCATCAACTGCCGCCCTCTTCAATCAGAGGGCGCGGGGAGGCCGGGCGCCCGATGCGCCCGATAGCCGCGTGTGCAAAGGTAGTTGGTAACAGGCACACGCGTTAGTCAGGTCACACCGGAATCACCCGGCACTCCCCGCGCAATGGTTTACGGCTTATCACGCGCTCTCCTCGGTGAGCCCTGCACTCTTGCCACCGTCGCCCGCGCGCTCTTGCGCGAACTTGACACCAGCCCTTGGGGTGTCGGGACCACACGTCTTTGCCATCCGCCTCAGGTGCTCAGGTCAGGAGCGCCATCCGCGTCCACCGCATCCCCGCCCCGCACTGGTGACCTTTGCGCAATGCCCCTCTGAGTGGGACGGGATGGCTATTGATATAGTCCGGTTTCTATTTCTGTAAAACAGAAATATTTTTTCGCGCAGGGCTTGACACCACTTCTGATAATCGGAATTGATTTGCCCGTCGGGGCAGGTTCGTTGAATCGATTAAGTAAATCGGTTTCACGCACATCCAACGAGGCTTCGTCGCCCCGGCCTCCGAGCCGGGGCCCATACGCCGTGTCCTCACCATGCGGCACGAAGGCAGACACCTCGCGAACGATGTCCGCCGGTGGCTATGGGTCCCGGCTCGGAGGCCGGGACGACAATTGTGATGGAGCTACGCCGCGCGGATGTTCGCCATGAAGCGGTCGAGTTCTTCGCGCAACCGCGCGCTTTCGCTCGACAGGGTTCTCGCCGAGTTCAGCACTTCCTCGGAAGCGGAGCCGGTTTCGGTGGCGCCGCGATTGACCTGCATGATGTCCGCGGCCGCTTGCTGGGTGCCCTGCGCGACGTTCTGGACGCTGCGCGAGATTTCCTGTGTGGCCGAGCTTTGCTGCTCCACGGCGCTGGCGATCGATGCAGCGATGTCCGAAATCTGGCCGATGGTGCCGCCGATTTCCTTGATGGCTGCAACCGATTCCTGGGTCGCGCCCTGCATGCCCAGGATGTGCGACGATATTTCGTCGGTCGCCTTGGCGGTCTGGCTGGCGAGCGATTTGACTTCGGAGGCGACGACGGCGAAGCCGCGGCCGGCATCGCCGGCGCGGGCGGCCTCGATGGTGGCGTTCAGCGCCAGCAGATTGGTCTGCTCGGCGATCGCCGTGATCAGCTTGACCACGTCGCCGATCTCCTGGGCCGCGCGTGACAATTTGCCGATGCGGCCGTCGGTCTGCTGGGCCTGGGTCACCGCCGCGTCCGCGATCTTGTTGGATTCGCGCACCCGCCGTCCGATCTCGTCGACGGAGGCGGAAAGTTCCTCGGTTGCCGTGGCGACCGATTGCATGTTGCTGGAGGCTTCTTCCGATGCGCCGGCGACCTGACTGGACAGGCTCTGGGTGGTTTCGGCGGTACGCGTCAGCGTTCCGGCTGCGGATTCGAGCTGTACCGCCGAGGCTGAAACATTCGAGACGATGGCGCCCACGGCGGTTTCGAAATCGTCCGCAAAGCGAATGAGTTCGGTGCGGCGCGCCGCACTGCTCGCCTTGTTCTGCGCATCATGGGCCGCGGCATCGCGCTCGGCCTTGGCGATGGCCTGCAGCTTGAATTCCTCCACCGCGCCCGCCATCTCGCCGAGTTCATCCTTGCGCCCGAGGCCGGGCAGCACGACGTCGAAATTGCCGCCGGCAAGTTCGCGCATGGCCTTGCACATCGCCGTCATCGGTCTGGCAATTCCCCTGCCCAGCAACAGCGCCCACACCCCGCCGAGCAGGAAGCCGCCGGCCGCCAATATCAGGATCAGGCGCTCGGTCTCGCCGATCAGCGCGTTGGTGCCGGATTCGAGTCGTTGCTGATCGGACACCAGGTCCGCCTTCAAGGTGGCTGCGCCCTGCATGATCGCCGTCGCCGACTCGGTCATCTTTGCGGCTTGTTCGCCGATCGATTTCGAATTCTCGATCAACTTGGTCAGGGCTTGCTTGTAATCGGCGAGCAACGCGGCAGCTTCCTTGAGGCCTTCGACGATCTTCTGGTTACTCGACAATATCCCACCAAGCGAGTTGTCGACGAATCTGAGCCGCGCCACCGCGCTGGCCGCGGTCGTCTGGTCGGAATTGACGACGAATGTGTTGGCGAGCGCCGTCACCGCCTGGAATTGATCGGTGACTACCTTGGCGCCGAACTGGACCGATTGCTGTTCCTCATCGTCGGCGTTGCTGGGAAGATCTTCCAGCTTGTAGCGCAGCATATTGCCGCTCCGCATCAGCTGGTTCTGCGTCAGCTGTGTGCTTTCCTGCTTGATCCTGAGAATCCCGGCGAAGACCTTGCTGAAATTCTGGAATTCCTGGCCGAGGCGCCCGATCTGATCGCGCCGCGCCGGATTGGTCGTGCCCTTCATCGACTGATCGATGGCGTCCTTCAGGCCGGCCTCGGCGGCCAGCGCCGCCTTGCCGTCGTCTTCCTTGCCGGTCAACACGAAGTAGCGCGCCAGCGACCGGTACGAGATCAGTTCGCGGTCGATGTTGCGCGCCAGGTCGGCTTCCGAGACGCTGGTGCGGTAGCCGGCGACGCCCGCTGCGACGCGCTCGAAACCGAGATAGGCGATGCCCATGCTGGCGGCCGAAATGGCGAGCGTGACGGCAAAACCGAGGATGATCTTGGCGCGAAGCCGCAAGGTCGGGAGTTTTGACGCTATCGAGGTCGATCCGGCACGTTCAGACATTCCCACCGCAAACCCCCATCGTCTCACCCAAACAGCCGGGATCGGGAGCGCGAGCCCCCGATCCCCTGCTGAAAACTAGGGCAGAATGGATAAGGGGCAGTAAATTTGGGGCGAATTGGGCATGATATCATGGCGAGGGGCGGCCCTGTTGGATGAACCAAACACCGCTGTCATCGCCCGGTTTAACCGGGCGACCCAGTATTCCAGAGGCGTTCAAGATAGACCGAAAGGCCACGGCTTACTGGATCGCCCGGTCAAGCCGGGCGACGACAGTTTTGAATGTAGCGACCGGCTTTCCGGAGTCCCGCTCTTCGTGCGGGCTACGGCATCTCGCTACGCCGCGCGGGCTTTCGGGGCTACCGGCGGCGCCAGGACCTTCCAGTCAGGGGCCAGTTGCAGCGGGGGTTCGGTCAAGGCCTGCAGCTTTTCGAGCGTCATTCCCGGAATCATTTCCAACACGACGAGGCCCTTTGGCGTCACGTCGATGACCGCGAGATTGGTATAGATGCGCTTGACGCAGTTGGCCGCCGTCAGCGGATAGGTGCATGCCTTCAGGATGCGCGGCTCACCCTTCTTGCTGGTGTGCTCCATAATGACCCGGATCGCCCTGGCGCCGACCGCCAGGTCCATCGCGCCGCCGACGCCGGGCGGGAACGCCGGGTCTTCGGTGGTCCAGTTGGCGAGATCGCCTGATGCAGACACCTCGAAGGCGCCGAGCAGGCTGACATCGAGGTGGCCGCCTCGGATCATCAGGAAGGCGTCGGCGTGATGGACGAAGCAGCCGCCGGCGACCAGCGTCGTCAGGTTCTTGCCGGCGTCGACCATATAGGGGTCTTCCTTGCCCGGCTCCGGCTTCGGACCCATGCCCAGAATGCCGTTTTCGCTGTGGAAGATCACCTCGCGCCCCGGCGGCACATAGCTCGCCGCCAGCGTCGGGATGCCGATGCCGAGGTTGACGTAATCGCCTTCCTTCAAATCCTGCGCGGCGCGCCAGGCCATTTGCTCACGATTCAAAGGCTCGTGGGACTGGGACGTCATGCCTTGCCTCCGACAACGACCACGCGGTCGACGAAAATACTGGGGGTGACGATGGTTTCCGGATTCATCTCGCCGAGTTCGACCATCTGGTCGACCTCGACCACGGTCAGATCGGCGGCCATTGCCATCACCGGATTGAAATTCCGCGCCGACTTGATGTAGCTGAGATTGCCCCAGCGGTCGGCCTTGTTGGCCTTTATCAAGGCGACATCGCCCTTCAGCGGCTTTTCAAACACGTGCAGCCGGCCGTCGATTTCGCGGGTTTCCTTGCCTTCCCCGAGCTTGGTGCCGGCCGAAACCGGCGAGAAGAAGCCGCCGAGGCCGGCGGCATGGCAGCGCATGCGCTCGGAAATGGTGCCCTGCGGCAGCAATTCCAGCTCGAGGCTTTTGGCCCGGTAGGCATGGAGGAAGGCGCTGTAATCGCCGGAACGCGGGAAGGAGCAGATCACCTTGGCCACGCGGCCGGAACTGATCAGCCGGGCCAGTCCATAATCGCCATTGCCGGAATTGTTGGCGACGATGGTGAGCTCCCGGGCGCCCTGTTCATGCAGCGCATCGAGCAGGATATCGGGAACGCCGACCGCGCCGAACCCGGCCACCAGCACCGTGGAGCCGTCGCGAACCCCGGCCACGGCGTCGGCGGTGGTTTTGACCTGTTTGTCGATCACGTCTGGGCTCCCTTGGGGTTGTTCAGGGCCAATAGAGCATCGGGCTTTTGGGAGAAAGGCACAATTATGCATGGGGATGCGCGCCACGCCCACGATGTCGTCCCTGCGAAAGCAGGGACCCATAATCCCCGGAGCCAGTTGAGACAAACGACGTCGACCGTCCCCGCCCTAATCGAGAAATCACGCGGTATGGGTCCCTGCGTTCGCAGGGACGACGGGAAACACGACATCACAATGACCGCCTCGACAAAAATCCTAGTTGCAAAGTTCCGGCTGCGTGCTTCTAATTAGAACAATTAAAAATCATCGGGAGGTATCACGCGTGTCTACCATCAAATTGACGGTGAACGGCAAGGCTGTGTCGGCTGATGTCGAGGACCGGACTCTCCTCGTCCATCTCCTGCGCGAGACCCTGAACCTGACCGGCACCCATGTCGGCTGCGACACCAGCCAGTGCGGCTCCTGCGTCGTGCACATCGACGGCAAGGCGGTCAAATCATGCACCGTGCTGGCGGGCCAGGCCGCCGGTGCCAATGTCACCACCATCGAGGGCATCGCCAAGGGCGACGAGCTGCATCCGATGCAGGCCGCATTCCGCGACAATCACGGCCTGCAATGCGGCTACTGCACGCCGGGCATGATCATGTCGTCGATCGACATCGTCAACCGCCACGGTGGCAAGCTCGACGAGGCGACGGTCCGGCACGAGCTGGAAGGCAACATCTGCCGCTGCACCGGCTACCACAATATCGTCAAATCGGTACTCGACGCCGCCGGCCGCATGAAGGTTGCGCAGGCGGCGGAATAGTCCCGCGTCCTGCACGGCCAGAACTTCGAAATTCGAAAAACCGACCGCGGCCTGCGCCCTCGCGATTTTGGCGCTGACGATGCGGTCCGACAGGGAGATATCCGATGGGTGTTGAGGGCATTGGCGCCAGCGTAGTGCGCAAGGAAGACCGGCGTTTCATCACGGGCCGCGGCCGCTACGTCGACGACATCAAGATTGTGGGCCTGACCCACGCGCATTTCGTCCGCAGCCCGCACGCGCATGCCAGGATCAAGAGCATCGACATCGCGGCTGCGAAGGGCATGCCGGGCGTGGTCGGGGTGCTGACCGGACAGGAAATCGTCGACGACAAGGTCGGCAATCTGATCTGCGGCTGGGCGATCACGTCGAAGGACGGCACCGGCATGAAGATGGGCGCTTGGCCGGCGATGGCGCCGGAAATCGTGCGCTTCGCCGGACAGGCGGTCGCGGTGGTGATTGCCGAGACCAAGAACCAGGCCCGCGATGCGGCGGAAGCCGTCGTGGTCGACTATGAGGAACTGCCGGTTGCGTCCGATATCCGCGCCGCAATCAAGCCGGGCGCGCCGCAGCTGCATCCGGAAGCCCCGGGCAACGTGATCTACGACTGGACCATCGGCGAGGAAGCCGCGACGGATGCCGCGTTCAAGGCGGCGGCCAACGTGGTTTCGCTCGACATCACCAACAACCGGCTGGTGCCGAACGCGATGGAGCCGCGCGCGGCGATCGGCGAATACAACGACGCCGAGGAGCATTTTACCCTCTACACCACGTCGCAGAATCCGCATGTCGCCCGCCTCGTGCTGTCGGCGTTCTACAACATCGCGCAGGAGCACAAGCTGCGGGTGGTGGCGCCCGATGTCGGCGGCGGCTTCGGCTCGAAGATCTTCATCTACCCCGAGGAAATGGTGGCGCTGTGGGCCTCCAAGCGGGTGCGGCGCCCGGTGAAGTGGACCGGCGATCGCTCCGAGGCGTTCCTCACCGACGCCCATGGCCGCGATCACCTGACCAAGGCCGAAATGGCGTTCGACAAGGACAACAAGGTCACCGCGCTGCGGGTGAAGACCTACGCCAACCTCGGCGCCTATATGTCGCTGTTCTCCTCCTCGGTGCCGACCTATCTCTATGCGACGCTGCTGTCGGGCCAGTACAACATCCCCAACATCTTCGCCGAGGTGATCAGCGTCTATACCAACACCACCCCGGTCGATGCCTATCGCGGCGCCGGCCGGCCCGAAGCCAGTTTTGTCGTCGAACGGCTGATGGAAACCGCGGCGCGGCAATTGAAGGTCGATCCTGCGGAATTGCGCCGCAGGAATTTCATCACGACCTTCCCGCACCAGACGCCCGTGATCATGGCCTACGACGTCGGCGATTTCGGCGCCTCGCTGGATTCGGCGATGAAGGCGATCGACTATGCCGGCTTCCCCGCCCGCAAGGCGAAAGCCAAGACCGAAGGCAAGCTGCGCGGCATCGGCATCTCCTGCTACATCGAGGCCTGCGGCATCGCGCCGTCGAAGGCGGTCGGCAGCCTGGGGGCCGGCGTCGGCCTGTGGGAATCCGCCGAGGTCCGCGTCAACCCGGTCGGCACCATCGAAATCCTCACGGGTTCGCATAGCCACGGCCAGGGCCATGAGACCACGTTTGCCCAACTGGTCGCCGGCCGGCTCGGCATTCCGATCAGCCAGGTTTCCATCGTACATGGCGACACCGACAAGGTGCAATTCGGCATGGGCACCTATGGCTCGCGCTCGGCGGCGGTCGGCATGTCCGCCATCTTCAAGGCAATGGAGAAGGTCGAGGCCAAGGCCAAGAAGATCGCGGCGCATCAGCTGGAGGCTTCCGAGGCCGACATCGTCATCGAAAATGGCGAGTTCAAGGTCACCGGCACCGACAAGTCGATCGCGCTGCCGATGGTGGCGCTGGCCGCCTATACCGCGCACAACCTGCCCGACGGCATGGAGCCCGGCCTCAAGGAGGGCGCGTTCTACGATCCCACCAACTTCACCTTCCCGGCCGGCGCCTATATCTGCGAGATGGAAGTCGACGCCGGCACCGGCAAGACCTCCTTCGTCAACTTCGTCGCGGCCGACGATTTCGGCACGCTGATCAACCCGATGATCGTCGAGGGCCAGGTCCATGGCGGCCTCGCCCAGGGCATCGGCCAGGCGCTGCTGGAAGGCGCGGTCTATGACAGCTCCGGTCAGCTCCAGACCGCGTCGTTCATGGACTACACCATGCCGCGCGCCGACGACCTGCCGTCGTTCAAGCTGTCGCACACCACGACGCTGTGTCCGGGCAATCCGCTCGGCGTCAAGGGCTGCGGCGAGGCCGGCGCGATCGGCGCATCGGCCGCCGTCATCAACGCCATCACCGACGCCATCGGCAACAACAAGCTTGAAATGCCGGCCTCACCCGATCGGGTGTGGCACGCGATTCACGGTTGAGAGGGAGAATATCATGTACGAGACCACTTATCATCGCCCCTCCTCCGTCGACGAAGCCGCGGCGCAGTTCGCCAAGGGTTCGGACTCGAAATATCTGGCCGGCGGCCATACCCTGCTTCCGGTCATGAAGCAGCGGCTGGCCTCGCCATCCGACGTGATCGATCTCGGCAAGATCAAGGATCTAATCGGCATCGAGCCAAGCGGCGACGGCATTGCGATCAAGGCGGCAACCACCCATTACGACGTGGCCAACAGCGATACGGTGAAGAAGGCGATCCCGGCGCTGGCCTACCTCGCTTCGCTGATCGGCGATCCGGCCGTGCGATATCGCGGCACGATCGGCGGCTCGATCGCCAACAACGATCCCGCGGCGGACTATCCGGCGGCGGTGCTGGCGCTCAGTGCGACGATCAAGACCAACAAGCGCTCGATCGCGGCGGACGAGTTCTTCAAGGGCCTGTTCACGACCGCGCTCGCGGATGGCGAGATCATCACCGCCGTCTCGTTCCCGGTTCAGGCCAAGGCCGGCTATTCCAAGTTCCCGAATCCGGCCTCGCGTTTTGCCCTGACGGGGGTGTTCGTCGCCAAAACCCCGGCGGGAGACGTCCGCGTCGCCGCCACCGGCGCCTCGCAGAACGGGGTAATGCGGGTGCCGGCGATCGAGGCCGCGCTGAAGGCGAACTGGTCGGCGGGCGCGCTCGACAGCGTCACGATTTCCACCGACGGGCTGCTGGCCGACATCCACGGCTCCTCGGCCTATCGCGCCAATCTGATCAAGGTGATGGCGCAGCGCGCGGTGACCGCGGCCGGCTGATCGCGTATTCCACCCAACCCATGCAAGCGGCGCGCAGCAATGCGCGCCGCTCTGCATTTGATCACATTCCAGCCAATTGGCGCTTGCCATGGGCTTCGCAAGGCGGGACAATTTAGCTAATCGACTAACTAAGAAATTCCCCGGGAGCGCGGCCCATGAAGTTCGGCATTTTCTACGAGCACCAGCTGCCGCGGCCCTGGAACGAGGGCGACGAGCACCGGCTGTTCCAGGAGGCGCTCGACCAGGTCGAACTCGCCGACAAGCTCGGCATCGACTACGCCTGGGAAGTCGAGCATCATTTCCTCGAGGAATACTCCCACTCCTCGGCGCCGGAAATCTTCCTCGCGGCGTGCTCGCAGCGCACCAAGCGGATTCGCCTCGGCCACGGCATCTGCCTGATGCCGCCGAAATACAACCACCCGGCCCGGGTCGCCGAGCGCATCGCCACGCTGGATCTGGTCTCCAACGGCCGCGTCGAATTCGGCACCGGCGAGAGCGCGTCCCTGATGGAGCTCGGCGGCTTCAACGTCGGCTTCGATGCGGCCGAGAAGCGGCGGATGTGGCAGGAGGGCGTCGAGCAGTGCACCAACATGATGGTGATGGACCCCTACCCCGGCTTCAAGGGCGAGTTCTTCGAGATGCCCTGCCGCAACGTGGTGCCGAAACCGCTGCAAAAGCCGCATCCGCCGCTGTGGGTGGCCTGCTCCAACCGCGAGACCATCAAGATGGCGGCGCGCTGCGGCATCGGCGCGCTGACCTTTGCGTTCGTCGATCCGCGCGAGGCGCGGCAATGGGTCGACGACTACTACCGGATCTTCAGGGAGGAATGCGTGCCGATCGGGCACGCGGTCAATCCCAATGTCGCGATGGTGACCGGCTTCTCGCTGCATGCCGACGAAATGGAATCGCGCCGCCGCGGCGAGGACGGCTTGCGGTTCTTCCGCTATGGCCTGGCGCATCACTACATCTTCGGCGAGCACAAGCCGGGCCGCACCGACGTCTGGGCCAATTTCGAAAAAGCTCGCCATGCGCTGCCGGCGGCCGGCGCCGATCACGGCATCGGCACGCCGGATCAGTTGCGCACCCATCTGCGCCACTTCGAGGAATCCGGCGTCGACCAGACCATTTTCATCCAGCAGGGCGGCCGCAACCGGCACAAGGACATCTGCGAGGCGCTGGAGCTGTTCGCCAGCGACGTGATGCCGGAATTCCGGGCGCGCGAGATCGAGCGCGAGAAGCGGAAGCAGGAAGAACTCGCGCCCTATATCGCCAAGGCGATGGCACGCAAGCAGGCGATGGCGCCGATGCGGGACGAGGAGATCCCGGTCTATGTCGCGCTCGGCCGCAAGATCGCCGAGGAAGGCGCCGGCACCGAACGCCAGAAGCAGAATGCCAAGCTGTGGGCCGACGCCGCCAAGGTCACCCTCAGCGATCCCGCCCGCCACGGCGGCAAGACCTCCGCAACCTCATAAATTCTCTCGCGTCTCACATAACGGAAACAACAACGTGCTCGATAAACCAGCCCCGACTTCATCCACCCGCATTTCCGGCCCGCTCGCGGGCTTCCGCATCGTCGAATTCGCCGGCATCGGTCCCGGTCCGTTCGCCTGCATGATGCTGGCCGACATGGGCGCGGAAGTGGTGACGCTCGACCGGGTCGGCGCCAGGAAGAACATGAAATCGGTGGCGGGGCGCGGACGGAAAGTGGTCGAGCTCGATCTCAAGGACAAGGCCGCCGTGGCGCAGGTGCTCGACCTGCTCGCCAATGCCGATGCGCTGATCGAGGGCTTTCGGCCCGGCGTGATGGAGCGGCTGGGGTTGGGGCCGGACGTGGTGCAGGCGCGCAACCCGCGGCTGGTCTATGGCCGCATGACCGGATGGGGCCAGGAAGGCCCGCTGGCGCAGGCCGCCGGCCATGACATCAACTACATCTCGGTGACCGGCGCGCTGTCCGCGATCGGACCGAAGGAGCGGCCGGTGCCGCCGCTCAACCTGGTCGGCGACTTCGGCGGCGGCGCGCTCTACGTCGTGGTCGGCGTGCTCGCCGCGCTGCTGGAAGCCTCGAAATCCGGCAAGGGCCAGGTGGTGGACGCCGCGATGTGCGACGGCGCGGCGTCGCTGATGTCGATGTTCTTCGACATGACGGCGATCGGGCGCTGGACCGAAGGCCGCGAACAGAATTTCCTCGACGGCGGCGCGCATTTCTACGGCGTCTATGAATGTTCCTGCGGCAATTTCGTCTCGATCGGCTCGATCGAACCGCAATTCTACGCCCTGCTGCGCCAGCATGCCGGCCTGACCGACGCCGATTTCGATGCGCAGATGGACCGCAAGGCCTGGCCGGCGCTGAAGGAAAAACTGACAAAGGTGTTCAAGAGCAAGAGCCGCGCGGAGTGGTGCGCCATCATGGAAGGCACCGACATCTGCTTTGCGCCGATCCTCACCATGGCGGAAGCGCCGAAACATCCGCACAACGTGGCGCGCAAGATTTTCGTCGAGCGCCACGGCGTGACCCAGCCGGCGCCGGCGCCACGGTTTTCCCGCACGCCCTCGGCGATCAGGGAGCCGGAGGCGGCGGATATCGGTGCGCTGACGAGCGAATGGAAGGCGGGGAGGTAATCTCCCTCGTCGTCCCGGCGAACGCCGGGACCCATACCGCGTAATCTATCGATTCAAGGGAACCGTTTGACGACCTGTCATAACCACGGGCGCCGGTGGCTATGGATCCCGGCTCAGCGCTCGCTACGCTCGCTTGGCCGGGACGACAGCTGTACTACGCCGCATCCTCCAACTTCAGCACGCCCCTTCGAATCTGATCCTCCTCGATCGATTCGAACAGCGCCTTGAAATTGCCCTCGCCGAAGCCGTCATCGCCCTTGCGCTGGATGAACTCGAAGAAGATCGGGCCGATGGCGTTGGCGGAGAAGATCTGCAGCAGCACCTTGGTCAATCCGCCCTCGACCACACCCTCGCCGTCGATCAGGATGCCGTCGCGCTTCAACCGCGCGACGTCCTCGCCATGCGCGGGCAAACGCGCGTCGATCTTCTCGAAGTAGGTTTCGGGCGGCGACGGCATGAACGGCAGGCCGGCGGCGCGCAGCGCTTCGACCGTCTGGTAGATGTCCCTGGCGCCGCAGGCGACGTGCTGGATGCCCTCGCCGCGATAGACGCTGAGGTATTCCTCGATCTGGCCGGATTGGCCGGCATCCTCGTTGATCGGAATCCGGATCTTGCCGTCCGGGCTGGTCAAGGCGCGGGAGAACAGGCCGGAGGCGCGGCCTTCGATGTCGAAGAAGCGGATCTGGCGGAAGTTGAACAGTTTTTCGTAGAACCCGGTCCAGACATCCATGCGGCCACGATGGACGTTGTGGGTGAGGTGGTCGAGATAATGCAGCCCGGCGCCCTCGGGGCGCGGGTTCCTGGCGCCCAGCCATTCGAACCCGGAATCATAGGCCGAGCCCCTGGCTCCGTAGCAATCGACGAAATACAACAGGCTGCCACCGATACCCTTGATGGCGGGGACATCGAGCGTCTTCTGCGCGGCGGGAATGTCGGCGGGCTCCGCGCCGAGCGAGATCGCCCGCGCGTAAGCCTGCTTCGCATCGACCACCCGGAACGCCATCGACGGCGCGCAGGGCCCGTGCGCGGCGACGAAGGAATGGCCGTGGGTTCCGGGCTCCTCGTTGACGAGATAATTGATGTCGCCCTGGCGATAGACCGTGATCTTCCTGGTCCTGTGGCGGGCGACCGGTGCATAGCCCATCAGCTTGAACAGCGAGTGCAGTTCTTCGGGCCTCGGGTGGGCATATTCGACAAATTCAAAACCGTCGGTGCCCATCGGGTTGTCGGCGGACACCGTGGCGGCCGGCGCGTCATGCGGAAATGGACCCATGGCCGAAAATCTCCCAGATTTGAGGCTTGAATGATCGGTCATCCCCGGCGCAATGTGCGTGCAAATGATTGGCATTATCGCCACGGCATGCACGATCCGTGCATTAATCGGGGTCTCACGCATGATACCGGTCGACGCCCTTGACCTGAAAATCCTCGCCGCGCTGCAGGAGGACGGCCGCCTCACCAACCAGCAGCTGGCCGATGTCGCGGGCCTGTCGGCCTCGCAATGCTCGCGGCGGCGGATGCGGCTGGAGGAGGAGAAGGTGATCGCGGGCTATCACGCCGACCTGGCCGGCGAAGCGCTCGGCTTCAACGTCATCGCCTTCATCCACATCACGCTGGCGACCCATTCGCCCGACAACGCCAAACGGTTTCGCGCGCTGGTCAACCGCGTCGACGATATCCAGGAGGCCTATTCCCTGACCGGCGACGCCGACTATCTGCTGAAGGCGGTGCTGCGCGACCTCAAGAGCCTGTCGGATATCGTCAACAACGTGCTGATGCCGCACCAGAGCGTGGCCCATGTGCGCTCCTCGATCGTGCTGGACCGCCTGAAGGAAAGCGGCAGGCTGCCGCTCAAGGTGTTGGCACGGTGAATTTGCGGCGCATGGCCGGAATCGAGGGAGATTCGGCATTTCGAATCGGGGCCCGGATTTGCGATGATCTGCCCGCTCCAACCGAACGGGACCACCCATGGCGCTGCAACTCCGGCCGAACTGCGAATATTGCGACAAGGACCTGCCGCCGAATTCGACGGAAGCGCGGATCTGTTCCTACGAGTGCACGTTCTGCGCGGATTGCGTCGAGACCAGACTGCATAATGTGTGCCCGAACTGCGGCGGCGGATTTGCGCCGCGGCCGATCCGGCCGGCGACCGAGCGGCGGCCGGGCGTGTGCGTGGCGAAACATCCGCCGTCGGACAAGCGTGTGCATCTCAAATACAGCATCGAGGATGTCGCGGCGCATTCGGCGAAGTTGAAGGATATTGCGCCGGAAGAGCGCTAGCACCCTCGTCGTCCCTGCGAACGCAGGGACCCATACCGCGTTGTCCTCTCGGTCAAGGCGGCATGTCCAAAACCGCACGTAACACGACGGCCGGTGGTTATGGGTCCCTGCGTTCGCAGGGACGACGCGATAGAGCGCCCTAACCCGCAGCCATGATCGTCCCTTCAACCTCGCCAAACCCGACGCGAAATCCGTCGCCCTGGCACCAGCCGCGCATCACGAGTGAGTCGCCGTCTTCGAGGAACGTCCTGCTGACGCCGCTGGCGAGTTCGACCGGCTCGCTGCCGTTCCAGCTGATTTCCAGCAAGGACCCGCGCTGATCCTTCTCCGGCCCGCTGATGGTGCCGCTCCCCAGGAGATCGCCGACATTCATGGCGCAGCCGCTCGAGGCGTGGTGCACCAGTTGCTGCACCGACGACCAGTACATGTATTTGAAATTGGTGCGGCAGATCGTGGCGGCCTCGTTCATTGTTGCTGCGCGCAAGGACACGTCGAGCTGCAGGTCGTAGTTGTGGGGCTGGGTCTGCTGCAGATACGGCAGCGGCACCGGGTCCTGCACCGGACCCGGCACGCCAAACGGCTCCAGCGCCTCGCGGGTCACGATCCACGGGCTGATCGAGGTGGCAAACGCCTTGGCCTGGAACGGACCGAGCGGCACATATTCCCATTGCTGGATATCGCGCGCGCTCCAGTCGTTCAGAATGACGAAGCCGAAGATCATCGCCTCGGCCTGCCTCTCGCTCAGCATCTCGCCCATCACCGACGGCTGGCCGATCACGACGCCCATCTCCAGCTCGAAATCGAGCCGCTTGCACGGCGCGAAGCTCGGCACCTCCGCGCCCGGCGGCTTGAGCTGGCCGCGCGGCCGGCGCACTTTCGTGCCGGACACCACGACCGTCGAGGCGCGGCCGTTATAGGCGATCGGCATGTGCAGCCAGTTCGGCTGCAGCGCGTTGTCCTTGCCGCGGAACATGACGCCGACATTGGTGGCGTGCTCTTTCGACGAATAGAAATCGGTGTAACCGGCCACCGCGATCGGCAGATGCAGGTTGACGTCCGCCCTCGGCGCCAGCGCGCCGGCGCGCAATATCTTGTTGTCGCGCAGCTGCGGATTGTCGTGGCGCAACAACTCGCTGATCCGCGCCCGCGTCCGCGACCACAGTTTCGGGCCCAGCGCCATGAAGGCATTGAGCGAGCCTTGCGCGAACACGTCGAAGGCGGGCGAAAGATCGAGCAGTCCTTCGGACTCCAGCACGGCGAGATCGAGCACGAAGTCGCCGATCGCGACCCCGACGCGGGGCGCGGGCGCGGCCGATGTCGAGAACACGCCATAGGGGAGATTCTGGATCGGGAAGTCGGAAGCGGGGTCGACCGCGATGAAGGAGCGGAGGGAGGGATCGTTGGGGTGAGGCATCGTGATTCCGATGTGCGATTTGAACGTTACCGCAGCTGCGCTTCTTCACCCTCCCCTGGAGGGGGAGGGTCGACGCGACTGCAAGGAGCGGCGGGGTGGGGTGACAGTCTCTCATCTCGAACGGTGTCCAAGCCGAGAGACTGTCACCCCACCCCGTCCCGCATTTCGCTGCGCTCAATGCGAGCCGACCCTCCCCCTCCAGGGGAGGGTAAGACTAGGGCTTGTTCGGATCGAAGCGCTTTTCCAGTCCCTTCCAGCAATCGGCGTAGTCGTCCTGCAGCGTCGCGGAGGTCGCGGCATGCGTCGTGATGCGCTGCGGGAAGCGGGTTTCGAACATGAAGGCCATGGTGCCGGTCAGCTTGACCGGCTTCAATTCGCCGTTGCTGGCGTGGTCGAAGGCCTCGCGGTCCGGGCCGTGCGGCAGCATCATATTGTGCAGGCTGATGCCGCCCGGGACAAATCCCTGCGGCTTGGCGTCGTAGACGCCGTAGATCAGGCCCATGAACTCCGACATGATGTTCATGTGATACCACGGCGGACGGAAGGTGTTGTCCGCCACCATCCAGCGCTCCGGGAAAATCACGAAGTCGATATTGGCGGTGCCGGGGGTTTCCGACGGCGCCGTCAGCACCGTGAAGATCGACGGATCGGGGTGGTCGAAACCGATGGCGCCGACCGGCGAGAAGGTGCGCAGATCGTATTTGTACGGCGCGTAATTGCCGTGCCAGGCGACGACGTCGATCGGCGAATGCGGCAGCGTGGTCTTGAACAGCTGCCCGCCCCACTTCACGAACAGCTCGGTCGGCGTGTCCTTGTCCTCATAGGCCGCGACCGGGGTGAGGAAGTCGCGCGCATTGGCGAGGCAGTTGGCGCCGATCGGCCCGCGCTCCGGCAGCGTGAAGGCGCCGCCGTAGTTCTCGCAGAGATAGCCGCGCGCCGGGCCGCCAGACAGTTCGACCCGGAACTTGACGCCGCGCGGGATCACCACGATTTCCGCGGGCTCGGCGTCGATCCTTCCGAACTCGGTGACGAAGCGCAGGCCGCCCTGCTGCGGCACGAACATCATCTCGCCGTCGGCATTGTAGAAATGCTGGTCGACCATCGACTGAGTGATCAGGAAGACATGCGCGGCCATGCCGGCTTGCGTGTTGGCGTCGCCCGCCGTGGTCATGGTCTGCACGCCCTGCAGGAAGGTCATGTCGGTCTTCGGGATCGGCGCGGGGTCCCAGCGCAACTGCTCGATCGACAATTCCTGCTCGTGGCATGGCGCGGTGCGCCACAGCCCGGCATCGACCTTGGCGAAGCGGCCGGAGTGTTTTACCGACGGCCGGATGCGATAGAGCCAGGAGCGCTCGTTGCTGCCGCGCGGAGCCGTGAACGGCGAGCCGGACAGTTGCTCGGCGTAGAGCCCGTAGGCACAGCGCTGCGGCGAGTTGCGCCCGATCGGCAATGCGCCTGATAGCGCCTCGGTCTCGAAACTGTTGCCGAAGCCGGACATGTAGCCCGGCGTGATGTTGAGGGAGCTGCGGCCGATCACATCAGGCGAAGTGTTGATATTCATGGTCATCCTCCTTGGAGCGCGGCCCACATTTCCTGGTCGCGTTTGTCGGTCCAGATCACGGGATCGTCGATCCCCGAGGCTTCGTCGAAGGCGCGCGAGACGTTGAATGGCAGGCAATGCTCGTAAATGGCAAAGCTGGAGAATTTCGGGTCCATCACCTCGCGGGTCGACGCCATCGTTTCCTTGAGATTGCGGCCCCTGGCGACCGCCGATTCGGCCGCACCATAGAGCGACGTCACGAAATCGCGCGTCATCGCGATGGCGTCGCGGCCCGTCGACACGCCCTTCAGCGCATCGCCGCGGCCCGGCGCGATGGCCTTGGGATTGAAGGAGCGGATTTCGTTCAGCGTCATGGGCCATTCGCGCAAATGCGCGTCGCCGCAATAGCAGGCCGAATGATATTCGATCAGATCGCCGGAGAACATCACCTCGGCATCCGGCACCCAGGCGACGATGTCGCCGGAGGTATGTCCCGCGCCGAGCTGCATCAGCCGCACTTCGCGTTTTCCCAGATAGAGCGACATCTCGCCCTCGAACGTCAGCGTCGGCCAGGTCAGGCCGGGAATGCTCTGCGCATCCTGGAACAGCCGCGGAAAGCGGCCGTATTCCGAATCCCAATCCTGCTGCCCGCGCTCCTCGACCAGCCGATAGGTTTCCGACGACGCGATCACGGCTTGCGCCTTGTAGGCAGAGGCACCGAGCACGCGCACCGCGTGGTAATGCGACAGCACGACATATTTGATCGGCTTGTCGGTGACCGTGCGCACCCGCTCGATCACCTTGTTCGCCATCGCCGGCGTCGCCTGGGCATCGAACACGATGCAGCCGTCGTCGCCGACGATGACAGCGGAATTGGGATCGCCCTCGGCGGTGAAAGCATAGAGATCGGTGCCGATCTCGGAGAAGGTGATCTTCTTCTCCGCCATGTCGGTCGTGGACGCGAAACCTTTGGCCATTAGTTCGATTTCCCTTTGCGAAAACTCACAGCTGTCATCGCCCGGCTTGACCGGGCGACCCAGTATTCCAGAGGCGCCAGCGATAGAGCCGAGAAGCCGCGGCGTACTGGATCGCCCGGTCAAGCCGGGCGACGACAGTTTTTGTTGTGGCAAACATCTTGCCAAACCCCGGCCTCTTCATAACAGCGGTTTTGGGCATGCTCATATCACTGTTGCTGTTGTTGCTGTTGTTGCTGTTGTTGCTGTTGTTGCTGACTGGCATCCACCATCCGCCGCTGCGCCAGCACAATCGCCTCGCGCAGCACGTCGAGATCGCCGATGTGATTGGCGAGGATCAACACCAGCGCGGCGTCGAGATCGGCGCTCTGCTCATCGCTCAAGCCGCGATGGGCCTCGACCACGGCGCGAAACGCATCGTCCGGCCTGGCGAAATTCGAACTGGTGGACAATGCCATATCGAAACCTCAGTTGTGACCGGCGGCGCGCGCCAGCGCGGCGTCGAGCGCTGCGCGGGTCGGCCGCCGGAAGCGCGCCGCGACATAGCCGTCGGGGCGCAGCAGATAGGCGGTGCCGGGCTCGGCATCGTAGCGGGCGGCGAGCAGGCCCGCGGAATCGGAAAGCCCGTCATGACCGCCGATACGGATCACGCCGACGCCATCGGGAGCCTCAACATCGGCGCCATTGGCGAATTCGAGCAGCGTGAAGCGCTTTCCTGTCCTGATGAAGGCGTCGGTCAGATAGAGGCAATCGCCTGACGGCGCAGCCACCGGCGCGTCCGGCATCGAAGCGCCCGGCCGCGGGCCCCCGCGCCACACCTCGGCATCGGATGTCGACAATGGCGTCTCGTAGACCGACGGCACCGACAGCCGTCCGCCATTGACCATGCGCTTGCCGAATTCGGTTTCCCTGGCCAGCGACAGCACGGCCTTGCGCAGCCTCGCTTCCTGGTGCGAATTGGGGGCCATGAAATCGGTCGAGCGGGTCGATTCGCGGATGTTCTCGTCGGCCGCAGCACTGCGCTCGATGTGATAGCTCTCGAGCAGCGCTTCCGGCGAAGTCTTCCTCAGCACACGATCGAGTTTCCAGGCGAGATTTTCGGCGTCCTCGAGACCCGAATTGGCGCCGCGGGCGCCGAATGGCGAAACCTGATGGGCGGCGTCACCGGCAAAGACCACGCGGCCATGGACGAATTTGTCCATCCGGCGGCACTGGAATTTGTAGATCGAGATCCATTCGAAGTCGAATGCGTCATGCCCGAGCATGCGCGCGATCCGCGGCCGCACGTTCTCCGGCTGCTTTTCGAGCGCCGGATCCGCAAACCGGCTGAGTTGCAGATCGATCCGCCAGATATCGTCCGGCTGCTTGTGCAGCAGCGCCGAGCGGCCGGCGTGGAACGGCGGGTCGAACCAGAACCAGCGTTCGGTCGGGAATGCCGCCGTCATCTTGACGTCGGCGATCAGGAACTGGTCCTCGAATACTTTTCCGGCGAATTCCGCGCCGACCATCTGCCGCAGCGACGAACGCGCGCCGTCGCAGGCGACGACGAAATCGGCCTGAATCCGGTAGGGTCCGTCCGGCGTCTCGACCGTCAGCACCGCATGATCGTTGCGCTGCTCCAGCCCGGTCACCTTGTTGCGCCAGCGCAGGTCGACGCCGGCCAATTCCTGCACCCGGTCCACCAGATAGGCTTCGGCATAGAATTGCTGCAGGTTGATGAAGGCGGGCCGCTTGTGGCCCTCCTCCGGCAGCAGGTTGAATTGATAGAGCTGCGAGGCACCATGAAAGATCTTGCCGACGCTCCAGACCACGCCCTTGTCGACCATGCGCTGGCCGATGCCGAGCCGGTCCCAATATTCCAGCGAGCGTTTCGAGAAGCAGATTGCGCGCGAGCCCTCGCCGATCCGGTCGGCATCGTCGAGCAGCACGACGGACTGGCCGCGCTGCGCCAGATCGATCGCCAGCGACAGTCCGACCGGTCCGGCGCCGACCACCACGATCGAGTGACGCGCGGCATCGCCCGCAGCCCGATCCTGATCGGAGTGACGATGGTAACCGAACTGGATTTTCGACGGCTGCGCCATGCGCTCAACTGGTTCTGGCCAATGGCCGGGATGCCGGCTATGATCGTCCCACTTGCAACCATCTAGACGTCACGCTCGTTCGCCCGTCAACTCAATTTGGAGCGATTTTTGCCAAGAGCGTTTTCAAGCGAAGTGGCTACCGGTTCGCGCGAAGAAAGCGCGTCTAAAAAAGAAGAAAACGCGTCTAAAAAAAGAGGCTCAAAACTCGACCTCTTCAGGTTCGTGCCGTTCCGGCTGAACCGGCTGGCGGCCGAGGTCTCCTCCGCGCTCTCGGTCGAGTATCAGGAGCGCTACGGGCTGGACATTCCGGAATGGCGCGTGCTGGCGACGCTCGGTTTCCGCGTTGAGCCCTGCAGCGCGCAATACATTGCGCACTGCACCCGGACCCACAAATCCACCATCAGCCGCGCCGTCACGGCGCTGATGAAGCGGCAGCTGGTCGAACGCGTCGAGAACGCCGACGATCGTCGCGAATTTGCGTTGCGCATGACGCGCAAGGGCAAGGCGCTGTACCAGGAACTGATCCCGCGGCTGCTGCGCCGGGAGCAGGAGATCCTGTCCTGTCTCTCCGTGCAGGAGCGCAAGGATTTTGCGATGCTGCTGGGCAAGATCGAGAACAGCCTCGAGCTGGTGCAGACGGCGAAGGACGCGGGCGTCAAGGACGCGTATTGAGGACGGGCGTCATGATGCGCAGGCAAGCGCCTCATCCCCCCAGTTGTCATCGCCCGGCTCGACCGGGCGACCCAGTATTCCAGAGACGTCAGCGATAGAGCCGAGAAGCCGCGGCGTACTGGATCGCCCGGTCAAGCCGGGCGATGACAACGGAGTGGGCCGAAAGGCCGCGGCACATTCGTTAAAGTGAGGACTCCCCTCACTTCGCCGCCGTCACCACGATTTCCACGATATGCGGCGGTTCGAGCTCGACGCCGAGGCAGGCGCGCATCGGCGGATTTTTGCTGTCGACCCATTCGTCCCAGGCGCGGTTCATCTCACCCTTGCGTTTCATGTCGGCGATGTAGACGATCGCCGACAGGATCTTGCTCTTGTCCGAGCCGCACAGCGCGAGGCTCTCGTCGATACGGGCCAGCGCCCTGGCGCTCTGCTCGTACATCGAGGGCGACACCGGATCGGGCGCCACCGCCACGGTCAGCACGAGGTCGTCGTGCACGACGGCGCGGCTGCGGGTCGGCGTCAGGCCGGGAAAGCGTGTGATCATGGTCAGCTCCGAATTTTTGTTTTGACGCGTTTTCTTGACGCGAACCGGTACCCACCCCGGATCAAGTCCGGGGCAGGCTTTCGCTCGAAAACGCTCTGTTTACTTCACGAACGAGCGCGATGGCGCCAGGTGCAGCGACCAGGCATCGACCTTGTCGCTGGCGCGCGGATAGATCTCGGTCACGATGGGATCGTGCCCGGGGATGACGCGGTCGGGATGGCCGGCCAGCCGGTGCGCGATGTCCCAGCCATCGAACACGTCGCCGACATTGTAGACGAGCGGAAACGGGCTGCGGCGATGCATGTTGCCGTAGTAATGCGAGGCGTCCGACGCCAGCACCACAGGGCCGCGCGCGGTCTCGACCCGCACCACCTGCAGGCCGTCGGAATGGCCGCCGACACGATGCAGGGTCACGCCCGGCGCCACCTCGCCATCGCCATTGTGGAAGGTGACGCGTTCGCTGAAGACGTGACGGACCATCAAGGTGATGTGCTCCACCGAGAACGGATGGCGCAGCGTGCCGTGGCACATGCAGCGTCCGGTGGCGTAGCTCATCTCGCGATCCTGCAGATGAAACCGCGCCCTGGGAAAGCGATCGAGGTTGCCGGCATGGTCGTAATGCAGATGAGTGACGATGACGTCCTTGATGGCGTCGGCGTCGACGCCGAAGCGCGCCAACGCATCGACCGGATTGAGCGTCAGCTTGCGGCCGCGCGCCTGCGCCTCCTCGGCGTTGAAACCGGTGTCGACCAGAATGTCGCGGCCGCCACCCCGGATCAGCCAGACGAAATAGTCGAGGTCCTGGGCCGTGGTCTCGTGCGGATCCGGCTGCAGGTAATTCATGTGGGGGGTGCGCGGCGACATCGTGGCATAGCGCAGGGCGTAGATTTCGTAGGCGTTTCCCATCGGTGCTTCTTCTTTGTTTGGATTGTCCGATTTGTTTAGATGGTCGAAGCTAAGCCACCGCCGCCCGGAAAGGTCAAACCGGACGCTTCGCCGCAGCCGCCAGACGCGCGGCAACCTTCCCTTGACCTTCCTCTGACCCTTCCTTGGGCCGCTGCGACGCAACACGCGCGGAACCCGCATTGTTCGATGGCGGAGAAGATCACCTCCGGGGTGGGATTTATTCCCCTGACACGTCGCGGTTATTTGCCGCTGCTAGGATCGGCTTCGCAAACGGTTGACAGGGCTTGCCGGCCCGGTTTGATAATGCGGTTTCCGTAGAGTAAGGTCGCCGAGGCGCAAGCTGGTGTCGGCGCCTAATTGGCTGGACTGCTGATTTATGAGAATCCGCCTTGCATTGTTGCTGATTTCGGCTTTGTCGGTGCTTCCGATGGTCCCGGCCGCCGCCGCGGGCGCCGAACGATTTGCGCTGGTTATCGGCAACGCCAAATATCCCGACGCCGAAGCGCCGCTGAAGGAGCCGATCAACGACGCCCGCGCCATCGCCGACGAGCTCAAGCGCGACGGCTTCAACGTCGAGATCGGCGAGAACCTGACCGGCGACGCGATGCGGCGCGCCTTCGACAAGCTTTACGGAAAGATCAAGCCCGGCTCGGTCGCGCTGGTTTTCTTCAGCGGGTTCGGCATCCAGTCCGGCCGCCAGAGCTACATGCTTCCGGTCGACGCCCAGATCTGGACCGAACCCGACGTTCGCCGCGATGGGTTCAGCCTGGAGACGGTGCTCGGCGAAATCAACAGCCGCGGCGCCGGCGTCAAGATCGCCCTGATCGACGCCTCCAGGCGCAACCCGTTCGAGCGCCGGTTCCGCAGCTTTTCCGCCGGCCTCGCGCCCGTCATCGCGCCGAACGGAACGCTGGTGATGTATTCGGCCGCGCTGTCTTCCGTGGTCAGCGACAATGGCGGCGACCGCAGCCTGTTCGTGAAGGAATTGCTCAAGGAAATTCGCGTTCCCGACCTGATGGCCGAGGAAACCCTGAACCGGACCCGGGTCGGCGTCACCCGTGCCTCCCGCAGCGAGCAGGTGCCGTGGATTTCATCCTCTCTGGCCGAGGATTTTTCTTTCATCCCGGGCGCGAAGCCGGCCGGCCAAGGTCAGGTGGCGGCGGTACCCCAGGTTACTCCGCCGGTGACGCCTCCCGTGACGCCGCCCCCGCCGCCCCAAGTAACGCCTCAAGTAACGCCCAAGGCCGCCCCCCAACCCCCGCCGGCCGCACGCGTCGAACCGCCGCCGCTGCCGCGTGTCGAAACGCCGGCACCGCCGAAGCCGCCCGAGATCGTCGCCACTCCGCCTGAAGCGGAAAAGACCGAGGCGCCGACGGCGCTGGCGCTGGCCGAGGATCCGACCATCAAGAGCCTGACCGCGAAGCTTGCCGCCAATCCGGACGACGGCGGCGCGCTCTACCGGCGAGGCCAGGTCTATGCCAGCAAGGGCGCCTACAGCCTTGCCATCAAGGATTTCGACAACTCGCTGCGGCTGAACCCCAAGGACGTGGAAGCCCATAACAACCGCTGCTGGGCCCGCGCCGTGATCGGCGACCTGCAGGCCGCCCTGAAGGATTGCAACGAAGCGCTGCGGCTGCGCCCGAACTTCGTCGATGCCCTCGACAGTCGCGGCCTCGTCAACCTGAAGAGTGGCCAGACCAAGAATGCAATTGCTGATTTCGACGCCGCCCTCAAGATCAATCCGCGGCTGACCTCGTCGCTGTACGGCCGCGGCCTCGCCAAGCAGCGAAACGGCTCGATCTCCGAGGGCGAACTGGACATCACCAATGCCAAGGCGATGGATCCGAATATTGTTAAGGAATTCGCGAGTTACGGGATACGCTGAGGATTATTTGAGGCGGGGACCGGCGCTGCCTGAACCCTGGAGCAGGCAGCAGAGACAAATCCAGGAAAGTTGCCGGGCCGGGCAGGCCGACGGGCCTGCGCCCGATTTTCCGGCGGCGTATTTGAGTTTGAGAATGGATTGCAACCGCGCGATGCGCGCAGGAGGGACTGGCAATGTCAAAGATCTCTGGAAGGAACAATCTCACGGCAATCCTTTCGACCGTGACGATCGGCGCCACGCTGTCTTTCGGAATGACCGCGGCGATCGCCGCCGAGGAGGTCACCGAGGATCAGATCCTGCGGGCGCTGGCGCCGCCGGCCAAGAAGCCGCTGACCCGCGGCCTGTCGGTCGGTCCGCAGCAGGCTGAACCGGCGATCTCCGCCGAGGAAGGGCGTTTCGTCCAGAAGATCCGCGGCCGGTCCAGCCGTTCGCTCTCGGCCAACGAGCGCGAGGAAATCGCCGCCCTCGCCAAGGACAAGCCGAATATCGATCTGGAGATCACCTTCGATTACAATTCGGCCGAGATCAGCGCCAAATCGCTGGCTTCGGTGCAGGCGCTCGGCAAGGCGCTGAGCAGCGCCGATCTGAAGGGCTCGACCTTCATCGTCGCCGGCCACACCGACGCCGCGGGCAGCGAGGGTTACAACCTGGACCTGTCGGAGCGGCGTGCCGACTCGATCAAGCGCTATTTGACCGACAAATACGGCATCGCCGGCGCCGACCTCGTGACCGTCGGATACGGCGAGAGCAAGCTCAAGGATCCGAGCCAGCCGCTGGCGGAAGCCAACCGCCGCGTGCAGGTCGTCAACATGGCCAACAAGACCACGGCCTCCAAGCAATAGTAGATTTTTTCATCACGGGCCTCCGTTCCGACGCGATCGGAACGGAGGCTCTGTGTTTATTTGACGCATTTTCCCCGCGCGAGCCGGTATCCACTTCGCCGGAAAACGCTATAAGGAAAACGCGATAAAGCGTCTTGATACCTCCTCCCGACAGACCTGGATCGATCCGGCGATGAAGCTCTCCGAATATCTCAAGCCTGCGATCGGAGTGGTCGTCGTGGTCGCGGTGGGGGTCTACTACTGGCTTGGGCACCGTCCCCGGCCTGAGGAAAAGGAAATTCCGACCAAGGCGATGGTCATCGTCACCAAGAGCACCAACGCCTGCTTCTCCGACCTGGTCCGGGTCACCGGCTTCATCGTGCCGCGCCGCGAAGCGGTGGTCGGCGTCGAGCACGAGGGCTCCAGGGTCTCCGAGGTGCTGGTGCGCGAAGGCGACATCGTCACCGACAATCAGGAACTGGCGCGGCTGACACCGCCGCCGCAGCAGCCCGGAACGCGGCCCGGCCCGACCGTGCTGCGCGCGCCGGCCGCCGGCCTCGTTACCGAAGTCAGGACCATCGCCGGCGCGCCCGCCTCGCCGCAGGCCGGCCCGATGTTCCGGATTTCCGTCAACAACGAGATCGAACTGGATGCCGAAGTGCCGGCGATCCATATGCTGAAGCTCAATCCCGGCGCCGGCGCGCGGATCAGCCGGGACAACGTGCCCGATTTGATCGGGCGCGTACGGCTGGTCTCGCCGCAGATCGACCGCGCCACCCAGCTCGGTCATATCCGGATCGCGCTGACCAACAACCCGTCGCTCAAGATCGGCATGTTTGCGCGCGCCAGCATCGACGCCAAGCGCAGTTGCGGCGTCGCGATTCCGCGCACCGCCATTGACCATTCGACCGTTCAGGTGGTCAAAGGAAACATCGTTGAGACGCGGAAGGTGAGGGTCGGGCTGGTGTCCGACACATCAACGGAAATCCTCGAGGGCCTCGACGTCGGCGAAATCGTCGTCGCCGACGCGGGCACCTCGCTGCATGACGGCGACCAGATCAAGACCATGTTCGCCGAGGAACTAGATCGAACGCGGGTGCGCTGATGGCTCTCAATATCTCGGCCTGGTCGATCCGAAACCCGCTTCCGTCGATCGTCTTCTCCATCATCCTTCTGGTACTGGGCTGGGTCAGCTTCACCAAGCTCGCGGTGACGCGGCTGCCCTCCGCCGACATCCCGGTGATCTCGGTCGCGGTGTCGCAGTTCGGCGCCGCCCCCGCCGAGCTCGAATCGCAAGTGACAAAAACCATCGAGGACGGCGTGTCCGGCGTCGAGGGCGTGCGGCACATTTCGTCGTCGATCACCGACGGGCTGTCGCTGACCACGATCCAGTTCGCGCTCGAGACCAACACCGACCGGGCGCTGAACGACGTCAAGGACGCCGTCACAAGGGTGCGCTCCAACCTGCCGCAGAACGTCAACGAGCCGCTGATCCAGCGCGTCGACGTGATCGGCCTGCCGATCGTCACCTATGCCGCGATCTCGCCGGGCAAGACGCCCGAGCAGCTGTCCTATTTCGTCGACGACGTCGTCAAGCGCGCGCTGCAGGGCGTGCGCGGCGTCGCCCAGGTCGAGCGCATCGGCGGCGTCGAGCGCGAAATCCTGGTGTCGCTGGATCCCGACCGGCTGCAGGCCGCGGGCCTCACCGCCGTCAATGTCAGCCAGATCCTGCGCGGCACCAATGTCGATCTCGCCGGCGGCCGCGCCGAGATCGGCAAGAACGATCAGGCGATCCGCACGCTGGCCGGCGCCAAGACCCTGAACGATCTCGCCGGCACCATGATCCCGCTGTTCGGCGGCGGCGAGGTTCGTCTCGACGATCTCGGCACCGTCACCGACACCATCGCCGACCGCCGCACCTTCGCGCGCCTGAACGGCGAGCCGGTGGTGGCGCTCGGCATCAAGCGCTCCAAGGGCGCCAGCGACGTGGTGGTCGCCGCCGCCGTGCAGAAGCGCATCGAAGCGCTGAAGACCGCCTATCCCGACGTCGACCTCAAGCTGATCGACACCTCGGTGGACTTCACCAAGGGCAATTATGAAGCCGCGATTTCGACCTTGTTCGAAGGCGCCATCCTCGCCGTCATCGTCGTGCTGCTGTTCCTGCGCGACATCCGCGCCACCATCATCGTTGCGGTCTCGCTGCCGCTGTCGATCTTCCCGGCGTTCTGGGCGATGGACATGCTCGGATTCTCGCTGAACCTGGTCAGCTTCCTCGCCATCACGCTGTCGACGGGCATCCTGGTCGACGACGCCATCGTCGAAATCGAGAACATCGTGCGCCACATGCGAATGGGCAAGTCGCCCTATCGCGCCGCACTGGAAGCCGCCGACGAGATCGGCCTCGCCGTGATCGCGATCTCGCTGACCATCATCGCGATCTTCGCGCCGGCAAGCTTCATGTCCGGCATCGCCGGGCAATTCTTCAAGCAGTTCGGCATCACGGTGTCGGTGCAGGTGTTCTTCTCGCTGCTGGCCGCGCGCTTCGTCACGCCGGTGCTGGCCGCCTACTTCCTGAAAGACCATCCGCACGAGGACCCGCCGCCGGGCCGCATCCTGAAGACCTATACCAAGCTCGTGACATGGTCGGTGAAACACTACTTCATCACCGTGCTGGCCGGCTTCGGCACCCTCGCCGTTTCGATCTGGAGCATCACGCTGCTGCCGCAGGGCTTCCTGCCGGCGCAGGACACCGCGCGCTCGCTGCTGGCGATGGAGCTGCCGCCGGGGTCGCAACTCGCCTATACCGAGAAGGTCACCGAGGAGATCGTGACGCGGCTGCGCAAGCGGCCCGAGATCAGGAGCGTGTTCGTCGACGGCGGCCGGGTGCCCCCGGGCATCTTCGAGGTGCGCCGCGCCGCGCTGATCATCAATTATACGCCGAAAGGCGACCGCAAGATTACCCAGCGCGAGCTGGAGCTGGCGATATCAGGCGATCTCGAGAACGTTCCCGACATCCGGTTCTGGTTCCTCGACGAAAACGGCCTGCGCGCGATCTCGCTGGTCGTCACCGGCGTCGACAGCAACATCGTCGGCAACGTCGCCAGCGAGCTGGCGACGCAGATGAAGCGGATTCCGATCATCTCCAACGTGATCTCGGAAACCTCGCTCGACCGGCCGGAACTTCGTATCCAGCCGCGCGCCGAGCTGGCGGCAAGGCTCGGCGTCTCCACGGAAAGCCTGTCGCAGACCATCCGCGTCGCCACCATCGGCGACGTCGGTCCTGCGCTGGCGAAATTCGACGCCGGCGGCCGGCTGGTGCCGATCCGGGTCCAGCTCGAGGACGGTGCGCGCGGCGACCTGCAGATCCTCGAGCAGTTGCGGGTGCCTTTGGGCCAGCGCGGCGAAAAGGGCGGCGTGCCGCTCTCCGTGGTCGCCGACATCAGGCTCGATCAGGGCCCGACCAGCATCAACCGCTACGACCGGGAACGTCAGGCCACCGTGGCCGCCGATCTCGTCGGCTCTGCGGCGCTCGGCGACGCCACCAGGAAAATCTACGACCTGCCGGTGATGAAGAGCCTGCCCAAGGGCGTCAAGGTCAGCCCCTCGGGCGACGCCGAGAGCCTGGCCGAACTGTCGGACGGTTTCGCCACCGCGATCACCACCGGCCTGATGATGGTCTATGCGGTGCTGGTGTTGTTGTTCGGCACCTTCCTGCAGCCGATCACCATCCTGTTCTCGCTGCCGCTATCGATCGGCGGCGCCATCGCGGCGCTGCTGTTGACCGGCAAGCAGCTGACGACGCCGGTATGGATCGGCATCCTGATGCTGATGGGCATCGTCACCAAGAACGCCATCATGCTGGTGGAATTCGCGGTCGAATCGATCCGCGAGGGCGCGCCGCGCGATCACGCGATCATCGACGCCGGCATCAAGCGCGCGCGCCCCATCGTCATGACCACCATCGCGATGGCCGCCGGCATGATGCCCTCGGCACTGGCGTTCGGCGCCGGCGGCGAATTCCGTTCGCCGATGGCGCTGGCGGTGATCGGCGGCCTGGTGTTCTCGACCTTGCTGTCGCTGGTGTTCGTGCCGGCGATGTTCATCCTGATGGACGATCTCGGCGCGCTGATCTGGCGCTTCGGCAAGAAACTGCTGGCCTCCAGCGGCGAGAACGAGCCCGGACCGGGCGATCATTCCGGCGGCCACAAGCCGCCACCGGCCATCGCGCATTCGCCCGCGGCGGAATAGCATTTGGGTGCGGGTGACATCGTGAAGACCTGCGATTGCCATGACAACTTTTCTGCCAAACCCTGATCAGGCCGTACTCGATATTCGCAAGATCGAGGACTATTGCCTCAATCCGCTACACCCGCGCGGTCGCCACAAAGCTCGAGTATTCCGTGAGGCTCTCGACCTCCAGCGCAGCGATGCTGCCTGGTTGCGGGGCATCCTGTTGGAGGCCGCCCGCTCCCATGAGGCCTCCTGGGTTGCAACGGATGAATGGGGCGCTCACTGGCGTCTGGACGCCGCAATCAGGCGACGGGATAAGCACGCTGTGATAAGAACAATCTGGATCGTGCGGACTGGTGAAAGCCAGCCGATTTTCATCACCTGCTGGGTGCTATGATGAATACGACAAACGGCGCAAAGAGCGATGGACCGTCCGTCCTGGACGTAGTGGCACTGCTGACGGATCTGCCGGCGCAGCGACTTGCACGTGGGCAAGTCGGCACCGTCGTTGAGCAGCTCGACGCCAGAACTTCGCTGGTGGAATTCAGCGACGAGCAAGGTCGCGCCTATGCTATCGCGCCTTGCCCCCGCGCGGAACTGCTCACCCTGCACTACGTCCCGGAAGCAGCCTGAACGTCGAACCCGTTCGGCACTGCGGCATAACGGTGTTCCCCCTCACACCGCCACCGTCTTCGCGATAACATCCGCCAGCTGCTGCTGCAGGAACGGCTTCGACAGCTTGGGCAGGCCTTCATCCGCGCCGGGCGGCAGCTCGGCGAATCCGGTCGCCAGGATGATCGGCAGATGGGGTTTCTCCGCCCTGATGGCGGCGGCGAGATCCGAGCCCGTCATGTGCGGCATGGCCTGGTCGGTGATCACGAGGTCGATGGTGTCGTCACGCCGGATGATGTCGAGGGCGTCCTTGCCGGAGACCGCCTCCAGCACGGTGTGGCCGAGGTCTTCCAGCATGGCCGCGGTATTGAGCAGCACCAGCGCATCGTCATCCACCGCGAGGATCAGGAGGGGACCTTCCTTTCCATTTGATGGCCTCGAGGCGGCTTCGTTCTGAACATGGTCGGGACCGTCCGCTACCGGAAGCCAGAGCTCAGCCGTGGTGCCGGCGCCCTTGCTGCTCCTGAGCATGAACTTGCCGCCGGACTGCTGGATCATGCCATGAACCATCGACAGCCCCAGTCCTGTGCCCTTGCCGATGCCCTTGGTGGTGAAGAAGGGCTCCAGCGCCCGCCGGCGCGTCGCTTCGTCCATTCCGCACCCGTTGTCGGTCACCGACAGACAGACATAAACTCCGTCCTTCAGGTCCGGCGCGCCGGCGATGGTCTCCTCCTTCGCGGTGATGACGATCAAGCCGCCTTTCGGCATCGCGTCCCGCGCATTGACGGCGAGATTGAGGATGGCCAGTTCCAGCTGGTTCGGATCGGCGAGAATCCTGTTCAGCCCGGAGGCGAACTCCATCCTGATCTGCGCGGTGGCGCCGAGCGAACTGTGCAGCAGATCGGTCATGCCGCGAACGAGCTCCGAGACGTCGAGCGCCACCGGATTGAGCTCCTGCCGGCGCGCGAAGGCCAGCATCCGCTGCGTCAATCCGGCGCCGCGCTGGGCGGCGTGCATGGCGTTGTCCACCAGACGTAACGTCTTGGGATCGTCGGGAAGACGCTTGCGCAGCAGTTCGAGGCTGCCCAGCACCGCCATCAGCAGATTGTTGAAATCATGCGCGACGCCGCCGGTGAGCTGTCCGATCGCGTCCATTTTCTGCGACTGGAACAGGGCTTCGCGGGTCTCCTGCAGCGCGCGCTCGGACTTTCTGCGCTCGGTAATGTCGCGGGTGATCTTGGCGAAGCCCAGCAATGTTCCATCGTCGGCGCGGATCGGATCGATGACGACGCTGGCCATGAATTTGCTGCCGTCCTTGCGCTGGCGCCAGCCTTCCTTTTCGAACCTGCCGTCGCGCGCAGCCGTTTCGAGCGCGGCTTGCGGGGCTCCCGCGCGCTGGTCCTGCTCGATATAAAACCGGGAGAAATGCTGCCCGATGATTTCGGAGGCCTCGTAGCCCTTGATCCGCTCGGCACCCGCGTTCCAGCTCGACACGAGGCCCTCCGGCGTCAGCATGTAGATCGCGTAATCGGTGACGCCCTGAATGAGACGCTTGAACTGCTCCTCGCTTCGCCTGAGCTGTTCCTCGGCCAGTCGGCGCTCGGTCAGGTCGCGCGTGATCTTGGCGTAGCCGACGACATTACCGGAACCATCCCTGATGGGATCGATGACGACATAGGCCCAGAACCGGGTGCCATCCTTGCGGATACGCCATCCTTCGTTCTCGAATTTTCCTTCGTGGGCCGCCGTCTCCAGCGCCCTTTGCGGCAATCCCGCCGCGCGATCGGCCTCGGTGTAGAAGCGCGAGAAATGTTCGCCCACGATTTCGGAGGCTTCGTAGCCCTTGAAGCGCCGCGCGCCCGGGTTCCAGCTCGACACGATGCCGTTGGAATCAAGCATATAGATCGCGTAGTCGGTGATGGCCTCGATCAGCATGCGGTAGCGTCCATCGTCGGACAATGACGCGTCGAACCGCCCACTCCCTTGCATAGAATTCTCCCCGGCCAACCCCAACCTTGGGAAACCCGGCTCTGGCGGTATGGTTCCGTCGCCATGCACAGCGTTTTCGGCCGGTTCTAGTCGTTCCGCGCCACTGCCGTCAGCTTGGTCATGTTCTGAAGCAGGATTCGGCCGCGCTGCAGGTCCAGGATGCCGTCCTTGCGCCACAGCTGCAGCTGGCGGTTGACGCTTTCGCGGGCGGCGCCGACGAACACGCCGAGTTGCTCCTGCGAGATGTGCACCTCGGAACCGAAATCCGACGACAGCGCGCAGAGCCGGCGGGCCAGCCGCACCGGCAGCGGCTGCAGCATGGATTCCTCCATCCGCTCGCTCATCCAGCGGATGCGCTGGCACAGCAGCATGATCAGCTTGACCGCGACGCGGGGCTCGCGCTCGAGATGGGCCAGGAAATCCTCGCGCCGCAGCACGAACAATTCGGTCGGCTCGCCGGCGGTGGCATCCGCCGTGCGGCTCTGGCCGTCGAGCACCGCGACCTCGCCGAACAGATCGCCGGGGCCGAGGAAATTCAGGGTCAGGCGGCTGCCGTCAGAGGCGCCGGTCTCGATCCGGATCTGGCCGCGGCGGACCCCGAACAGGGCGTCGCCGGCGTCGCCCTTCTGGAACAGCATCTCGCCGACCCCGAGGTGCTGGGTGTGGCAGAGGCTGGAGATCCGCTGCAATTCGTCGGGACCCAGGTCCGCGAACATCGGATTCATCTTCAGAATGACCGCAAATTCGGCCGCTTTACTCATTGCAATGCCTTCCAGCGAGGATGCGAGATCGTCAGATGGGCGTTAGCAAGGTTTGCCCGCCCCGAAGTGTGTCATAAGTCACATATCTTTGCAGCACCTCCGGATTATTTTTGCTGGCTTTGAGCGGTTTCCTCTTCGGGATAAGCTTGGGGGACAAGGGTCCGCGCCGATACGGCCGGGCTGAATTCGCATGCGGCTGGCCGGTCTGGAATGACGACATGAGAGTACTGAAATTCGCCGGGGCCGCCATTGTCGCCGTGATCGTGGTGGCCGGCTTGCTGCTGATCGTCGGCGCGCCCTCGGGTTTCCTGACGTCGGAAATCCAGGCGCGGGTCGAGCGCGAAACCGGCTACCGGCTCACCATTGCGGGCGCCAGCAAGATCGGGATCTGGCCGTCGCTCAATGTGACGCTGAACGACGTCACGCTGCAGGACCCGAAAGACCGCGACGGCTCCAGCCGCGTCACCGTCGGCAGCGTGCAGGCCGACGTGACGCTGGCGAGCCTGTGGTCGGGCCGCCCGCAGGTCACCGAACTCGTCGTCAGGAAGCCGGTGCTGCACGTGCCGCTGCTGCGCGAACGCACGGGACAGCTGATCTCATCGGCGAGGCCCGCGTCGCCTCCCGGTGGCGCCGACAAGGCCGCGATCGATCGCATCAAGGTGACGGATGGCACGGTGGTGTTTTCCAATTTGCGCGACCGCGTGGAAAATCGCATCGAAAGCATCGACGCCGAAGCCAGAATCGGCGCCGACCGCAAGGTCAGGATCACCGGCAGCGCCAAAGCCGGCGATCGTCCGCTCAAATTCGACATCAACGCCACCGCTCCGGTGCCGCCGCTGGAGCGGCAGAACATTCCCGTCGAAATCGTGCTCGACGCGCCCGGCCAGCTGCAGGCGACGGTGTCGGCCAAGGCCGAGGTGCGGCTCAACGGCTCGACCGTGATGATCAACGGCCTGTCGGGCACGCTCGGCGACGCCGCGTTCAACGGCTGGGCCTCGGTCGATCTCGCCAGCAAGCCGCTGGTCAAACTCGATCTCGATTTCCAGCGGCTCGACCTCGGCGGCGCCACGCCGCGCGGCGCCTCGGGCGCGCAGCCCTGGAGCAACGCGACCTTCGACGTCAGCGGATTGAATTATATCGACGCGCAGGTGCGCGCTTCCGCCGCCGAGCTCAAAGTGGGCGGCGCGCAATTCGTGCCGGCCGCGATCGACGCCACGCTCGGCAGCGGCGTGCTCAAGGTGCGGTTTTCCAATCTCGGCGCCTATGGCGGCCAGGCCAGCGGCGAGATCACCGCGGACGCGTCGGCGGCCGAGCCGAGCTTCGCGCTGCGCAGCGACCTTGCCGGCGTCCGCGCGCTGCCGCTGCTGAGCAGCGTTGCCGATTTCGACAAGCTGGACGGCAAGATGCAGGCGAAAATCGCCGTGCGCTCGACCGGGAACAGCCCACGCGCCATCATGTCCAACCTCAACGGCACGATGTTCACGGTGTTCCAGGACGGCGCCATCCGCGGGCTCAACGTCGCCAAGATGGTCCGCTCGCTGACCTCGGGCACGCTGTCGGGCTGGCAGGAAGGGCCAGACCAGGTCACCGACCTCAGCCAGCTGTCGGCCTCGTTCAAGATCGACAAGGGCCAGGCCGCCACTACCGATCTCAACCTGGTCGGCCCGCTGGTGAAGATGACCGGCATCGGCACCATCGACCTCGGCACCAAGCAGATCGCGTTCCGGGTCGAGCCGAAGCTGGTCCTGACCACCCAGGGCCAGGGCCGCACCGCCGATCCGGTCGGGCTCGGCATTCCCGTGATGATCGACGGGCCGTGGTCCGAGCCGCGCATCTATCCCGACATGGCCGGCATGCTCGACAATCCCGATGCGGCCTATGCCAAGCTGAAGGAGATGGGCAAGGGCCTGTTCGGCAAGGACGGCGGCGGACTGGACGCGTTGCTCGGCGGACTGAGCGGCGCGCAAGGCGGCGGCGCAGCGGGTGCCGGACCCGGGACCGGCGGCGGGGCACCTGCGGCCGGAGGCGGATTGAACGACCTGCTCGGCGGCAAGCTCGGCGAGACCCTGGGGAATTTGATCCAGCAGGGGCTGGGCCAGGGAGGAATTGCCCAGGGAGGGATTGGCCAAGGCGGATTGGGGCAACAGGGAATTGGCCAGCCGGCGCCGGCGCAACGGCCGAGCCAGGGCCGCAGCCTCGCCGCGCCGGCCTCTCCGGTGCCGTCGATACCGCCGGCCCCTGCGGCGCCAAACGAGACGATTCCGGACGGCATTCAGGACAGCCCTGCGATGAACGACGTGCTGCGGCAGCTGTTCAACCGGTGAAGGAAGACCCGTCATGCCCGGGCTTGACCCGGGCATCCACGTCTTCCTTCCGCTCATCGGAAACAAGAAAGGCTTGGATGGCCGGGTCAAGCCCGGCCATGACGGGGGTGGTTCATACTCAAACTGCCCAAAATCGCGGCTAACCATGCCGGCGGCGCTTCGGTCCGGGCCCGCCAAATTGTGCTAGACAGGGCCGGCTGGGCGCGAACCTCAGAGGGGGACGGCGCACGAGGGTCTGGATGAGCGCGGTCAAGGACAAAACCTGGTTTCTGCGCGAAGGGCTGTTCGCCAAATACGTCGTCTCGCTGGTCGGGCTGGTGGTGTTCGTGCTCGCCGTCAACGGCGCGATGGAGACCTGGATCAGCTATCGCGGTACGCGCGTCGCGCTGGTCGAGGCCATGGGCGAGAAGGCGGAAGCCACCGCGCGGCGGATCGAGCAGTCGATCTATGAACTGGAGCGGCAGATCAGCTGGGTGACGCGCGCCAGTGCGACGGCGGCGAACCTCGATCGCACCCTGCAGCAGCGCCGCGCCGATTATGCGCAGCTGTTGAACCAGCTGCCGGCGGTGAGCCAGCTCACCTTCATCAGCGGCAGCGGCCGCGAATTGCTGCGGATGTCGCGCACCCAGGTGGTGACCGACGGCGGCGGCGACTTCGCCCGCGATATCAGATTCATCGAGACCAACGCCAAGGGCGTCACCTTCGCGCCGGCCTATTTCGTCGGCTCCCGCCCGTTCATGTCGATCGCGGTGTCGCATTCCGGCGTCAACGCCGGCGTCACGCTGGCCGAGATCGATTTGCGCTTTCTCAACGATTTCCTCGGCGAGGCCCAGATCGGCAAGGTCGGCTACGCCTATGTGGTCGATGCGCGCGGCCAGGTGCTGGCGGGCTCGAAGGGCCCGGAGGTCGGCAACGAACTCGCCGCGCTGCCGCAGGTCGCGGCCCTCCTGAAGCCGGACGGCGTGCCGCTCACCTCCGGCACCGGCTTCGACGGCGAGAGGGTGCTGACGGCATCGAGCGCGTTGCCGAAACTCGGCTGGCATGCGCTGTTCGAGCAGCCGACCGCGCTGGCGCTGGCGCCGATCCGCGACCAGCTGGTGCGCAGCGCGCTGTTGATCGGGCTCGGCCTCGTGGTCGCTATCCTCGCCGGCACCGTGCTGGCGCGGCGGATGCTGATCCCGATCACCGCGCTGCGCGCAGGCGCAAGGCGGCTCGGCGCCGGCGATTTCAGCCATCGCATCGAGGTGCGCACCAGGGACGAGCTGGAGGAATTGTCCGACCAGTTCAACAGCATGGCCGGCCAGCTGCAGGAAACCTATGCCGGCCTCGAATCCAAGGTCGAGGCGCGGACGCGGGATCTGGCGCGCTCGATCAACGAACTCAAGGTGCTGGAGGAAGTCGGCCGCGCGGTGGCCTCCTCGCTCGACCTCAACGCGGTGCTGCCGACGGTGGCGGCGCGCGCGCTGGAGATCACCCATGCCGACGCGGTGCTGATCTACGGCCACGACGCGGCAGAACATCAGTTCAACCTCACCGAGGCGATCGGCATCGACAAGGCGGCCGGAGGCAACCATCTCGTCATCGACGAGGCCGACAGCGTGCTCGGCGCGGCCGCGGCGCAAGGCGAGCCGATCGCGATCCCCGATCTGGCCGGCGCCGCCGGGAACCGGCTGCGTGATGTCGTGCTGGAGGCCGGCTTCCATTCGGTGCTGGTGGTGCCGCTGGTCGACCAGAAGGGCATCCTGGGCTCGCTGGTGGTGTTGCGCAAAATGGCCGGCGAGTTTTCGCCCGACCTGATCGGGCTGATGAAGACCTTCGCGCATCAATCGGTGCTGGCGATGCGCAATGCGCGGCTGTTTTCGGAAGTCGACGCCAAGGGCCGCGAACTCGCGACCGCGCACTCCACCGTGCAGCAGCAGGCCGCAAAACTGCAGGAACAGACCGACGAGCTGAAGAACTGGAACAGGTCGCTGGAGGAGCGGGTCGAGAAACAATTGGGCGAGATCGAGCGCATCCGGCGGCTGGAGCGTTTCCTGCCGCCGCAGGTGGCGCAGCTGATCGCCTCCTCCGATGGCCATGATTCGCTGCTCGACAGCCATCGCCGCGAGGTCACGGTGGTGTTCTGCGATCTGCGCGGCTTCACGGCCTTCACCGAAGCCACCGAGCCGGAAGAGGCGATGAACGTGCTGCGCGAATATCACGCCGCACTCGGCGAGCTGATCTTCCGCTACGAGGGCACGCTCGACCGCTATGCCGGCGATGGCGTGATGATCCTGTTCAACGCGCCGATCCAGTTTCCGGACCACGTGCAGCGCGCCGTGAAGATGGCGGTGGAGATGCGCGACGCCATCGCGGTGCTGACCCAGAAATGGCGCAACCGCGGCCACAGCCTCGGCTTCGGCGTCGGCATCGCGCTCGGCTATGCCACGCTCGGCCAGATCGGCTTCGAGCAGCGGCTCGAATACGCCGCGATCGGCAGCGTCACCAACCTGGCCTCGCGGCTGTGCGACGAAGCCAAGGCCGGTCAGATCGTGGTCAGCCAGCGCGTGTTCGGCATGGTCGAGCCATGGGTGGAAGGCCGCCAGCTGGAGGACCTGACGCTGAAGGGATTCAATCATCCGATCCTGGCAGTGGAGATTTTGCGCTGGCGCGGGGAGGATGAGGCGGCGGCGGCGGAGACGGCCGATGCGCCGCGGCGGCGGCAGCAGCCGGTGTAGGCGACACCCCTAGCTGTCGTCCCTGCGAACGCAGGGACCCATAATCACAGGGGTCAGCGGTTGCGCGAAGCCCTCCAACAGCAACTTTCACAACAGGCGACACGGCGTATGGGTCCCTGCTTTCGCAGGGACGACGGCGAGGGTGTGGCGCCGGGAGCGCCTCAAAGCAAAAATGTCGAAAACAACCCCATGTACAGAATGGCTAGACGGGCGGCGCTCGTTCCACCCCAAGATATAGTACGTCAGGCCGTACCTACGCCGCCGCCTGCCGCGCGGCTGCCGAGGCCAGCACCATCTCCGCGCATTTCTCGCCGATCATGATCGCCGGCGCGTTGGTATTGCCCGAGATCAACATCGGCATGATCGACGCATCCGCCACCCGCAGGGCTTCGATGCCGTGCACCCGCAATTCGCTGTCGACCACGGCCATGGCGTCGGAGCCCATCTTGCAGGTGCCGACGGGATGGAAGGTGGTTTCGGCGTTGTGGCGCACCCATTCCAGCATGTCGGCGTCGCTCTGAACCTGCGCGCCGGGCGCGATTTCCTCGCCGGTGATCTCCTTGAGCGGCGAGGTCGCCATCAGTTCGCGGCCCTTGCGGATCGCGGCGATGACGCCGGCGCGGTCGTGCTCGGTGGACAGGAAGTTGAAGCGGATGGCGGGCGGTACAGCCGGGTCCGGTGATGCGATGTGGATCGAACCGGTGCTCTGCGAACGCAGCACGTTGACGTTCATGGTGATGCCCTGCCGCTTCGCGACGCGGCGTACGCCGCCCACCATCTCATACAAAAAGGGCAGGATCGAAATCGTCGCGTCAGGCGTTTCCAGTCCCTCGCGGGTGCGGAAATAGATCCGGATCGGGACCGCGGTCGAGGCGAGAAAGCCTGTTCCGAACAGCGCGTATTTCAGGGCTTCGCGCGCCAGACGCCAGCCGCGCGCATTGTCGTTGAAAGTGAGGTTGCGCTCCACAATCGCGAACTTCACCCGCGGCGAATAATGATCGCGCAGATTCTCGCCGACACCCGGCAACTCATGCAGCGGGGCAATGCCGAGCGCGCGCAGGCGCTCGCTCTGGCCGATGCCGGAGAGTTCCAGCAGTTTTGGCGAATTGACCGAGCCGCCGCAGACGATGACCTCGCGCGCCGCCCGCGCCTCGCGCCGCACGCCTTCGACGGAATAGCGCACGCCGACGCAGCGCTTGCCTTCCAGCACCAGCGTCTCGGCCAGCGCGCCCTGCTCGATCGCGAGGTTCGGCCGCCCGCGCGCCGGATCGAGATAGCAGACCGCCGTGCTCTGGCGGCGCCCCCCAGCGATCGTCACCTGCGACATGCCGACGCCTTCCTGGCTCTCGGCGTTCTGGTCCGGATTGAACGGCAGCCCGATGCGGCCGGCGGCCTCGATAATCTTCTCCAGCAGCGGCAGCTTGTTGCGCGGCGTATCGGTGACCCGCAGCAGGCCGTCGCGGCCGCGAAATTCATCGGAGCCGCCGGCGTAACGCTCCATCCGCTTGAAGATCGGCAGCACGTCCTGCCAGCTCCAGCCGCGATTGCCGAGCTGGGCCCAGTGATCGTAATCGCGCGCCTGGCCGCGGATATAGACCATGCCGTTGATCGAACTCGAGCCCCCCAGCATCTTGCCGCGCGGCACATCGATGCGCCGCCCGCCCGAGCCCTCATCCGGCTCCGACCGGTAGCACCAGTTGACCGCGGGATCGTCGATCATCTTCGAGGTGCCGACGGGGACGCGCGCCCAGAAATGACTGGAGCCTTTGGTGCCGGCTTCCAGCAGCAGCACGGTGTAGGCGCCGCTCTCGCTGAGGCGGCTGGCGACCACGGCGCCGGCCGAGCCCGCCCCGACGATGATGTAGTCGTAGGTGGCGGGCATGGCGGGGGTCCTCTTTTTGAGATGGGATGTTACCCGGTCAGGTAACCAGCGTCATAGAAGCCAGGCAATAGGATTTGGGCAAGCCATGTTGATGACAAAACACAAGCCGGCGACGATTGGCGGATTCCTGGTCGAGGAATTTATAGAGGCGCGGCCTGACGCAAGGCGCGTTGGGGGAAGCCATGAGCTTGCAGCGCAGGCACGTCAGCGAGCTGCGCAACGACCGCCGCAATGTGAGCACAGCGATCGCTCTCAAGCAATCATGGTGGAGTCGTCGATGTCGTAGTGATAGTTGACGAGTGAACAGCTTTTGCCACACTTTTCTTCCAACTGTTAAATTCGATCGGAAGTATGGCGCTGAGACCGCCCGGGGGCATAAGCTCTGGATCGAAAGTCAGATCGAGTTGACGCAAAACGCGCGCGAAGCGCCTGATACTTCCGCCGCCTTTTCCGGCCGCGCCTCTTCTCGGCCGCCCTGATATTGGATCGGAGTACAGGCGAGAAGCCTCGGCGATGATCGGCCGACTGCGGATGATACTTTGAGTCCCGCCGAGTTGTTCAAGAATGTCACCATGACGACGGAGCGGATCCGCCGCATCGCTCGTCGCAAGAAGCAGGAAGCGCGAATTGGGACCGTGATCTCGACTGAGTTGCCAAGGCGTGCGAACGAGGTGTCGGTAGTAATGACGGTAGTCGCTGCTCAGAATGTAACGGTACTGCTTATCGAGCTTGCGTTTTCCGTCTGATCCGGGCGGACAGAGCTTCTCAAACAGATACAGCGCAAGCCAGGTCCACAATCCCCGGTCGTTGGAAATTGTTGCCGGGTCAAGCGAATTCAGCCGCATGGCAAGATCGCGGCCGAACTCGTACCGATTCGGATAATCGCGGTCGGCCAGCTTTATCGTATCTGCGAGGGGTTCCGATGTGTCCGGGTGACTGAGCAACTGAAGCGGCGGACTGCCGGTTGCACCTCCAGAGAGGTATTCCGCAAATTGGGAAATCCCCGCTTCGTTTAGTCTCCTCAAATAATCAGCCATTGGTCAATCCCGGGGCCATTTGCCTTGCCTTCTCGACAAAGTCCCTTGTTTCACAGTAACGCCGAACAACGTCATCTACCCAAAGGTCTCTTGCTTCGTCGTCCTCCAGCTCATCCGGATCATCTTCGACTCCGAGACCTTCGCTGCAAAATCTCATCCAGTCAGCCTTCCAGCCTGATCCATCTTCGTCATCTTCGGAGGGATTGTTGGCTATGTGCAGAAGCACGATACGAAAAGCCGCAGGTAGCAACGCACCAGCGACAAGCGGGTTCTCGTGTATCCGGTGCATCAATGCCGGTATCTTGCTGTTAAGCAGCAAGGTAGGACCTGCATCATCGTTGATATCGACGCGCCAGACTTCCTGTCCGAGATTCCGGTAATCGACCGGAAAAATGCTTCTCCGATCCACGTGCTCTCCCTCTATGGAGGGGCGCACTCGATCCGCCGAAGCGAGGATTTTGCCGGGTTGGCCCTCCTGGTCGACCACCTTGATACGAAAAAGCACACCCCCAGTCTGATCGAGTTCATTGAGACTAAGGACCTCAGGAATCTTTTTGGTCCCCACCGTGCCACAGTCAAATCGCATGGCCGTGCTGCGATGATAAGCTTCCACCGATATCGCGGCCGACGCAGGGAGATTTAAAGACTCAAAGTCAATTCCGATCTTCGCCTTGAGGGGCTCGCCAGGAACCACAGAAAGAATACGCACGTCGATCTTATCCTGCGAAATCTTTTTCCTGCCGGTAGAATTGATACGTCGCTTTGCGCTACTCATGGTTTTGCCTTCGCGTCCACGACGAGGTCGCGATTCGTGTCGAACCCTTTTGCCTCAAGAAGGAATTCGGGCGACGTAACAGATAATTCGAGAACGTTAGCCTCTGGGGTCGTAACGTTGATGTTGGTGGTTTCAACGTCGATATCCTTGCCGGTCAAATCAAAATCCAGCGAACTGTGCTTGCTGAACGGATTCGCGCCGAGGACGTCGTACGCGACGCGCACCCGAATCGACTTCGGGAATTCCCAATTGGCAGCACCGGGTCCAGGCACGATAGCAAATCCGCCCTGCCCTCGCTTCTGAATACGAAAAGCCTTTTCCTTTGGCGTAAGGCCCGGCGGTATGCCGGTGGTATTGCCCTTTTTTCGGCCTTCTGATTTCGCGGGATCCACCAGCGAGAAGAAATCGATGAGCGCGTCTTCGTCCTTTCGATCTCCCTGGTCACTTACGATCGTATACAGATCCCACAGAGCGTACCGCAGAAATTTGAGGGTCGGCCCTGGACTACGCCAGTTAGCGGTCAGCTTTTCAGCCGTCCCGCTCCATGTTGTATGAGCCGGATTTTCCGCGTCACCGAGGAAGCCTACAATGTCCTCCTGCCGAGCAACGAAGGCTCCGTAAGCATTTGCGCCGCTAAAATAGCGTGCTTCACCCGGCACGGTGATTGATCCTCGCGCGAAAAGAACAAACGGCTTTGAGTTTTCTGGTGGCGGCTTCATGAATAGATCGACGTAACTGATCTTTTCTTTTTCCTCTCCCTCTTTGCGTCGCAGGCGAACTGGCATACGGACGTGCACAAGGTCGCCCCGCCCGTAAGCCTCCTTCATCTTTGCGACTTGAGCGCCGTCGAATTGATCGGCTTCGAGCGATTTTGCGGTCATCGATAGCTTTGACTCAAACGCGGGCTCGCTCGACAGTCGGGCACTAACCTGCTCGACGAAGCTATATCGATCTGGGTTATCCTTTTCTCCGATCATCGCTTTCTTAGCGACAGCGCCAAAGCTCTTCGCATCGATGACGATAGATCCCACTTCAACGACAAGCCGGCCAGCAAGAATGGGAAAATAGTAATTTCCGATAACGCCGCGCACTATGACATCTTCAGTGATCTTTTCGTTGACGAACGGAATTGCCAGCGAAAGACCACTTTGCGTTGTTCGCGTTATACCGACCTGCTTTCGAAAGACGTCGATGAAAGATTCGTCGGTCACAGGCATTTGCATGTCGTCTGAATTTCTGCTTCCGAACCAGAAACCGTGCGCCACATATTTCTTGTTGTTGACTTCATGGTTAGCGAGCACAGCCTGCCCCATCAGGAGAGGCTTGGTTGTTCCTGCCTGAACCGTCAGCCCGAAGAAGCATCGGATATCCGATGACGTTGAATAAACTAGTTTTCCGAGGCCCCAACGTCCGCCTGCGCGACCGCTCTTTCCCGATTTACCGTGGCGGCGCCAGAAGCTATGAAAATTGCCGCCATCAAGCGCCCCTGGTTCACCGGTCAGACCTTTGGTTGCAAAGTCCTCGATGATAAGTACTCGCGGTTTCTTTTCATCGATTTCCCACGCATTGATTTTGCATGCGATGAGATGCGGCCGCAACGCGACGAACTGCTGGCGAAACTGCTGTACATCAGCTGACGAAATCTCACAGATGCTGAAGCGAACCTTGACGGGCGTGTCGTCCAGTGCAGCATCTGCAGAATTCTGGATAACCTCGCGCACAATGGCTTCTGCGAGAGTGACCTCATCGTTGTTGAATTGATCGCGTTGCGTCAGCTCTTGTTCAATGTATCGAGGTTCCCGCTCTTCGAAATTCCAGTCAGGCATCAATCCCCCAATCGAAATTCAGTTTCTCTGGAACCAGCTTCGCCGCCAAACTTCGACTTGGCCGCATCCAATTCCTTTTGCAATGCTTTAAAAATCTTCCGTACGTCATCGTCAGCGTAGGTGTAGGCGCCGCGATTGGAAAGGTTGCCAATCAGCCGAATGTCGTTCATGGCCCGCGATACCCGCGCCTCCGCAAGCTGAATGAATTTCAGTCGTTTGTCACGCATAGGTTGAGCCCGTCATTAAACATTTCAAGAATGTGTAACGGGCCAACGGCTTTTGTTCAACACATTTCATGAATGTATCAAGAATATTTCGACAATCTCGCCCGCCGCGCAAATGATTCTTGCATAAGTGACTGATTTTAAATGAAAAAATAACCCCGCTAGCTCGCTCTTTTCAATTTGCGAGAAACAGTGCCCGCGAGAAGCAATCCATATACCGATGAGGCAATCTTTCGCGCAAGAAACGGGGGTACGGCGTTGCCGACTTGGACGAATTGCTGCGTTCGGTTGCCTTTGAAAAAATAGTTATCCGGAAACGTCTGAAGCCGCGCGGCCTCTCTGACCGTCAAGCTGCGGCACTGGGCGGGGTCGGGATGAATGAAGTAATGACCGTCCTTGGAAATATGGCTGGTGATGGTTGTTGCTGGGCTCTTCCAGAGCTGAACCCGGAAGCGGTCTGCAAATTTTCCGGTCTTCCAGTTGCGATGATCCGGCGCAAGTTCTCGCGGGAAGTCCTTTGCCTTTGGCGACACACCTACGATACGGCCGTACAATGCGGCATAGAAATAACGGCCCAGATCGGCCAGCATGTGTCCGCGCGTTTCGTTGTTTGGAAAGACCTTGAGCCTCCGGTCTATCAACCATTGCTTCAGTTCATTTGGGCAGGAAGCTGGCACCTTCGCATAAGCCCCTCCGAAGCGTCGATAAGTCTTTTTCGCCGCTGACAATCCTCCCGCGACATTCTTTCCGAGAGCCCTGAACGCTTTCTTGTCGTCGTCGGAAAGCTCGATTGCTGCCTTTGAAACATCGCGCATGATTCGAGACGTTTCAGATTTCCAAATCTGCTCGCTGTCGTTTTCCTTGCTTAGGCCGCTTCTAAGCTTGGGCATTCCCTTTAGTATTTGCTGTACCATCACAGGGGATTCGGATCGCGGGAGCAGCGCAGCATTGATTTGACTGTCGTCCAGTCCCGCAGCGATATCAGCACGGATGCCAACAATGATGATGCGGTGCCGTGATTGTGGAATTCCGTGATCTTCCGCGCGCACCACAAAATCTGCGGCAGGCGGATGAATCATACCGGCGAAAAAAGACTGACCTGAGCGCGGCGCCAGGGGAACAAGTCGGTATGAGCCGCCGCCAACCCGGCGTAGATCGCCAAGAACCTGATCGAATACACGCTCTCCATCAACAGAGGACGACAGAAGGCCCTTCACGTTTTCCATCACGAAGACAGCAGGCATCAGCGCTTGCAGGATCCTGATGTATTCCTTGTAGAGGAAATGCCGATGGTCCGCGCTGGCTTCGTAACCTACAGTGCCTTTGTTGCGGGCCCTTCCCACGAGGGAGTAGGCTTGGCAAGGTGGACCTCCAATCAGAATGACATTGCTGCGATAGTTCGCGGTGATTTGCGCGAGGCGCGCGTCGATTTCCCGGGTCGCTACTGGTGAGCCCAGCTCGAGCTTCACAGTTTCCAGGCAGGCGTGTTTCCATTCAACTGGAAAAAGGGCGCTCCAGTCGGGCTCAGGAATCTCGCCATTGAGAAAACGGTAATAGTCCGCGGGAGGTGAGCCATTGAACTGACGAAAAAAACTTCGGAACCGAAGCGTCTCGAACGCTGAATCCTCTTTCTCTACCGAAAGCGCGATTTGAAATGGGTGGGAGCCATCCTTGTTGCGAATGCTTGAAAAGCCTTCGGCCAGGCCGCCTGGGCCCGCGAACAAATCAACTATGGCAAATTCGGTACTCATCTAAGGTTCTCGAGCGGTTCGAACTATAATCAAGCAAACCGGCCGCGGACGCCAAGGGAAAGATCAAATGATCGACGTTGTCGACAAAATAACCCGCTCAAGGATGATGTCCGGAATCCGCGGCAAGGACACCAAACCCGAAATAGGCCTGAGGAGCGCGCTGCACCGTCGGGGGTTGCGATACCGTCTGCATGTCGCGGGGCTTCCCGGGCGTCCAGACATCGTCTTGCCAAGACACAATGCAATCGTCGAGATTCGAGGCTGCTTCTGGCACAGACACCAGCACTGCGCATTTTGCACCAAGCCGGCTTCCAACGTGCCCTTCTGGAGGGCGAAGTTCGGAGACACCATCAAGCGCGACAAACGAAACGTGGAAGCCTTGCGAAAGCTTGGCTGGAGGGTCGCTATCGTCTGGGAATGCTCGGTCAAGGAACAGGGCGCAGACGCCGTTGCTGACAAAATAGCAGCGTGGTTTCAGACACGCAGCTGGTTCAAGGAGGTTTCGAGCCGCAGTGCCCGGGCTGAGGCCCGGCGAGCGCCAAAGGAGAGAACATGATCCGCTGGTTGGCACTTGGCCCCTCAGCCCCCCGTCTGATATCGATATCCCCCGAACCGGGATCATTGCCGATGAATCATTTCCCCACCCTCCTCGCCGCCCTCCTCCTCCTCGCCTCCCCCGCGCTCGCCGCGGACGAGCCGCCCGAGGGCGCGCCCAAGGGCGCCGCGGTCACCGTGATCAAGGCCGCAAAAGCTTGCTTCAACAATATCGTCGAGGTGTCCGGCATCCTGATTCCGCGGGAGGAGACCTCGGTGCGCTCGGAGCGGCCGGGGCTGAAGGTGGCGGAGGTGCTGGCGGAGCCCGGCGATACCGTCACCGCCGGGCAACTGCTGGCCCG